>JAZNDF010000109.1:0-6136 GCA_045587925.1 Faecousia sp.
CTACTACACAAACGATGTAAAATGCCGTCCGGAGCAAAATAAGCTCCTGTACGCAAGCCTTCGCAAGCTCTGCCCGGATATGAAGGTAGAGCTGGTGGAGCTGCCCGGCAAGCATACCAACGGCTCTGAGCATCGCAATGAGCAGGGTACATACGATTATAATGATACCGTTCTGAAGTTTATCAATAATCTGTAATATGAATAAGACATTTTTGTTTTCTGCCCCGGGCCGCACAGAGCTTTGCGGCAATCATACGGATCATCAGCGGGGAGCCGTGTTAGCAGCTGCCGTTAATTTGGAAACCGTGGCAGAGGTAACCTTAAACGGCACAAATACGATCCGTATTTTTTCCCAGGGCTACGCCCCTGTGGAGATTGATCTGACCGATCTTTCTTTCCGGGAAGAAGAAAAGAACACCACTGCCGCATTGGTGCGGGGTGTGAGCGCATACTTTCAGGATCTGGGTGCAAAGCTGCAGGGCTTTGATGCGCGCGTTCGCTCCACAGTCCTGCCCGGCAGCGGACTAAGCTCCTCTGCTGCCTTTGAGGTGCTGCTGGGAACGGTCTGTAATGAACTGTTTTATGAAAAGCAGCTAACCGCTGTGCAGGTGGCGCAGCTTGCCCAAACGGTGGAAAACATTTATTTCGGCAAGCCCTGCGGTCTGATGGACCAGGCAGCCTCTAGCTTGGGTGGGCTTGTATTTATGGATTTTGAAGATCCTGAAAAGCCCTATGTGGAAAAAATCGATTTTGATTTTTCTGCCACCGGGCACGCCCTGTGCATTATCGACACCGGGGCAGACCACGCCGGTCTGACAGAGGAATATGCCGCCATTCCCGGCGAGCTGAAGGAGCTGTGCAGCTTCTTTGGCAAGGAAGTCCTGCGTCAAATTCCCGAAGCGGAATTTTTCGCGGCACTGCCCCGACTGCGGGGGTATGTATCCGACCGGGCGATCCTGCGGGCAATACACTTCTATCAGGAAACAACGCGGGTCTTCTGCCTTAGAGACGCGCTGAAAAGCAAGGATTTTGATGCTTTTCTGCGTATTATCAAGGACTCCGGCAAAAGCTCCTGGATGTATTTGCAAAATATCACCCCCGCAGGAAGGATCTGCCGGCAGGAAATGGCTGTGGCACTGGCTTTGTGTGACAGCTTCCTGAACGGAAGGGGCGCCTACCGGGTCCACGGCGGCGGCTTTGCCGGAACGGTGCAGGCCTTTGTGCCGGAGGATATGCTGGAGCAGTTTGTCAGCCGGATGGAAAATGTGCTGGGTGCCGGTGCCTGTCATATTCTGAAGATCCGCCCCCAGGGCGGCATCCGCTTACAATAAGCCTTACGGGCGTGTTGCAAAATACTGCAATGCGCCCTAAAACTATGCAATTGTCTACATCCTGCGGATGTAGGGGCGGACCGCCCGCGGGCGATTAATAATCGCCCCTACATATTCTACCGTAGATTTTGCGCATTTTGCAACACGCCCCATTTTTCGCCCTCATACCATCAAATTTAGTTTTCCACTGTTGCATAATTTTTACCCCAATGGCAAACAATACCTCCGGAAACAAAAATCAGGAGGTTATATTATGTTCCAAACACGCTTTGTCTGTTTGCTGCTTACTTTTTGCTGTGCCCTTTGTCTGTGCGGCGGTGTAACAGCGGCAGAAGTAGACAGCGACAGCATTTACTGCTTTTCGTCCAATGATTTTTCCCAGTCGGACGATCCCCTGCTGGGCATCTGCATCACCGGTCTGCCGGAGGTGCATACCGGAACGGTGATGCTGGGTAACCGCATTTTGCAAAAGGGTGATATCCTCACATCCGATCAGGTAGCGCAGATGACCTTCTCCTGTCTGAGCACAGAAGAAGACTGTCAGGCGCAGATCACCTATCTGCCCATTTACGCAGACCGGGTAGAACAGTCTGCCACCACCGTTCTGTCCATTCGCGGCAAAAAGGACGAGGCACCTGTTGCCACGGATTCTGCTGTGGAAACCTACAAAAACATTCCCAACGAAGGCAAGCTGAAGGCAACCGACCCGGAGGGAAAGCCGCTGACCTACACCCTGCTCCGCGCACCCAAACGGGGTGAGGTGACCTTGCGGGAGGATGGGTCCTTCGTCTACACGCCCAAAAAGAATAAGGTGGGCACAGACTCCTTCACCTACACCGCTACCGATCCTGCAGGCAATGTTTCGCGGGAGGCTACGGTAACCGTCCAGATCCTCAAGCCTACCAGCGCTGCCCAGTACACGGACACCGCTGAGCTTGACTGCCGGTTTGAAGCCGAGTGGCTAAAAAATACCGGCCTGTTTGAAGGAGAAAAGGTAAACAACCTGACCTGCTTCTATCCGGATAAGCAAGTCAGCCGGGGACAGTTCCTGGCAATGATGGTGCAGGCGCTGGAAATTCCCACAGAAGAAGTCAGTGCCCAGGACCTGCCGGAGGACACGCCCCGGTGGCTTGCACCTTATTTGACCGCCGCCATTCGCTCCGGTCTGACCGCCGGTCTGCCCCAGACAGAGACCTTCCAGGCTGACAGTCCCATTACCGGTGCAGAGGCCGCTGTGATGCTGCAGAACGCACTGGACCTGGCTGTTTCTCAACAGGCACTTTCTTCCTGTGAAGAACCTCAGACTGACATTCCTGCCTGGGCGGCAAGTGCCCTGACCGTTCTGGCAGAAAACGGCATCGCTCTGGATGCCAACGCCACCCTGACCCGTGCCGATACCGCCAATATTTTGTATCAGGCAAGCCAGCTGGCAGTCAGCGCCCCCGGCACAGCCGTATTCAAAATGCAACAATAATTTCAGGAGGCAGCTCGTGTGAGCTGCCTCCTGTGCTTTTGATTTTCGTTTCAATGCTCAGCCTACACTGCGGATCGCAGTGTCCACCCGGCGGGTCATCAGATTATCTGCCGCCACAGTGGGGTTAATTTGGGTGATCTGATCACCTACGGTAATGATCCGGCGGGCACACAGATAATTGCCGGAGCACCACACTCCGTCCAGCTCTGCATAGCAAATTCCCTTGCCGCCGGCGTGGATCACCTGTCCGTCGCCTGCGTAAATACCCACATGGTTTACCCCGTTTACAGAGGGCCCGAAGAAAATCAGGTCGCCTACCTGCAGGCCGTCCTTAGACACGATTATGCCCTGTGCCATCTGTCCGCTGCACAGCCGCGCCATAGAATAGCCGTTATTCTTAAACACAAAGGAGGTAAAGCCGGAGCAGTCAAAGGCGTTGGGGCCGGTGGCACCGTAGACATAAGGGTCACCCAGCTGCTGCTTTGCCAGCTCCAAAACCGCCGCACGCAAAAGCAGGGCGTCTGCCATAGTGCGAATTTCTGTTTTTGCGGTGTGGGAGGACTCCGCCTCACAGCACACATAGTATTTTCCGTTTTCTTTTTTCTGCACCTGAGAAATCGCTATGTAGCCATTTAAGTCATAGCAGTCGATCTTATAATATCCGCCGTTTTCTCCTAAGACAGTGACCTCCGTACCGTCCTCCATTCTGCCAATGATGCGGCTTCTGGCGGTGGCAGATGCGTAAACAAAGCTGGCAGCAATCGTATCCGGTTCTTCCGGCAGTTCTTCCGCTGTAGCAGCTGCCATCGGAAGCGCCCCCAAAAGGCACCCAAGGCACAGCACCAGACAGATCAGCCGAATACCCCAGGATCGGGTTCCAGTCATAATAACAGTCCTCTCAAAATTACAATTTCATTTCTAAAAGTTACAACACGGTTACGAATTATAACACATAAGGTCCGGTCTGTCAACCCCTTTTTCTTCCCCGATTGTTGCAGCTTTCCCTATATGACGCGGACTGTCCCTTATTTTCTCCTTCCCGGTGGAGGAAAACCTCCAAATCTGTCTTTATTTTTTCCTCGTTCGTTCTGTTATGTAAACAACAAGCCTGTAACAAATCTCTCGCCCCATTTCTGTTTATCGGGCATCTGCCCGATAAACAGATATTGGACAGGTACTCAGGCCTTAGCTTTCCATTTGCTTCCCCAGAAAGCCTGCCACGGTCTGTGCCAGCTTCTGGTCCGCTTCCGCAAGGGGCGTGTCGTTTTCGCCCATCAGGAGCATCACACAGCCCATCAGGTCGCCCTGGCACAAAATCGGTGCCGCCACACCCAGATGATACTTGTCAGAGGCTTCCGTTGCCTTGATCATCTCACCGCCGGATACATAGCGGTAATTTTTCCGTTCCTCCATCAGCCGGTCCAGCTCCTGAGAATTGGGCTTGTCCATCAGCTCCCGCTTAGGCGCGCCGGACAGGGCAATGATGCTGTCCCGATCGGAAACCGCCGCAATGCGGCCGGTGTTGGAGCCGATGGACTCGCAGATCTGGGCGGCAAAATCCTGCAGATCACCCATAGGGGAATACTTCCGGAAGATCACGCCCCCATCCTTCTCGGTATAAATTTCCAGCGGATCGCCCTCACGGATCTTCAAAGTGCGGCGAATTTCTTTGGGAATAACGATACGACCTAAATCATCCACTCTACGAACAATGCCTGTTGCTTTCATATATCTTTCTCCTTTTACGATACTTGATGATGCTACCAACCCTCCGTTGTCATTGCGAACCAGTGCGCACACTGGTGTGGCAATCTATACTGCCTACTTGAGATTGCCACGTCGCCTTCGGCTCCTCGCAATGACAGTGGTGGTCGGCAGCCGTCTACAATAATTTTACAAATTACGCTGTTAGTATCTGCAAACAGAGGTCGATTATACCGCAACCAAAAGAAAAACTCCTCTGCGTAAAACAGGGGAGTTTTAAAATTCCTTATTGTGTTTTCTTAAACAGTCTCTTTTGCAGTGCAGTAATTCCTTTGTCGCTCTGTTTTGTAATAAGACGAAACGCATAAGAGCAAATGTATATAGCAATCAGCGTTATTGCAAATGCCAGCAATGCTGCCGCATTATATTGCAAATGCTTCTCCAAAACAAGGAACAATCCCGCTTCACATGTCAGCATTAAGGGCCAGTGAATCGCATATGTCTCAAAAGACATCTCTCCCAAGAATACAAGCGGCTTGCAGGAAAGCACCTTTTGAATACAGCGCGATTTTAGGCTTACCCAGATAAACAGTGCCATGCCCATTCCTCGGAACAGCGTGGGTGTAAGCATAGGGATTTTATACCAGAAAGAATACAATCTTGCCGTTCTGTACATCGGACAACAGGCGAAATAAGCCGCCGCAAAAAAGCATGCAACAACAAAAGCTTTCCTCGTAAGCAATCTGCGATACAGTTTGCCGCAGAGGGTTGGGATTTCATTGAATTCAATATCTGCGACGAAAAGACCGAATGCAAAAACGCAGAAGTAGCTGTCTTTGCTAACGGCAGTAAGTGCCGCTGCAATCATGACATACAGAAGTCTTCTCCACTTTGACTTTTTCAGCAAAGAGGCCATCGCAAAAACGAATATGTATCCCCAAAATTCATATTTGATCGTCCAGAACGGACCTACATATGTGCTTGTGCGAATAAACGGCTCAAAGAAAATGTTGCCAAGCAGGTTTACAGCGGTTGCATCAAAATTGCAGTAACTGGACAAGAAAGATGTATGTACGTTCTCATTTGTGATCTTCAAATGATTCTGAAGTCCCAGCTTCATCGTCAGGAATGTCAACAGTGTTGCAATCGCCACTGTCGGCAGCAAGCGAAGATACCGGTTGACCACCTTGCCGGGGAGTGCCTTGATGCCATCATCCTTCAAAAACACGCTTCTGCCTACCAGGAAGCCCGTCAGCGCGAAAAAGAACACGACGGCAATGTTTCCGTTTACCAGCGCAGAAAAAGGAGTCGTTGCAAAAAAGGACAACGGTCCTGTAAATTCCTCGCCCACAAAATACATTTCAGGATAATATACACATACAAAATGACACAGAATTACATTCAGTGCCATCAATGCGCGCATTCCTTCCAAATGAAAAAGTTTTTTGCCTGAACTCATTTTTGCCCTCCTTATCGACACTAATAAGTTAGATATATCACGAAAACGTACCTCTGTCAACATTCGCATATCCTCGGCAAAAACAACCGCAGCAATCCGGAAGATTTCTGACTGGGGGATTGTCCTTGTCTGTACATTACAATCCCTCCGTCACGGCTTGCGCCGTGC
>JAZNDF010000110.1:0-1910 GCA_045587925.1 Faecousia sp.
TGTAAAATTCAAAATCTAAGGCATTATAACACATATTTACCGATTTGTCACGGGTTTTAAAAAATATATCAAAAAATACTACATTTACGGCATTTTTGTTTGATAAAAAAGCAAGGCTTATGCTTAGGACGATGATGCTTCACGAGGGTTTGCGGTTTGAGTAGAACAACGGTTTATAAATATGTGGGGCTTTTGGAAGGGTAAAAGTTAAAGGAACGGACGGACCGTTCCTTTTTTTTGTCAGACAAATTGGAATTTGACTATTTTGATGTGTCTGTATTCTGTAAACTTTCAAACAGTTTATTCTCGATTTCTTTCATTGCTTCAAAGGTATGACCATAGCTATTGTTGACCATGCCGGCTACACAAAGGTCTTCCTTCAGGGAGAATCTCCAAAATGTAAGGAAACCCTCGTTTCCACCGTAATGATATGCGGTATCCCCATTGCGGAACAGACAAAGCCCACAGCCACCTAATATAGGAGTTGCCATTCGTTCAGCAGTCTTCTGTTCGAGCAACCCCCGTTTGCGGAAGCTTCTCGAAAGCGCAATACCGACCTTCGTCATCTCTATAGGCGTTGTCCAAAGACCTGCTGCAGCGTGTTCCGGATAGTAATGATAACCATGGGCGGAATCTTCTTTTTTTCTGTATGCGAGCCTACCTCCAAACGCGGCATTAGCAACCAAATCCTCGTCAAGCGGTTGGAAATAACCGGTTCTGGTTAAGCATAGAGGCTCGGCGACTTCTTTCTGAAAAGCATCCCTGAGCGATGTTCCCGCAAGTCGCGTAAAGGCAAGCTCAGCCAGCGTAATGCCACCGCCAGAATATCTGTACTGCTTTCCGTAGGGCTTGATTTTGACGACCTTCTTTGAGTTGCCGCGTCCTGCAATCACATCCTCCAACGACAGTAACGGGGCGTCGGCGCGATATCCCATGAATCCGCCAACGCTGTACCCTGCTGTGTGGGATAGCAGTGCAGGGAAAGTCATAGGAGGCTTCTTAACAAAATCGCTGAGAATACCCGAAATATCCGCATCTAAATCGATGAGTCCTTTGTCCACATATCGAAGGAGCGTCAGTGCAAACATGGGCTTACTGATAGAACCGGCCTGGAACAGCATGTCAGGATTTACCGGGAAGTCCTGTCCGTATCTGCCACTGCCAGAACAGTATGTCTCGATTTCGTCGCCTTTGACAACGGCAAGGGAGATGCCGTAACCTCGTTTTCCTTTTATTTTCAATAGACGTTCCACATCGATAGCGTGAAAAAATCGCATGAATTATTCCCTTCTACAAATTCAAGTTTATCGGGGATATTATAGCATAACACCCCCGATAATGGAAGAAGAGAATGTTTATAAATACCGCCAGTTCGGCTGTACAGTCAAGTAGGTGACATTACCTGTCCATGAGATTTGGCTGGTTCCGGGCGGCAATGTCGGAAAATCACCGCTCATACAGATGTTCATGGATTCAGTGCCGGAGTACGCCTCCTGAAGAACAGAATTGATGGTGATTTCACCACTCACATCTGAAAGTTCCACGATGGTCATGTCAACGATCAGCGTGATCTCTCCGCTGCCGGTCACTGTGATGATCGGCTCAGAGGGCACATTGCCGGGGTTCTGCATGGTGACATATCCGCTGGTACTGCCGCTGGCGGGCTGGATGTTCTTGGGTGCTACATCTGCCTCATACCAGAAGGGCTTGCAGCGGAAGTTGACAGCGAAGGTTCTATGAGGATTGCCACGGAGGATTTTCTCAAACGGAATCTGGTTGATGATCCGGGCATAATAAAAGCCACCATCGCGGTTAGCGAAGGTGACTGTGCCGGAGCCGCGCAGCCACCCGGCAATCTCGGGAATCCGGGCAGGATCAGAGATCACGCAGGTGGCTGTCAGCACCATATC
>JAZNDF010000111.1:0-1674 GCA_045587925.1 Faecousia sp.
GCTATCGTACCTGTATGTCATTGCGAAGCCCGAAGGGCTGTGGCAATCTCCCTAGATGGCGGGAGACAGCCATTAGATCTACACCATTTTGCATTATGCACTTTGCATTTTGCATTTGAAAACGCTCGTTTCCTTCCCTAAATAGTAAAGCCCCGGCGGGTTAACCGTCGGGGCTTTGCTTTCTTGGTTTATACATTAATTCCCGGATGCCGGTGAGGATCAATAATCCGCCAAATAGCTTCTTTAGAAGGCCAATATCCATCGTACTGCTTATAAAGGAGCAAATACCGGCGGCGATGCATCCGGTGATAATGGCAGGCAGTACCTTCTTAAAATCCAGCTTGCCTTGCTTCCACCGGAAAATACTGGCAACGATCGCAGAAGGGAGAAAGAACAAAAGGTTCAAAAGTCTGGCTTGGGGATGGTCCATTCCCAACACAAGCGTCAGATAAATGATCAGCAAGCTGCCGCCGCCTACACCGATCCCGGCAAGAAAACCGAGTGCGGTGCTGATGATCAAAATAACCGGAAGGGATTCTAGCATAGGTAGCGAAAACCTCCCCATAAGATCAAAATGCCCAATAGACGGTGTAGCCATAAGGTGGGTATTTTCCTGCCGAAGATACCTGCCAAAACACCCCCTGCGGCACTGCCGATCAAATAGGGGACAACACCGGACCAATCCACATCACTGCCCCACAGAGAATAGCTGAGCGATACCAGACAGATGGGTAAAATGATCGAAACAGAGGAGGGGAACACCTCTTCCTCCGGCAGATCTGTCAGCCCGGTCAGCAGGGGCACGAGCACCATTCCGCCGCCGGCACCAAAGAGTCCGTTGACCGCTCCTGCTCCCAGTCCTGCGAGAGCGGAGCCTAAATACTTTTTCTTCTTCATAAAAATACCCCCTATGGAGATTTTCTCCATAGGGGGCAAATTTATACTTAGAGCATTTCCATCAATGCATCTGCGTACTGGGCGCAGGTTGCACCGTCAGTACCGCCGGTGATCTTTACCGGGCAGGCAGCCATAGCATTTTCAAGCTTTTCGGCAGCCTCGCCCCGGCAAATGTGCCGCAGGAGCATTGCCGCAGCCTTTAAAATGCTGTCGGGATTTGCATAGTCGCCCATACCGCGCTCGATCATACGGGGAGCAGAGCCGTGGATGGCTTCAAACATTGCATACCGGTCGCCAATATTGGCACTGCCGGCAGTGCCAACGCCACCCTGGATCTGGGCAGCCTCGTCGGTGATGATATCACCGTACAGGTTGGGCAGCAGAATGACCTTGAGCTTAGACTGCATACTTTCTTTTAAGAGGTTTGCAGTCATAATGTCAATGTAATAATCCTCAACCTCAATGCCTGGATACTCCTTGGCGATCTCGTGGCAGATGGCAGTAAACTTGCCGTCCGTCTTCTTCATAATGTTTGCCTTGGTGACAATGGAAACATGGTTTTTGCCGTTCTGCTTTGCATAGTCAAAGGCGGCACGGGCAATTCTGCGAGTGCCAAGGTCAGTAGTGACCTTGAAGTCCACAGCCATACCGGGAAGCTCTACGCCCCGGCTGCCCAGCACATATTCGCCCTCGGTGTTTTCCCGGTAGAACATCCAGTCAATATTCTTTTCCGGAATGGAAACAGGGCGCACATTGGCGTACAGGTCCAGCTCCCGG
>JAZNDF010000112.1:0-3510 GCA_045587925.1 Faecousia sp.
GACTGATGAGGAACGGCGTGCAGTGAGACACGGAAAAAGCCTGCAACTATGCAGTAAATGTAAGCCTACCGCCCGCATTCCTCATCCGCCCCTTCGGGGCACCTTCCCCCCGGGGGAAGGTATTATCAAACAGGAATTTGATAAAAATATTCGTCGCAATCTAGTTGGCGCGGCAACGCTCGTCCGCGTTGCATTTAGATTATTCCAATCTCACACTCTCTATTTTCGCCAACAAAAAAACACCCTTTTGGGGTGTTTTTTTGTTGGCGGAGAGTGTGAGATTCGAACTCACGGTGGTTTGACCCATCACTAGTTTTCAAGACTAGCTCCTTAAACCGCTCGGACAACTCTCCATCGGCTTTTTACTATACCATTGAAAAGATAAAAAGTCAAGAAAACAGTTTTCGTTTTTTTCGGCGGTTTGTCAGGTGGTAATAAATAAATCCTACGGTCATTCCGAAAAGATTTAAGATCAGATCGTCCACATCGAAGCTGCCCAGCAGGGAGAAAAGCTGCAAAAGCTCCACAAGGAAGATGCTCAGCGCGCAGGTGAAGAAAAAGGGGAAAAACCTGCGCATTTTCTTCCACAGCTTCGGCAGCAGCCAGCCTGCAGGGATAAACAGCAGAACATTGCCGAAGAGGTTAATAAAGCAATGCAGCAGCATATCATCATTTGTGCGCTGTGCGATCACCTGCCAATAGTTCCCAATGGTCAGAAAGGGCGTCAGGTTAATGCGCTGACGGAGGATCTGTTCATAGCTGAGGCCTTCCACCCAGCCGTAGGGACGGCCAAAAAGCAGCCAAAGCATTACGCCGCAGTACACAAGAAAGAGAAAACGGATAAAAGGGGAATGCTCCTTTTTGCGTTTTGCCATAGTTTACCGCCCCCGTTTCTTAGCGGCGGGTTTTTTGCCGGTTGGCTTCTTGGGAAATGGCTTGGGGGGTGCCGGGCGTTTGTCCGTCCTTGGCGGGACGGCACGAATCAGGCACTTGGGCCCGGAGCCGATCAGGTCCTCCCGATGGGCCTTCAAAAGGGCTTCCCGCACCAGATAATAGTTTTTGGGATTGCGATACTGGATCAGTGCCCGCTGCATTGCCTTTTCGTGGGGGTCGGTGGGCACATAGACCCGATCCATCGTTCTGGGGTCCAGTCCGGTGTAGTACATCACCGAGGACAGGGTAGAGGGGGTGGGGTAGAAGTCCTGCACCTGCTCCGGATTGTAGCCCATATCCCGGATATATTCTGCAAGCTCGATCGCCTCCTTGAGCGTGGAGCCGGGGTGGCTGGACATCAGGTAGGGCACAAGAAACTGATTCATCCCATACTGCTTGTTAAGCGCAAAATACTTGTCCACAAATCGGTTGTAAACCGCATTTTTCGGCTTGCCCATCCGGGAGAGGACTGCATCGGAAACGTGCTCCGGCGCCACCTTCAGCTGACCGGAAATGTGGAACTGCACCAGCTCCTTGAAGAAGGTGTCTTTTTTATCTGCCAGCAGATAGTCAAAGCGGATGCCGCTTCGTACAAAGACCTTCTTCACGCCGGGAATTTTCCGCAGCTTTCGCAGAAGGGCCACATAATCGGCGTGATCTGCCCGCATATTTTTGCAGGGTGTGGGGTACAGACACTGCCGTCCGCCGCACGCACCCTTACTTAGCTGTTTTTCACAGGCCGGATGGCGGAAGTTGGCAGTAGGACCGCCTACATCGTGGATGTAGCCCTTAAAATCCTTGTCCTTTACCATTATTTCCGCTTCTGCCAAAATGGATTCGTGACTGCGGGCCTGGATGATCCGTCCCTGATGGAAGGTCAGGGCGCAGAAGGAACAGGCACCAAAGCATCCCCGGTTGCTTACCAGACTGAATTTTACCTCTTCGATGGCAGGCACGCCTCCGGCTTTTTCATAGCTGGGGTGGTAGGTGCGCATATAGGGCAGGGCATAGACTGCGTCCATTTCCTGGGTCGTCAGGGGCTTTTGGGGCGGATTTTGCACGATAAATTCCTTGCCGTAAGGTTCAACCAGCCGTTTGGCGGTAAAGGGGTCGCAGTTGCCGTATTGCAGGCGGAAGCTTTCCGCATAGGCGCGCTTGTTGGCCTTGAGCTGCTCGTAGGCGGGAAGTGTGATCGTGGGAACAGAGTCGTCCACAGCCTCGGTGCGGTAAACGGTGCCATCAATGTAGGTGATGTCCTTTACATCCAGCCCGGAATTGAGGGCGTCGGCGATCTCCACAATGCTTTTTTCGCCCATTCCGTACATCAGAAGATCTGCCTGGGCGTCCAGCAAAATGGACCGCTTCAGGTTTTCGCTCCAGTAATCGTAGTGGGCAAGACGGCGCAGACTGGCTTCAATACCGCCAATGAGAATAGGTACATCCCTGTAGGTCTGGCGGATGAGATTGCAGTAGACCACCGTGGCATAGTCCGGGCGCTTGCCCATTACACCGCCGGGGGTGAAGGCGTCGGTTTTGCGGCGGTGCTTGGTGACGGAATAGTGGTTGACCATAGAGTCCATATTGCCGCCGGAAACCAGAAAGCCCAGACGGGGTCTGCCGTAAATGTCAATGGACTTGGGATTTTTCCAGTCCGGCTGGGAAATGATGCAAACCGTGTAGCCGGCGTTTTCCAGAACGCGGCTGATAATGGCGTGGCCGAAGGAGGGATGATCCACATAGGCATCCCCGATCACATATACAAAGTCCGGCTGGGCAATGCCCAGATCGGCCATATCCTGTTTGCAAATAGGCAGAAAGGCCATAGCGAACCTCCAATAGCATTTTGCTTATTATATCACGACCGCTGTAAAAAGGGAAGAGAAAAAAGCCTTCCCCTGGGGGAAGGTGCCCACACCGGGGCGGATGAGGGGCGTTACATTGCCTTTGCAGAAAAAACTTCAAAAAAACAAAAAAATGTGTTGACAAACGGTGCCAGTCGTGGTAATATACTCAAGCGGTCAGGCAGACCGCGAATGAAATATGCGCGAGTGGTGGAATTGGTAGACTCGCTAGATTCAGGTTCTAGTGTTCACTGCGGACGTGCGGGTTCAAGTCCCGCCTCGCGCACCAAAGAGACAGTCGAAAGGCTGTCTCTTTTTTTGCCAGTCCATGGTCGCCAAAAGCCATAAAACCCCTGTGATTCCTGGAAAAAGGAACCACAGGGGTATTTTTTGTTCTCTTTCCGCCATTTGCATCTGTTTGCAACCATTGCTGCCCATTCCCGTCGCCCTGGTCGGCGGCCCGCCGCCTAGAGGATAATACAAAAAACTGATTGAGACTAGATTGGAGGATTCATTCGCTATCGGATTTCCTATACCGGCTGGGAGTCATACCAGTTTTGACTTTGAAGGCAGTCGAGAAATAATGCTCGTTCTCAAAGCCTAAATAGTTTGCAATTTCTTTGATAGAGTTGTTGGTGTTTTTTAAATAGGTCTTTGCGGTTTTGATTTTTTGCTCCAACAGATAAGCATGTGGGGTGGTGTGATAATGTTTTTTGAATTCACGCATCATAAGTCG
>JAZNDF010000113.1:0-2125 GCA_045587925.1 Faecousia sp.
CAGACCGTAGAAAAACCCCTGTTTTGCGTCAAGCAAGACAGGGGTTCGTTGCGTATTTCGGAAAAAGTAGAGATATTATGCTGAAAACAAGGTTGGAGTGAGTATCCCTCCAGCTCCACTTTGCGAACTTTTTCAAATTCATGGCAACAAATTTGAGCTTGACCCAATTCGTGACCTGAGCCAAGCCTGTGTATCTGGTGTAGCGCATCCCGTGTTGCTCCTTCGCATCCGCAAAGACACGCTCTATCGTTTCCTTTCTTGCCTTGTACATCCGCTGGTAGATCGGCGTATACCGGGCATCATCTGCCAGTTCCTCGTAATCCTTCCAGATGTGTCGGGTGACTGTTTTTACACAGTCCTTACTCTTTGTGCAAAGGTGTCTGGTGGGACAGTTGGCGCATATCCTCGGGTCACTCTTATACTCCCGGTATCCATCCCGGTTTGTAGTGCTGTAGTTCAGTACCTGGTACTCCGGACAGATGATGCAGTCAAAATGCTCGTCATACACATACTTCCACCAGTCATGACCGCCCTTCATGGTCTGGGGGCGTTTATAAGCTGTGGATAAAACTCTGCCGTCAGAAAATACCTTTTTGCAAATATGAGGGGTCTTATAGGCACTGTCTGCCACAAAAGCGTGTACATCAGGGAACTTTTCTACTACTTTATCGTAAACATCATCAAAAGGAACACTGTCATGGACATTGCCGGGGGTGACTTCCACTGCCAAAACAACACCGTGGACATCGCAAGCGGTATGGGCTTCGTAAGCCAGTTGCTTCTTGTGGTCACCCTTTACGAACAGACCACATTCGGGGTCGGTGGTGCTGACGGTAATGGTTTTCTTCTTTGCTTCCTTCTTGCGCTTTTTCAGTTTCTTTTTAGAAGTATTATCCCGCTTCTTCTTTGGAGGGATGGGCGGTTCGTTGCTGTTATCATCCTCAGAATCGTCCTCAAAGGGTTTCTTACCGTGAGCTTCCCGGTCTGCGTTTACTTCTTCCATAAGTTCTTCCGCATACCGTTTGGCCGCAACAGGCACTTCCTTCTTTACGACCTTTTTGGTATTGGCATTTGCCTTGATATGAGTACCATCCACAAATACCACGCCGGGTGCCACATAACCGGCTTCCACCATCTCCATGAGGATCCAGTTGAAGATCTGATCGACAGTTTCGGAAGTGAAACGATGCCGAAAGTTATAGCTGATGGTGGAGAAATGGGGTGTTTCCTCCTGCAGACGGTAACCAAGGAACCAACGGTATGCAATATTCAGGGACACTTCCTGTGCTGTCCGGCGCAGAGAACCCAGACCATACAGATGCTGAATGAGAACCATCTTGAATAGGACAACCGGATCCACACTGGGGCGGCCATTGTCTGCACAGTATAAAGGCTC
Source organism: Faecousia sp. (assembly GCA_045587925.1). Classification (GTDB taxonomy): domain Bacteria; phylum Bacillota; class Clostridia; order Oscillospirales; family Oscillospiraceae; genus Faecousia. The sequence continues at coordinate 1,397 of JAZNDF010000113.1, forward strand.
TACCATATCGTAGATCTTGCTAAAATCTACTGCTGCGTCAATTTTCCGCAGCAAATGTTCTTTGGGCACCAAACTTTCGGTGTCCACAATTTCAAAAATTCCCCGTTCCATTTTTCCGCGTTCCAGCATCTTTCATCACCCCGAACATTATACCATAAAAAACAGAAAAAGCCCAGCTTTCGCTGAGCTTTTTCGACAGACTGAACCCGGTATTCTCAACGAATACCGGGTTTTGTCAAATTTGGCGGAGAGAGTGGGATTCGAACCCACGGTGGGTTGCCCCATCACCAGTTTTCAAGACTGGCTCCTTAAACCGCTCGGACATCTCTCCATGGCAAAGATAATACCATTTATAGGGAGGAATGTCAAGGGGATTATGTGTCCTGGGTGATTACGGGATCGAAGTGGATCACCAGGTGGATATTCATCTGTGTCAGCATTTCTTTCTCGATGTGGTCGATGATGTCATGTGCGGCGATAGGGTCGGTATGGGCGCTGATCTCCGCATGGACGGAGGCGTAGCACTGTCCGGGGCCGTAGTCATGCACCAAAAGATCATGGATCCCCAACACCTGCTCATGGGACAGAACCAGCTGTGTGATATTCTCGATCAGCGCATCATCGGCCTGCTTGCCCAGAAGAGGAGAAACCGTTTCCGTGATCTGCTTGAAGCCGGAGTACAAAATGAACAGCGCCACGGCCAGGGCAACAAATAAGTCGGAGGCCAAG
>JAZNDF010000114.1:0-11722 GCA_045587925.1 Faecousia sp.
GTTGGTCAGGCAGCAAGGCAAGGTGATGTCAAAGGGAGAATTTTCCTTCAGTCCCACGCCAATGTCATTGAAGGGCTCGCCGGGAATACCCACAAAGACTGCAGGACCAATGCGCACTGCACTGACAGGCAGGCTCAAGACCTCCGGGCCGTGTTCAAATGCCAGCATACGGTATGCTTCCGCGCGAACCGTTGTGAGCATATTTCTGTCCATTTCTCTGAGACCGGGGATGATCTGGTCCGCCTTCCCCGCCTTGTCCAGCGCCACGATCTCTCTTGCTCTGGGCAGGTCCTTGGGGTCAGGCATATTGGTGGGTGTCACGCACTCCATATTGCCGTAGGCAACGGTTTCCACATCCACCCACTGCAGGTCCGCGTACACCTGAAACAGTGCGCCTGCAATGGCTCTGCCCATATGCTTGGCGTTTATGTAGGGTGTGAAATTATAGCCGCGGTCCACATCGTCATTTGCCAGAACAAAGGGATCGTCCTTGGGCTTGACGCTCTTGAAGTCCGCGTGGTTCAGATCGCCCTGGGCACCGGTGAAGAAGGCGCAATGCACATCCATAACCGCCTCAACCGTTTCCCGCACAAAACGGGGGTAGTCTGCAGAAATTTTTGTACCGCCCCGGAGCATATCCGCGTGAACGCCGAAGTTGGCAATGGCAATATCCTTGCCCCCTTCACGGACAAAACGCAGAACATTTACCCGTGTATCTGCCTGGCTGGTGGGTGCTACAATATCCGGGTTGTGATAGCCGGGGTTGGTGCGGATGGAGCCGTCCTTCATATGATAACGGCGGATAAAGGAGATATTCTCTGCCTTTGCGATGCCATAGCCCATTTTTGCAGGCTTCAGATCGGCGATCGCCAGCTTTGCCGCATCTGCAAAACGGGCGGTGAGCATTTCGTGATACACACCGATAATGGGGAATTCTTCCTCCAATTCCGAATAGCCACAGGTCACAGGACCGGTATGGGTGTGGGTGCAAGCAATGAAAATGGACTCATAGGGAATGCCCGCCAGCTCCGCCACATATCTGCGGATAGGATCGGAAGCCACTCTGCGGATATACAAAAGATCTGCAGACATCAAAACAGCCGTCTTATCGCCACAGCGAACAGCCACAGCATTGATCTCCAGAGGATCCAGCACCTCTGCCGCCAACCGCTCCCCTGCCCCTGCGTGACCGGACATAGGGATGCCCATCGGGGGTGTGATATCCACTCTCGAAAATCCAGCGAATAATTTATTATCCATCGTTTTTTTCACCTTTCCATTTGTTTTTCATATTAATAAGTTGTGTTTTTACAGTATACTGCAATTTCACTGCAAATGCAATAGCTAATACTACAAACTTGCTTTTTTATTTTCTTTGTGCTATCATAAGATAAACATTATGCAAGGAGGCCGTTATGGGCATTCACGAATCCGGCGAAATGTACCTGGAAACCATCCACGTGCTATACAAAAAGAACGGCCGTGTCCGTTCCATCGATATCAGCGAGCATATGAATTACTCCAAGCCCAGTGTCAGTCGGGCGGTGGGGCTTTTGAAAAAGGGCGGCTATATTCTTGTGGACAAGGAAGGTTATATCACCTTGACCGATTCCGGTCTTTCTGTGGCAGAAAAAATATACGAACGGCACACCTTGCTTGCCAATTTGCTGGTGCGGCTGGGTGTCCCCCAGCAGATCGCTTCGGAAGACGCCTGCCGTCTGGAGCACGCCATCAGCGACGAGTCCTTTGAAGCCATCAAAAACCACCTGAAGCAATTTGAATAATTAAACAAAAGGGCGCGTTGCAAAATACTGCAATGCGCCCTAAAACTATGCAATTGTCTACATACTGCCGATGTAGGGGGGGGCATTGACCGCCCCCGGGCGGTTAATAATCGCCCCTACATATTCTACCGTAGATTTTGCGCATTTTGCAACACGCCCTTTACGTGATCTTATTTTTTGCGGGCGTAGATTTTTGCCAGACCGCCTTCGCTGGTTTCCCGGAAACGGTGGTTCAGGTTCACGCCGGTTTCGTGCATTGCCCGGCAAACCATATCATAGCTGATATTTCTGGAGCCGGTAAGGAACTGACTTAGGTTGCAGGCGTCCATTGCCCGCAAAGCCGCAACGGCATTGCGCTCGATACAGGGGATCTGCACCAGTCCGCAAATGGGGTCGCAGGTCAGGCCCAGGTGATGCTCCATAGCCACCTCGGCGGCGTACTCCACCTGGTCCAGGTTCTGACCGGTCAGCTCTGCCAAAGCGGCGGCGGCCATAGAGCAGGCGGTGCCGATCTCGGCCTGACAGCCGGCTTCTGCGCCGGAAATGGATGCATTGCGCTTGGTCAGGCTGCCGATAATACCGGCGGCGGCAAGGGCGCGGATGATCTGCTCGTCTGTGTAGCCGCAGGTGTCCTGCGCGTATTTCAGCACCGCAGGCACAACACCGCAAGCACCGCAGGTGGGGGCAGTTACGATGGTGCCGTTGCCTGCGTTCTGCTCAGCCACTGCGTAGGCGTATGCGGCGACCCGCTGGAACCGCTGGGTCGCAAAATCGCTGTCAGAAGTGTCCTGTTCGTACAGAAATTTCGCCTTGCGCTGGACCTTCAGTCCGCCGGGGAGCACGCCGGTGGCGGCAAGACCGTCCGTAATGGCATTTTTCATTGTCTGCCACACATCGGTCAGGAAATTCCAGATATCTTTGCCTTCGTTCAGCTCCACATAGTCGCTGAGCTTTTCTATGTAACGCCATTTACAGAAATCTGCGATCTCCGCAAAGGAATTTTCCGGATAAATGTCCGGGGTGTCCAGCTGAGACTGACCGGGCACGCGGATATCTCCGCCGCCGATGGACTCCACCCGAAGAAAACCGATCTCCTTGCCCGCTTTCAGACCGTAAAGATCCAGGGTATTGGGATGGGATTTTTCCAAAACTTCCTCGGAAAAAACGATCTCGGTGGGCAGGGGAGAGAGCACTTCCCGGATGACCCGGTCGGTACCGTGGCCCACACCGGTCTTACTCAGAGAGCCGTAAAGGACCACACGGAAGGCATCTGCCTCCGGATGCGCCTTCAAAAACAGCTGTGCTGCCCGCTCCGGGCCCATTGTGTGAGAGGAGGAGGGGCCTTTGCCGATCTTATAAATTTCACGAATGGATTTCATATTGAAAACCAACTTTCTTTTGTTTTTTTTCAGTATAACAAACCCTGCGGGAAATTGCAATGTCTTTAACTGCTTTCCGGTTATACAATTATGCTGTATTCGCTTGACTTTTCCGGAAACTATTGGCATAATGGTATTCGGAGAAATAAAAAATTCCTTTCAGGGAGGCTATAAAATGAAAACGTCAAAACGCCTGGCAGCACTGGTGCTTATGCTGTGTATGGTTATGGCAATGCTGCCTGTTGCAGCATTTGCCCAGAGCGAATATGCATTTGCAGATGTGAGCAACACCAGCTGGCAGTATACCGCAGTGAAATATGCGGTGGAAAAGAGCCTGATGGCAGGTAAGGGAACGGACGGACAGGGCAGAATCGTATTTGACCCCAACAGCCCCATTACCCGCGAGGAGTTTGTTCAGGTGCTGTATAACGCGGAGGGAAAGCCTGCTTTCAAAAATGAACGCAATTTCCCGGATGTGGAATCAAATGGCTGGTACAGGGACGCGGTTCTCTGGGCAAATTCCCGGAATATTGCCAGCGGTATGGGTAATGGCAGTTTTGGCGTTGGCAAGAAGATCACCCGTCAGGACCTGGCAATGATGCTCTATAAGTATGCCGCGCTGAAGGGCTGCAATCTGGCTGCCGATGAAGGAAAGATCAACCAGTTTGCTGATGGGGACAAGGTCGCCGGTTATGCAAAGACCGCAATGGACTGGGCAGTGACCAGAGGTGTTCTCAATGGTAAGGGAAATGCCGGTGCGGATATCTCCACCTTCCACCTGGACCCTGCCGGTACAGCTACTCGCGCCGAGTGCGCCGCAATGCTCAGGAACTTCCGAACTGCATTCGATCTGGATAACCCGGCACCCACCGGATGTCAGCATCCCGATCTGGCTGCAACCACAGCAAAGGCGGAAACCTGCACCCAAAACGGCAATATTGCCTATTGGTACTGCGCCGATTGTGACAAATACTTCAGCGATGCCGCGGCAACGACACAGATCGCACTTGCAGATACGGTGATTGACGCATCCGGTCATACACCGGGCACACAAGTGACTTGTACGACCCCACAAGTTTGTACGACTTGTCAAGCGGTTTTGGAAAGCTCTACGAACCACAGCTTGATTTATGTGCCGGAGCAAGAATCTGTAGATGTGAATGCACCTGGCAATTGCGCTTACTGGCAATGCTCTGTGTGTAGTAAATGCTATCTGGACCAGGCGGCAATCCATGAGATCCCTCTAGAAGAAACGGTTTGGAAATATTTTAAGGTTACATATATCTGCGACGAGAATAAATCAAAACAGACACAATGGTATAAGGTGGGTACAGAAATTGAGGATTTGCTTGTGCCTGAAATTGACGGATACGAGTTTAACTATTGGAAGGATGGTTACGGTAAACGGATAAATAGTATTCCTGCTACAAATACGGAAAACATAGAATTATATGCTGTTGTGACTATTCAGGAGTATACTATTTATTTGGGTGGAACTTGGAAATACAATAGTATTACTTATAATATTAAACAACAAGTAGATTTGCCGATTCCTGTTGAAGATGGACTGACCTTTGCGGGCTGGCGCGATACAGAGGGTAAGGTTGAAGCATACACAGATTCAGTTGGTGTTCAAAGATGGCGTATACCGAAGGGTACAACCGGAGACGTTGAATTGATGGCGCAGTGGAAGGACAACAGAAATTTAGTTGTGCCGGATATAAGAACCTCAGAGGAACGGTATTTAAGCAGCGGTTATGATGAAACGGAAGGTTGTTACTGGTTCTTGTATAGCTTGGGAGAAATCCGGAATGTTGTGCTAGATGTTGAAAGCAGTTTGGATAAGACAAACCACGAGGGCGGATATGTTTCGGGCTCACTATCTTTGGCAGAAACAGTAACCATAGAAAAAACAGTGGGTGAAAGCATTAGCAAAACAGTATCCCATACTGTGACAAAAAGCACCGATTGGTCTATCACAGATAGCTGGGAAAACTCTGCGTCAGCGGGGACAAATGTATCTGTAAGTATCGGTGCTGAGGTGGGACCGGCATTTGCAAAGGCAAAGATAGAAGCAACAGTGGGTGTTACCTATGAAGAAAGCACCAGTGTGGGTGGCAGCAACACTACCGGTGGCGGAAACGGAGAAAGTGATGAAACATCCGACACCATTGAATCGAATTTTGCTTATAGCACCGCTTTGAGCAAAGCAAAGGAACGCACAATTACATTTAGCCATGATGTTGCTCCTGGTAACTATTATTATGCAAATGTTGGCACAGTCAAGGTATTTGCTCTTGTAGTATTTGATCCTGTTAAAAATAGCTTTGGTTTAGAAACTGTTAGTGTGCTGGATGATGGCACTGCCACGGCTATTTTGAGCGACAAGAAAGAAAACCGGGAATATGTGTCTGATGCGCTGTCTTATGACGTACATATTGAAGGAATTAACAATACAGTCACAGATAACTTCTTTGTGCAGTATATGGCAAACAATGCAGCGACAGATACTAACAGTAGCATTGAAAGCATCGTGAAGATGTATCCCCAAAACACCCAAGTGCAGTTGATGGAGAATCCGTTCCATTATACTGGATACACATTTACTGGCTGGAAAACTAACGACCTGGTTGCCTATGAAGCCGGAGAGATAGTAGAGAATTTGGCAGGACCAGGGCAGTTTCTGATATTAAATGCACAGTGGAAAGCCAATTCCTACACGATCACATACAGCGGAAATGTGCCTGAGAATGCAACGGCTGAAGTGGAAAATATTCCCTGTTCTGAAAATACTCAATTGAATTGTAGATATGATGAAACTGTGTGCTTGGGAAGTGCGCCGTCTCTTACCGGTTGGACTTTTGGTGGCTGGTATTCAGACCCTGCCTGTACAGTGAAAAGCTATATTGGAAGTGCAGAAGAAGTGATACCAAAAGGTAATCTCACAGCAGAACCGAATGGAACGGTTGTGTTGTATGCGAAGTGGGAACCGATCTCATATATTGTTAGCTACGATGCCAATGGAGGCAGTGGGACAACAATACAGTCTACACCACAGTGGGATACAGAATTTGCACTGAGTACAAACGGGTTCACGCGCACAGATTATAATTTCTGTGGGTGGAGTACAGATAATACGGCAAGTGTTCCGGACTATACGGATAAGCAACTTGTTAAGAACCTGGCTATGGGTGAAAAAGTAACACTGTATGCGGTATGGGCACCGGCACGGACAAGTTTTACTGGGCGAGAGATAAATTTTGTGCCAGGGAACAGTCATACGGATAGAATCAATGTTGGAACTGAAAAGGAAACACTGATAGCCAATGGATATCAAACACTCCAGGTGAAAATTAACTTTGAAGCTTGTGGCATGAATAGCGGGGTTGGGACAGCCTATGCGAAATTGGAATGCATTGCAAACAATACCGTCCTAAAGGACAGATCATGGAAACTGAGTGGTGAAATACTTCCGAGTTGGAGAAATATTGAGCAAATATTTACAATCAATGTTTCTGACCTAAATGCGGATGGATCTTTCGATCTAAGGTGGTCACTACCTAAGACTGGCAATTATGTTGGGGTTTGGATTCTGCGCACAACGACTGTAACGGTTGTTGCTCAAAAATAATGGTGCGACTCTTTGAAAAATCCGAAATGCATCTACATTTTGGAATAACTCCATAGCAAAAGGACAATTCTATCTAACGCAAATGTATTTTGGGAGGCAGTTTGTTTCAAGCTGCCTCCCAAATATTTGCCAAATTTCTGTTTGACGCACCGGTGCGCGAGTTGACAGTTGATAGTTGATAGTTGACAGTTAATGTATTTCCTTCGGAAATGATCAAATACGCGACGGACCGCTACCTAAACAAGAAAGACTACCGTCGCGTCATTCTGAGCGAAACGCAGTGAAGTAGAAGAATCTACGCATTTATTTGACAATACCGGTAACATCAGTGCGTAGGGAAGGATCGCGGGACGCCGGGGTCAAAAGTCCCCTACATTTTGGGGTAGGTGGTGGGACGGGAAACCCGTCCCCTACGAAAGGTCATTAAGCATTAAGCATTAAGCATTGTTTATCGGGCTTCTGCCCGATAAACAGGAATTTGACGCAGGATATGTTAATTTCCCTGCAGTGCTTCCAGGGAAAGCTCCCCGGCGAGCTTAAACAGGGCATCGGACAAGACCTGCTCCAGTGGAAGGTTTGCCTGCTTGCTGATATTGGTATAAAAAAGAACCACGGCGGGATCTAAAAGCAAAGTTACCGAAACCATAAGGGCCTCCCAAAGAGAATGTAATTCATCCTATGCAAACCCTTGACAGGCGTGCTACAATATTAAGAAAGATAACTCTTTGAGAGGATGAAAAAATATGGCTAAAGAAAAAAAGGTTACCGAGATCACAGATATGGAAGTAGACTTTGCCCAATGGTTTACCGATGTGTGCAAAAAGGCCCAGCTGATCGACTATTCTTCCATTAAGGGTATGTTCGTGTACCGCCCTTATGGCTATGCTATCTGGGAGAACATCCAGCATATTATGGATGCAGAATTTAAGAAGACCGGCGCGCAGAATGTGTATATGCCTATGCTGATCCCTGAGAGCCTTCTGCAGAAGGAAAAGGATCACGTGGAGGGCTTCGCCCCGGAATGCGCCTGGGTCACCTACGGCGGCAGTGAGAAGCTGGAGGAGCGGTACTGCATCCGTCCCACTTCGGAAACACTGTTCTGCGAGTATTTCAAAAATGCCATCCAGTCCCACCGGGATCTGCCGATGATGCTCAACCAGTGGTGCAGTGTTCTGCGCTGGGAAAAGACCAGCCGCCCCTTCCTGCGGCACAGAGAATTTTTGTGGCAGGAAGGTCACACGATGCACGCCACTGCCGAGGAGGCAAGGGAAGAGACTGAGCGGATGCTGAATGTCTATGCGGACTTCTGCGAAAATGTACTGGCAATGCCTGTTACCAAGGGTCAGAAGACCGATAAGGAGAAGTTCAACGGCGCGGAGGCTACCTACACCATCGAGTGTATGATGCACGACCGCAAGGCTCTGCAGGCCGGTACCTCCCATTACTTTGGCGACGGCTTTGCCCAGGCCTTTGACATTACCTTTACAGACAAGAACAATCAGAAGGTCAACCCCCATCAGACCTCCTGGGGCGTTTCCACCCGTCTGATCGGCGGCATCATTATGACCCACGGCGATAATAACGGTCTGGTTCTGCCGCCCAAGGTCGCACCCATTCAGGTCGTTGTCCTGCCCATTGCCCAGCACAAGGAAGGTGTTCTGGATGCGGCAAATCAGCTGAAGGACCGCCTGATCGCCGCCGGTATCCGGGTAAAGCTGGATGACTCCGATAACTCTATGGGCTGGAAGTGCGCCGAGTATGAAATGAAGGGTGTGCCCCTGCGTGTAGAGTGCGGTCCCCGTGACCTGGAGAACGGGCAGTGTGTGCTGGTTCGCCGGAACGACGGCGAAAAGATCGTCGTTGCCCTGAGCGATCTGGAGAAGGCTGTGGAGGAACAGCTGGAGCTGGTCCACAAGGGTATGTACGAAAAGGCAAAGAAAAACCTGGAAGACCATATTTACGAGGCACATTCTCTTGAGGAGGCAAAGGAGCTGCAGGAGAAGAACGGCGGCTTTGTGAAAACAATGTGGTGCGGCGAGCTGGATTGCGAGCTGAAGATGAAGGAAGTGGCGGGAATGTCCTCCCGTTGTATGCCCTTCCAGCAGGAAGATCTGGGCGATACCTGCCCCATTTGCGGCAAGCCTGCCAAGAAGATGATCTACTGGGGCGTAGCATACTAAGACAAAAGGGACGAAACCCTTATCCAATGAAATAAAAGATTTGGGCGTGTTGCAAAATGCGCAAAATCTACGGTAGAATATGTAGGGGCGATTATTAATCGCCCGCGGGCGGTCAATGACCGCCCCTACATCCGCAGGATGTAGACAATTGCATAGTTTTAGGGCGCATTGCAGTATTTTGCAACGCGCTCTTTCAAATTTCTGTTTATGGAATGGACAATTGACAATTTCGGTATTTCCTTCGGAAATGATCAAATACGCGACGGGCCGCTATCCAAACGAGAAAGACTACCGTCGCGTCATTCTGAGCGAAACGCAGTGAAGTCGAAGAATTTACGCATTTATTTAACTTTACAGGAAAAATCGGGACGCCGAGGTCGTCGTCCCCTACATTTTGGGGTAGGTGGCGGGACGGGAAAACCGTCCCCACAAACAGGTATCGATACTGGGGACACATTTTGCATTTTGCATTGTTTATCGGGCATTTGCCCGATAAACTGAAATTTGGCGAATGGGCGGCAGGTTTTGCGGAGCCAATGCACCTTAGATTTTTTGCAAAGTTCTGAAATCGATACGATTTTACATCGAAAGGGCGGGGGTGGATGTGATATATTTACGGCGTGATGTGATATGTGTGAAAATCCGGAGATTTTCCACAATTCCGTTTATGCATTTTGACCATACAAAAACAAGGAGGAGACGCTATGAAAAACACCTTCAAACGCCTGATGGCAGCGCTTATGCTTGTGTGTATGCTGCTATCATTTGTGGTCCCCGCAACCTTTGCGGAAGACCCCGCCCAGCAGGAAACTGTCGTTTACGACTTCCAGCTGTACGAGAACGCAGCCTTCCAGGCAGATGCAACTGCTTATACCCTGGATACTGCCACCGGCCGCCTTAAAACTGATTTTGATGCGAACGGAAAATATGACGGTAGCACCAGAGTGTATACCTGGTTCTACAATAACTACGGCACAAAGATCAACTGGGGTACTGAGACCTCCACCGGTACGAACAGCGGTGTGAAGGACTATTTCTTCCGGGGCAAGAATGACCAGGGTCTGCGCCTTTTGACAGGTGACAGCAAGTTCGTTTCCCTGCGTATTGCTGTGCCCGCCGCCGGCGATTATGATCTGAGCCTGCAGGTGGGTTCTTCTGCAAGTGCTGCCGATATTTATATCTTCCCGGCAACCACTGTCTATGGCTCCAAGACCCTTACCTACGCCGATGCCATTACGGCTGCAATGGCGGACACGGCAAATCTTGTTAAGGAAAATGTAAGCTTGACCGCTGAGGGCAATATCTCTCTGGGCAAAAAGAGCTTTGCCACTGCCGGCGATTATATCGTCGTATTCAAAGCTGACGGTAATTTTGCCAACGGTGTGGCGCTGCGCTCCCTGACCCTGACCCCGACTGCAAACACACCGGAGGGAACAACTGCACCCCAGACAACAGCTCCCGTGGAAACTACCGCGCCGGAAGCTTTGGGCACAGATGTGGACTTTAAGTTTGATGTGGTCAATGACTATGCCGCCCAGTGCAGCGGTGTCAGCGGAAAGTACTATACAAACGACTACAGTGACGGAACGGTTGCCGATTATATGGCATCCTTGTATCCGGATACCCTGAACTGGAAGTATGAAGGAAGCGATACCGGGGAAGTACCCCAGATCCGCGTAAGAGCGGGAGAAGGTCTGCGGCTTTACGGCGATGCTAATAACTGGATCGCATTCCGCCTGACCGGTATTACCGAAGGCGTTTATGATATTAACATCACCAGCACAGGCGGCGGCAATACGGTTGCGGCATACCTGATTCCTGACAGCCAGGCGCTGGACATTGCTGCCGGCTTAACCGCAGAAAACCTGCTGAAGGCAGATGTTACTGCAGAGGCGGTTTTGGCAGAAAATAAGGAGCTTTCCGGCGGGGACTACATTATGGTCTTTAAGACAACTGCCCAGGCTGGCAACAAGTATTACCGGATCGCAAAGCTGAGCTTCACTGCGGTTGCTGAGGAAATTCCTGAGGAAACGACCACCGCACCTGTGGAGACCACCACAGCTCCCGAGGAGACCACCACAGCTCCCGAGATAGCGAACCCTGTTCCCCACAGCTTTGACTTCAAGCTTTACCAGAATGACACATATATGGCTTATGTAAAGAATGAGCTTGTGAAAGCAGGCGCACCGGCAGATTGCACCGTGCCTGCCCATAACCTCTACAAAGCCACCGTTTCTGAGAAGAGCTGCATCCCCTTCAAGTGGTTTAACACCGCATTCCCCAGCACTATCAACTGGGGCGTAGAAGGCGTGGACTCCGAGCAGTCCGGCAAGATGGGCGCGGACTACTATGTGGAAGCAGTCAATCAGAACGGCCTGCGTGTAAGCTTCGGTAAGACCGATGACGGCAAGGCCGGCTGGGTGGCATTCCGCATTGATGTGCAGAGCGCAGGCATCTATAAGCTGGATGTGAATATGCGCTCCGGCAGTGATTCCAATCACATCGAAACCGGCGACATTCTGGATCTGCACATTTTCCCTGCATACGAAAGCTATACGCCCAACGCAAACAACACCGCCCAGATCAATGAGCTGATCAGCGAAGAGAACTATGCAGGCTCTCTTACCTATGACGAAAGCAAAACCGCTTACACCGTCCGCAGCGGCTATACCTTTGCCGATGCCGGTGAATACATTGTGGTCCTCAGAGAGCGGGCGACAGACACCTGCCGCTATGCCCATCTGGACA
>JAZNDF010000115.1:0-29846 GCA_045587925.1 Faecousia sp.
GTAGTGGGCAGAGTAGGCATCTCGGTAGAGAATTCTGCAGAACCGTCGCCATTGATCAGAACATAGGACTTGCTGATATTCAGAATGGTCTTATTTGCTTCATTGATGAAGTTACCCTCGAAGATCAGAATGTCGTTTGCCTTCAAAGGCTTGTAGTCGCCCAAGACCCACATAGCCATATAGTAGCCTGTTTCGCTGGCCTTTACGATGGTCTCTCTGGCTGTGTGGCCAACATCGTAGGTCTGACCGTCACGGATCAGCTTAATGTTGGATGCATTCTCGGGCTTGTAGCGAATTGCATCGCCAACAGGCGCTGCATTTTCAGCCATGGAGAAGTACAGAGCGTCGGCATTCCAGCCATTGGAGCTGTGCTTGCTCATTACACCTGCATCAATGACAGCAGGCAGATTTGCCACATATTCCAGGTACTCATTAGCTTCCAGATAGTAGCCATACAGAGCCTGCAGGAGCTGCTTCAGCGCATCGGAGGCACCAATGCTCTTTCTGCCGATGTAGGTCAGAGGGCTATAGCTGACAGACAGTTTCTCTTCGCCCTTGGACACTTCCACAGCAATGGTTTTGTCCAAATCCTGAGGCAGAATGTCAGCAACCTCTACATAGTAGTAGCCGTCCTTGGCAACAGGATCGCTACCGGTGCTGAAGGTGTAATCAGCGATATTGCCGCTGACGCTGAAATAGAAGCGCACAGCGATCTTGTCGCCCAGCACCAGAGATGCGCCGTACATCTCGATGCCTTCAGCCTCGCCACTGATAACGATTTCAGGAAGTTCGGCGGGGATCTCGGTATCATTTACGATTTCACAAGGCAGATTATCTGTATTGTAATCGAAAAATACCTGAGCTGCTGCACCGTAGTTCAGCATTTCCTTAACCAATTCCTTGACCTCGGCATCAGCGTTGCCGGAGAGAATGGTCTCGGCATACTGACGAACAGAATATTCGCCGGTATGTACCAGGGTTTCACCGTCTACGGCGGTCAAACCGATGGTATCGGTCATTTGTGCAGCTGAAACGCCAACCGTAACAACATACTGGTTGTCTTTTACAGCTACTGTGTGTTCAGCAGGCTCGCCTGCTACGGTCGTTTGGACCGTGTATGCCTTGTCGAAATAGAAATTGACACTGATGTTCTCACCCAGAGTCAGATCCCATCCCTTAAAGGCGCCATCTTCGCCGGTAGCAAAGACAGTTGCCGGAAGCATTGATAATACCATTACCAATACTAGCAGCGCGCTAAGGATTCGATTTGCGGTTTTTTGCATTTTGGATCGCTTCCTTTCGTTAATTTTATGATTTACAGATTATTACATCTGATGATCAACAAGAGGCTTATTCCCCCTCGGGAGGTACGGTGGAGAAGCTCACCGTACCGTCACCGATGGTAATATAGGTTTTTGAAACGCTAATCGTATAAACTTCAGCTGCATCTGTGTTGCCGCCGGTGAACTTACCGTCCACCACCAGCACATCGCCTTCCTGCAGCTCCATTGTCAGCGCAATGCGCAGCAAGCGGTACTTACTTGCAGTCTGCTTTACAATGGTTTTCTCATCGGGGTTTGCCACATCATAAGTCACACCGTTGCGGATCAGCTTAATGGTGCTTGCATCCACGGGACGGAAATCGGACTTTGTCAGACCGGTGGGCAAATCGTTCTGCGCCAGATCGAAGTAGATAATTGCGTCTGTAATGCCGCTACTGTGTGCCAGCATTGCACCCACTGCGATCACATCATCTTCCGGTACCTCCGGCTCTTCCGGCACTTCCTCGGACTGGAAGGTAGCGGTACCGTCAGCATTCAGGGTGATCGTGGTCTTTGCAATATTGATGGTCACACCGCTGGCTGCATTGGTAAACTTACCCTCGATCACCAGCACATCTCCTGCCAGAACAGGCTTTTCGCTGATGGGCCAGAACTCCAGGTAGTAGTCCTTTTCGCCGAACTTAGCGATCATTTCTGCAGCGATATTTGCCACATCGTAGGACACACCGTTTCGAATCAGCTTGATGTTCGACTTCTTTTCCGGTGTATACCGCAGGCTCCAGTCGGTATTGAAGGGAGCTTCATTTTCCTTCATTTCGAAGTACAAGCCGCCCCAGGGTGCTTCCATACCGGCTTGCCAGCCGCTTGCGTGGCTTTGGGCAGCACCGGCATTGATAGCGCCGTCCTCCGGCTGATCCGGTACCTCCGGTTCTTCCGCTGCATCGGACTGGAAGGTGGCTGTGCCATCGGCATTCAGGGTGATGGTAGTTTTTGCAATGTTGATGGTTGCACCGCTGGTTGCATTGGTGAACTTACCTTCAACGATCAGCACATCGCCTGCCTTAAGGGGTTTTTGCGTAATGGGCCAGAATGCCATCAGATAATCCGTTTCGCTATACTTAACGATGGTTTCTGCTGCGGAATTTGCCACATTATAGGTCACACCGTCACGGATCAGCTTCACATTGGATGCCTTTTCCGGATTATAGCGAAGGGTCCAGTCGGTATTGAAGGGTGCTGCATTTTCCGTCATCCGGAAGTACAGACCGCCGGCATCGGCTGCCGAGGAGTTCCAGCCGTTGGAGTGGCTCAGCATTGCGCCATCGTTGGCTTCTTCCGGCTGATCTGCGCCCGGAGCTTCCTTGGAGAAAGCCAACGCGTAGTTCTCACCGACAGAGATGTATGTGGTGTCAACAGCAAATTTCACGCCCTTGATCGGATCGGTGAATACACCGCCAACCACGATCACATCACCGGGAACAATGGGGAAATAATCACCGATGGTCCACTTTTCCAGCTTCAAATAGTAACCGGTATCGCTATATTTAACAATATACTCTCTGTCCGTTTTGGAGATCTCGTAGGTCTTTCCATCCCGGATCAGTTGGATATTGTTGGTAGCGGTAGGTGTATAAAGTGTTGTCCAGTCGTCACTATAGGGAATATCATTGGAAGTCATTGTGAAATACAAACCATTATTGCCGCTTGTATTCCAGCCGTTGGAATGGCTGATCATTGCGCCTGCCTGAATGGTATCATCCACATTTTCTTCCTGTGCAAAGGTCAGTACATAACCCTCGCCTACTGTAATGACGGAACGGTCGATTGCAAAGGTCACTCCGTTTTCTGCGTTCTTATACTCGCCTTCCACGATCAGCACATCACCGGGAACAATGGGGAAATAATCACCGATCGTCCAGGCAGCCAGCTTCAGATAGTAATCTGTATTGCCGTACTTGACGATGGTGCCCTTGCCGGGCTGACCAATGTTGAAAGTCTCGCCGCCGCGCACCAGCTTCAGGCTTGCGGAAGATGCAGGCTCATATTCCAGACTCCAGTCGGAATTAAAGGGTACTTCATTTGCAGTCAGGGTGAAATACAGACCGTCATTGCTGCCGCTGTTCCAGCCATTGGCGTGGCTGCTCATATGACCTGCCTGCAGCACCACATTTGCAGAGGATTCAAAGGTTGCTGTGCCGTCTGCGTTCAGGGTAATGTAGGTTTTTTCAACACACAGCACCACATCGTTTGCAGCGTTTACGAAGTTGCCTTCCACTATCAGAATGTCGCCAGCCTTCATGGGCTTTTCGCTGATGGGCCAGAACTCCAGATAATAGTCGTTTTCTCCGTACTTTGCCAGCATTTCCGCACCGGTATTTGCTACATTGTAGGTCACACCGTCGCGGATCAGCTTCACATTGGCTACATCGGTAGGTACATAACGGATGCTCCAATCGGAAGCATAGGGTGCATCATTTGCATCTGTTCTAAAGAACAATCCGCCCCAGGCACCGGTGCCACCGGCATTCCAGCCGTTGGGAT
Organism: Faecousia sp.; assembly: GCA_045587925.1. Lineage (GTDB taxonomy): Bacteria > Bacillota > Clostridia > Oscillospirales > Oscillospiraceae > Faecousia. Next base: position 3,825 of record JAZNDF010000115.1, read on the forward strand.
GGCTGGTCATAGCGCCAGCCTGCACCTTGGTAGGACCAATGGGTCCGGTGGGATATTCTGCAGACAAATATGCCATACCGCTGCTAATGGAAATATAGGTCTTGCCGATCTCCATCAGTGCGCCCATACCGGAATTGACGAATTTGCCCTCAACTACCAGAATGTCGCCATCTACAAAGGGATAATAATCCTTATAGATCCACTGCTCCAGCTTCAGGAAATAGTTGGTTTCACTATACTTAATGAGCGCTGCAGCATTTACATTGCCGATTTCCTTTGTTTCGCCATTTCGGATCAGCTTGATGCAGGTGGCTGCTCTGGGATAATATTCAAGGGACCAGTCCTCATTATAGGGCAGGCTATTTTTGTCTGCTTTGAAGTATAGACCATTTCCTACAAAACCGTTGGGGTGGCTCTGCATGATCGGGATCTTTACTACCTCAACTTTTGTTTCGGTAGGATACTCAGTAGAAAGCAGTGCCATACCTTCGGCGATGTAGATATAGGTTCTTCCCATTTCCATCAGTGCGCCCAAACCGGCATTGACAAATTTACCCTCAATCACCAGAATATCGCCATCTACAAAGGGATAATCGTTTTGATAGATCCACTGCTCCAGCTTCAGGAAATAGTTGTTTTCACCGTATTTAATGATCGTTCCGGCGTTCACATTGGCAATATCCTTTGTTTCGCCATTTCGGATCAGCTTAATGCAGGAGGCTTCTCTGGGGTAATACTCAAGGGACCAGTCTTCATTATAGGGCAGGCTGTTTGCATCTGCCTTGAAGTACAGACCATTTCCTACAAAGCCCTTGGGGTGCTTCTGCAATGTGGGGATCTTCACCGGCTCAACCTTAATATCTTTGGGATAGTCCTCAGAGAAGAACACCATTCCCTCTGCAATTGCAATATAAGTCTTGCTGATATTAAATACAGTAGCCACACCGGAATTGACGAACTTACCGCTCAGCACAATAATATCGCCGTCCCGGATGGGATAGAAATCCTTTATGATCCACTGTTCTGTTTTCAAGAAATAGGATGTCTCGTTATATTTGATGATCATTTCTGCAGCTTTATTGCCGATGTTATAGGTTTTTCCATTACGGATAAGCTGCACATTGGCTTCACTTGTCGGAGAATACTGCAGTGACCAGTCTTTATTATAGGGAACGGAATTTTCTTCCAGCGTGAAGTAAATACCGTTGGTAGTCATACCCTTTTGATGGGCAGTAGGACGTCCCACATTCTTTACTGTAACGCCTAAGCCTTCAGGATATTCTGTGGTGTAGAACACCAAGCCCTCCGAGATCAGCATATAGCTTTTTTCGATCTGGAACAGAGTCTGACCATGGCGGAAAACACCTTCCACCACAATAATATCATTATCACGGATGGGGAAATAATCCCGGATCAAATACTCTTGTAATTTCAGATAGTAATCTGTTTCGTTGTATTTGATCAACATACCGCCTGCGGTTTTGCCGATTTCATAGGTCTCGCCATCACGAATCAGCTTAATTACGCTCTTGGATGTAGGACGGTACTCGGTTTTCCAGGTGGTATCTGCCGGCACTTCGTTGGGCTCCATGGAGAAGTAAATACCATCATCTCCGTTTTTGCCCTTCATGTGCTTTTTCATATGACCGGCTTGGATAATCGTCGGTTCCTCTTCCTCCACAAGGGGCAGCGTTTCCTGAGGCGCAGGCTCTGTGGCCGGCTCAGTAGCTGCTGTGGTAGTCGGTACTGTTGTTTCGTCTGTGTTGCCGTTGCCGCCGAGAAGGCAAATACACAACACAACAGAAACCAGCAGCACTGCACCGATCAAAATGAGCGGTAGCTTCAAATTTTTCTTTTTTTCCATTTTTGTCCTCCTTTAAATAACAGGAATAACAAATACACCGTCAAAAGCAGGAACTGTAATATTGACTGTATTGTCTGCATTCACGGGAACATACTGGATATTGCCACGGTTGATCACCGCTGCGCAGCGGTAATTTCCTTCAGCCAGCTGCAGCGTAACGGTTGCATCCTTCATTTCGATGGAATACTGGCGATATTTCTCGCAGGGTGTAACCATACCGGCATTGGTAACCAAATAGGCATTCTCGCTGCCATTTTGGAACATACCGATCAGCAGGCTTTCATCAGACTGCACACCGGTCAGGACGCCGGTTTCCTCAAAGGACAGGTCATATTCCAAAGACTCCAGCATTGCGTGCTTAAAGCCCTTGGTTGCAGCTGCATCAAAAGCAGCAGTGCCTACCCATTGATAGTTCATATAGATATCATCCCAGGCGAGCATTTCGTGATTGACTGTTTTTACACAATCATAGATAGCCGTAGGCTCCCAGGACATATACTGGAGCATATTATCGTCGTTCTCATCGGCAGAGGTGAGTATATAGTGCGATAGCGTATTAGAGCCGTAGGTCATACCCATCAGCATTTGCCAGCGCAATTCCTTTTCTGTAGGTGTCACATAGCGGCCATCTGTGGTACTGTGGCCAGATGCATTTAGCGTATACCAGAAAGGTACACCGTCTTCCTTGGCTCTTTTTGCCGCAGCATCGAAATTGTGGTAGTAGGTACTGCGGATCGTGCCGCCTTCCTGCAAGGGATAGCCGTCATAGGAAAGGCACTCGGTAGAAACCGTATCCATAAACGAATTTAGATAATACTGTTCATAATCCACCTGACCGGGGTGGTAGTCTTCTCCAAACAGGGATTCATAGCTGCAAGACTCCGGGAACAGATTTACAAAAAACAGCTTATCTTCCGGCATCAGGGCATCGAACTTTTCTTTCAGCTCAGCCAGGCCCCGGAAGTGTGGGACAGACGGCTCATCATAAAAGAGGAATCCCTTTAATGCAGAATGTTCTGCATATTCCGGAACGGTTTCACCGTCCCAGGTTCGCAGATCCGAAAGAACGGAAACACCGTATTGCTCTGCCAAATCCAGCATTGGCGCGCCATCGCCTTCCCAAAGCCACTGATCCTTAATGCCCACAATCAAATTGATGCCTGCATCTTGCATCAGCTTCATAGTAGCATCATCAAACCACTGGAAAGGTCCGGGCCAAACGCCAATGGTCAAGCTTTCCTCACAATTGCTGAGGCTGACATTGCCAAAGGCTGTCTGCTGGCACAGGGGAATCTGCCATTGCTGGGACTGTGTTCCGCTTTGGGCCGTGATGGTAACTGTGCCACGGTTAGACAGTGCAGTAACCTTGCCGGTTTCATCCACCGTTGCCAGTTCCGGATTGCTGCTGCTCCACTGGATGTCACCGGAGAGCGTGTCTGCAGTCAGTTCAACCGACTGTCCACTTGCCAACATTCCGGTTTCTGCAAATTGGTTGACCCTAATCGGAGCTGTGGTTTCCGGCTGGGTTGTTGCACCCTGGCTGGGTGTTTCCACCTCCCCGGCACAAGCTGCCAGGGACAGTGATAACGCCGCAGATAATACTAAACTAATTATTTTCTTCATAAGGTCTCCTTGACAATGCGGAAGCTGCGGATCTGGAAGGGCTTAAAGGTCATATCGCTTGTTGCCTCCCCAATCTTATCCTCCAGCAGGTCCACTTCCTCTGCCACGCAATATCCCTGAGGCACTGTTAGCTGTACATCTGCGCTCTGACCTGCACGCTCAAAGGCACGGAGGATAAATCCGTTGCCATCGTAGGCAGGCTTAAAGGCAGTGATCTGAATTTTCGGATCGCTGAAGGCAGGAATTTGTGCTGCTTCCAGACCATACACGCTGCGCTCGCAATACTGATTTGCCAGGGCATCCACCTGCACAGGATCAAACCCGCCAGCATGGGGATACAGGGCATAGCTATAATGGCTGGGATGCTGATCGCCCTTAACACAGGGATAATCGGTAGAACGGAGCAAATTCACAGAAATAATGCCGTTTTTGCACATATAACCGTGCTTTGCATTATTGAGAACCGCAAAGCCGTTGTTTGCATCCGCCAGATCGAACCACTTCTGGCAGCAGATCTCAAACTGTGCCTTTTCGTGGGCATCGTGATCAGTTGTTGGACGATCCAGATAACCAAACTGGATGTCGTTATGTACCACATCGTCCCACACCTTAGGCAAGAACTCTGCCCGAAGCATATAGCCGGTGTCCTGCCAGCGCACATCGTGGTCGATCTGAATATAGGGAAGCTGCTTGTGGATCATAATGGTTTGGGTCAGGCTGGAATTTAAGAATTTATAGGTCTGGCAGATCTCTACCAGTGCTCCAAAATCCCGAACCTTGGTATCTGCCAGCTCCATATAAAGCGCCGGCTGATCCCGGTAGTCATCCTCAAAGTCCCAAGCGTCACCGGTGTCCATAAACACCCGCAGACGATTGGCATTCACCACAACGGTCTTTCCGTTTTCCTTCAGGGTAATGGAAGCAAAGGAGCCGTCGTCTGCCATTTTTACTGTGTAATAATCTGTTTCTACGGCATCCACACCGGCAGACTCTACAGCATTTTCATAGCACACAGGCGCAATCGCTGCCCCGTCGCCCTGATACAGGAAATACTTCTGTCCTTCCTTGACCAGTTTGTTGTACTGCTGACCCCGAAGGTTTAAAAGCTTACTTTCCTTACCGGGCACAAAGCTGACCTTCTGCTCCCCTGCCAGTGTCTCCAGTGCCTCCAGCATCTTGCCGTAAGATGCATCTGTTTCTTCATAAACCCGGGCAATGGAGGAACCGGGGAGAATATCGTGGAACTGATAAAGCAGTGCTTCCTTCCAAAGCTGATCCAGCTTTTCCTTTTCTCCCTGCAGCCCGCGGCTGGCAAGAAGCATTTCCAGAGAAAGCATCTTTTCTTCAAATTCCCGGTTGAAATTCTTGTTGTTAGACTGGGAAGTATAAGTACCACGGTGCTTTTCCAGATACATTTCGCCCTGATAAACCGGCAGAATATCCGGATTTAATGCTTCAAAATAGCCCTGGGCTGTGCCAAACTTCACCTTGGGTAAGTAGGGCACATTGGCTGTGCGGATATTGCGCTCCACGGTAGTTTCGGAAGGACCGCCGCCACCGTCGCCAACACCGTACATCAGCATAAGCCGATCCTGGGGATCTGTCTTTTTCAGACCCTTTTTCGCATTGAGCAATGCCTTGGGGCCTGCTACGGAATTGTAATTGCCTTCCGGAGGCATATGTACCGTAACCTGGCTGCCGTCAATACCTGCCCAGCGGAAGGTATTGTAGGGGAACAGGGTACGATTAGACCAGGAGATTTTAATGGTCATAAAGTAATCCTGCTTGGAAAGCTTCAAAAGCTGAGGAATGCAAGCACTGTAACCGAAGGTGTCCGGCAGCCAGCGCAGACGCACATAGCGACCAAATTCCTCCTGCCAGAATTTCTGACCGTACAGCTCCTGACGGGCAAGGGACTCGCCACAGGGCACATTGGTGTCATTTTCCACCCAACCGCCGCCGACGATCTCAATTCTACCCTCAGCAATATACTTTTTCAGCTTTTTGTAAAGCTGGGGGTCTTGTTCCTTGACCCACTGAAGCTGCTGGGGCTGGGGTGCAACAAAACGGAAATCCGGATATTTTTCCAATAAGTAAATTGCATTGGCAAATGTCCGCTTTGCCTTGCGGTAGCTTTCCCGAATGGGCCACAGCCAAGCCAGATCCAAATGGGCATGACCTACGGCAGTTGCCTGGGTCTCATCGCAACCGGAAAGGCTTAAAAGCTTGCCTGTGATCTCCTTGGACTTTTCGTACCACTGGGGATCTTTATATACGATCAAATTCCGGACAGATCGCAGTCCGTTCAAAATCTCAAACTTCTTGGGATCCTCTGCAGTAACCGCGCCCACATAATCCATCAGCACATCGAAATCCCAATATACATCCTGCATTTTGGGATCGCAGCGCACAACTGCGGCAGATTTCAGGTGGGAAGAACCGTTGTTGTACTCACCCAAAATACTGTTGGATGCGCCGTCAATATAAAGGTCGATCTTACCGTCGGCATCCACCAAGCCCTCCAGGGGGTAGTACCGCTTCTCGATAGACAGATCCATAATGCCAAAGCTGGGAGAACCGAAGGTAAAGCCCTTCAGGGCAGAACCGGTGCGATCCACCAGCAGTGCCTCGCCCTCGTTCTGGAAATCCAGATACAACTGGGAAAGCTCTGTGCCCTCCGGCAAGGTTGCCGTCAGATGGAACCAGGCGCAGGCAAAGTTCTTTTCTGCCCAGACCTGACCCTGTTCAATGGGGATGTAGTTGAGGGCCTTTGCCTCTGCAAAGGGAATCGGCTCATCAGAAGGGGCATAGCCTACCTGAAAATCCAGAATTTTAGAGAAACAAAGATCCTTTAATTGATTGTCCAAAAACCGCTTTGTGAAAATCTCCAGATCTTCTTCGTATTTATTCCACGGCTGAAACTGGAATTTTTCGCTCATAGCGTCCCCTCCTCTCTTAAAAAGTTTACCTGATTGACAGACAGCATTGTTAACTGCTCCAGATCCAAAGGTGTTTCGGATGTGATCATTTTTGCTTCATTTTTCATCAGGTTAAAGAAGTTATCGGAGAATATCCGATCCGTGCCACCGCACTGTAAAAATACATTTTTCACGAATGTGTCCGCAGTCAATTCGATGGTGTGTGCATTGATCTGGCGAACCGCAATATTTGCCTTGGGGTAAGTGATCTCCTTATCCAGGCTGTGCTGATAGAAATTCTCAGAAAGGAAGTTTCCTTCCCCGTCTGTCAGCTTTACATACACAAATTTATCTGCATCCGCTGCGCCAAAGGGTGTGGGGATCACCAGTACCTCCAGATCGTCAGTCTTATCCACAGCAGCAGTGACGGTCTTTTCGTCCAAAATCTCACCGTCAAAGCTCATAAAGCGATACAAAACCCGGTATGCTTCTGCCTTGGGGGTATCGTTTGCAATGCTGACGATCAGCTTACCCTCTGTCTCATCCACTGCGATCAGGTGGGGTGCAAAGAATTTTCTGGAATAGTAATGCAGTGCCTTCAGTCCGAAATTGTAGTCCACAGAGCTGCAGGAAAGTCCCGGCCAGCAATCGTTAAGCTGCCAGTACATAATGCCATTGCAGCGGAACTTGTTGGTCCGCAAATGCTCGGTTGCTATCTTGATGGCATCGCCCTGCACCAGATTTTGCAGATAAATAAATTCTTCAAAGGTTGCAGGCTTTCCGTATCGCAGGTTTACATAATATTCAACCGTCTGATTGCCACCCGGTCTTTTTTCGTGGGCAAGCATTACAGGAGAGTCCACTGCCATATCCCCTTCCAGGGCATAGGTGCAGTTGGTGTCCATCATGGGGAAGGACTCCCAACCGGTCTCGGACAGCATACGGGGATAAATTTCCTTAAAATGCTCCAAGGGCATTTTGGCATCCCGAATTGCCCAATAGTGGGTATCAAAATGATCGTGGTCATTTTGCATACAGAAAATCTGCTTGGAATGGGGCGAGGTGTATGCATAGAAGGTATTGGTCAGTGTTTTCATCAGGGGCACCAGAATTTCCTGGCTCATAATCCGATACTGCTCCATCAGCTCCGGCTCGTGACCGTTTACACCGTCCTCGCATTCGTTGTCACCGCAAATGTAGAACACACTGGCATGGTGACGGAAACGCTTCACCGCATCGATGGCTTCCTCAACGATCAGATCTCTGAAATGGGTGTCATTTATGTTGTAGGATGCGCAGGCAAACATCAGATCCTGCCATACCAAAATGCCGTTTTCGTCGCAATATTCATAGAACCAGGGATCGGGATAGTAGCCGCCACCCCAGACACGGATCACATTATGGTTAAAATTCTTTACCAGCTCCAGCAGGCGGTGATTGCGTGCCTTGTCACAGCGGACAAGAATATTGTCCTCCGGGATATAGTTAGAGCCCTTCAAAAATACCTTTTCCCCATTGATCCGGACGCAGAAGTTGGTGCCGTATTCATCGGGAGTATTATCGATCTCCACCTGACGGATACCAATGCGGTAATCATACTTCTGGCACTCGCCCTGGCTGGCAGTCAGTTCAAAGGACAAGTCATACAGATTGGGATCGCCAAAGCCAATGGGATACCAACGCTTCGGGTCATTGAGCAGGAAGGAAACTGTTCCCTTCTCCGTCAGCGGCAGCTTTTCCTGAAGGAATGTGCCATCGGATGCCATAGAAAGGGTTACAGTCATTTCGCCCTGAGTATGGCACACCAGCTCAGTTTCCACATCCACCTGCACCGCACCGTTTTCCAGGAATGTACATTCGTGACGGAAGGACTCCAAATAGCCCAGGTCGGTGGACACAACATAAATATCCCGATAAATGCCCATATCTGCCAGATCAGGACCCCAGTCCCAGCCCAGCATATGATGGGATTTGCGGATCACAGGACCGTTGGGATGAGTCACTGCGTAGGTACGGAAGGTTTCCTTTCCGGGATAGTTTTCGATGTAATCGTAAACATTGGAAAAATCAATGCGAATTTCATTTTCCTCTTTCAAAATAGCATTATCCAGCAAAATACGCTTGTGGATGTGCATATTAAACAGCTCGGCGATCAGCTTGCCGTTAATATATACCTTTGCGATGGTGTCAATACCATCCATAAACAAATAGTTATGCTTGGTAAGCTGCTCCTGGGTCAGAGAAAAGCTTCTGCAATAGGTATAATCCTGCTTCAGGCACTGACGCACCTTTGCCTCGTTTTCCCGATAGAAGGGATCTTCGATCAGCCCATGCGCCAGCAGTGTGCTCAGCACGGAACCGGGCACAGTGGCATCCAACTGCCCATACTGAGCAGAACACAGCTTCCACGCACCATTTAAATCTATTTTCATAATACCGTCCTCCTGTGGATGGCGTCTTGTTTCCTTTACAAATTATGCAAATGCACAATTCAGAATATACAAAGTTCTTTTTTCTAACATTGTACATTCTGCATTCTGCATTATCTGGTGGTTCTTTGATCTCTGTAGAGGTCAAAGGATCGCCAAAGGCAAGCAACGCGACCCCGAAGTGTATGCAGATACTCGAGAGGGGAGCGTTGCGCAGCAAGTCAAAAATGCATTTTGACGGTTTGGTGGTTCTTTGATCTCTGAGCCGGGGCGGAGCTTCCGCCCCGGCTTAAGTAAATCTTATTGGAAAATGTCGGACAGAGGTTGACCCTCACCGCCACTTCTGATGTCCCAGTATGCAATGTATGTATCCCAGATCTCTTCCATTTCGTCCACCTCGGACTGGGTGTAAGAGTCCTTATACAGTGCAACCTTCAAATAAATATTGGACAGATATTCCTTCATAATTCTTGCCTTCAGCAGCTCGTACTGCTCCGGATCGGTTTCTTCCAGGGGAGCAATAGCTTCCATTGCGGCAAAAATCTGTGCATCCATCTTCTCAACGAAGGCACGGGGATAGCAGGTGGTGTTATAGGTGATGCCGGTAACACCGCCGCATCCGGGATCCTTCACTGCAAGATACCAGGCATTCTGATCTACGATCATATCAAAGAGCTTCTGCATAGGCTCTGCAGCGTCTTTATAATAATGGGTGATAAAATCAGCAGCCAGCTCCTGGGTGTTCAGGCTGGTATCCCACATCAGCCGGGAGATGCAGTAGGCACGCAGCTCGTCAAAGCAAGTTGCATTGGCATCGGAAATGCCCTGGCTGAGCATATAGGAAACGCCTGCTTCTTCAAAGTCCTGCATGTGGCTGGCGATGGTGCCCAGGTTGAAGAAGTTTACAAAATACTGACGAACATTCAGATCGTAGGTGTAGATCATAAGCTGCTCATCATCGCACACGCTGTTCCAGCCCTTCAGATTTTTATAGGAATCTGCATTGTAGGGAGCATCGAAGCTAAAGCCATAGTTCAGGCGGATCGGTGCAAAGAAAATTCTCATTTTCTCATGGGGCACTACCTTGTCACTGTAAGGTGCGAAAGTGCCGTCTGCATTCTGCTTGACGGGAGCCGCTTCCGTAGGCTTATAAGCATAGATCGCGTAGAGAACTTCTCTGCCCGGATCCTGCTGCTGCAGCATTGCTTCTGTCTTTTCGATAACACCGTTTACGAAGTTGATCTGCAGACCGCAAGCTGTGCCGCCCCATTCGCTGATTGCCTTGGTGCAGCCTTCACAGGTACAGACATATTCTGTATCCTGCTGTGCCAGCATAAAGAAGGTAGCTTCCGAATCCATCATAACATACTGCAGCATTTCCTCTGCGATCACGCTCTGCAAAAGATCCAGACTCTCCGGATTGCCACCGGCAGTCCAGCAAAGCTGGTTTTCGCCTTCGCCTACATCTGTAGCAGAGGGATCATAGAACCATTCCGGATGGCTGCTGCCGTAGCGAACACCATTCTCATCCTCATCACGGGGCGCAACGAAGATGGAAACCTGACCGTGTCCCTTAGTAAGGGAATCCCACTCCTTGCCACGGGAGAAGTTAATGTAACGCAGCCGTGTGCCGTGGGTATCCTGGGGATATGCGTAAATGTAGTTGGTGGAATGGGTGCGCATATCAAAGGAAGGCGCAACCACTTTTCTTTCATACTCCCACAGGTTTACATCTGTGGTCTTTTCAAAATAGATCTCGTCATTGTGGTAATACTGATAGCCCACCAAATCGTTCAGAATATCGTATACACCCCACAAAACAGCCTGACCCTGATATGCCTTGCTGCCGGTGATGTAAATGTTATCATCCTTGGATTCGATGAGATAAGAGGACATAGTTCCATCCAGTTCGGACAGATCTGCCTTGGGGAATGCTGCCATGAACTGATTGGTCTTGCCCAGGGAAATATACTTTTTCCCGGCAGGAACGGTGGTTTCTGTAAGGATCTCCAGCTTGCAACCGGTAGCCTGCTCCATAAAGTAAGCAAACTCCTCTGCCGCATAGGTTTCATACTCTAAAGCATAGTTGGGCAGCACCAGCACATAATCCGATACACCCTGCTTAATCAAATACTTGTCTGCCAGCTCGGTCTTGTAGGCATCCTTTTCGCCATTTGTTCCGCAGGCACAAAGCAGCATACTCACAAGCAGTACGGCTGCAAGAATAAAGGAAAGCTTTTTCTTCATTTCCCACTGCCTCCTTACTTCACTTCAAAGCTAAGTTCCTGCACGACCCGGTTGTACTGGTCGTCGTAGGCAACATAGCGCAATGTGTACTTGCCGGACTGCTCTGCCTTGAAGGAGCTGTTGTCGCTGATGAAGCTGCTGCTATATAGCGCAGTATCTGTCAGGCAATAGGTGATCTCACCATTTGCATCGCTGGTCAGCACCCGGATCTCGCCATTGGGCAGGAACAAAATAACATCTACAGTGTAAACATCCAGATTGTCGCTAACGGTATAGGCAGGAATTTTCACTGCATCACCGACCTTATAGCTTTCCTTTTCCATAGCAGAAACGGAAAGCTCCGGAGCTACATCGTCGTTGACATAGATCATACGGATGGTCTTTGCCTGATTGCCGCAGGAATCCTTGGCAACGCAGGTAAGCTTATACTTTCCGTACTGGGAAACGGTGAAGGACTCGGTGTAAACCGTGCCGTCGGGTGCTTCTACTGTAACAGCGCTTTCTGCCACCGGGCTAAGCACATCGTAGGCTTCATAGGTGGGGAACTGGAACTGTTCATCCATCAGCATGGTGCTGGGAATTGCATTGGAAAATGCCACAGTAGGCTCGGTCATATCCGGGCTGGTGCTGTTCTTATGACCCAGGGGATGGTTGCCCATTCTTGTCATATTGACGGTGCAATCACCGGAAACACCGGTAAATTCTGCTGTCAGGTAAACACCGCAGCCGAAGCCGGAGAATTCCTGCTTGTTGTCATCCTTTTCGCAAACAAGCAGCTCGGTGTCATTGCCCAGCATCAACTTCTGGCTGGAATCCTTATAGCGAAGCTGCACAATGTCATTCAGGTCTGCCAGCTCTACCTTTTGATTGCCCAGAGAAAGGGTTTTTTCTGCAATGTTTACCAGGAAGGTCAGCTTAACCTGTGCGTTCTCGGCACTGGTCAAGGTCAGCTTCATAGTTTCAAGCTGCATTTTGTTCTCATCAATAGAGAAATACATAGCAAGATCCTGAGAATCCAGCTTTGTCAAAAATGCAACCGTGCTGTCCTTTGCAAAAGACAGGGCAATGTTGTTTTCGTTTTCAACCTTTGCGACTGCGCCGGACTGATCGTAAAAATACGCACAGTGGTCGGCAGAGTTTCCGGTGTCTACCACAGAAAGGGTATATTCTCCAATGGAATTGCCGGATTCGTCTGCATAGGAAAGGGATACTTCGCTGCCCTCGGCAACAAATGTGCCTTCGCAGCTTTTGCCGTTAACTGCCAAAGTGCCATCCGGGATCTGCAGATCGTATGTATGACCCAGCACCAGGGCAGCAGGCAAGCTGATGGTGCTTTCCACATCCTTCTGTGCGCCTACGAAAACAGGCAGGCAAACAGAAAGCACAAGGGCGCAAATCAGCAACAATGAAATTCTTTTTTTCATCAGCCTTTGATTCCTCCAATCGAAACAGATACTCTCAGCCGCTTATTGAAAATAATTACGGTAATCAAAACGGGCAGAGTCATAAGCAATGTTCCTGCCATCTGCAGGGGCACAGAGCTATTGAATGCTGCATTGCGGGTGGTGTTTACAAACTGATACACCGCATAGGCAGCAACAGGATAGTCCTTCAGGTACAGCATAGGCACCTGATAATCATTCCAGTAGGTAATGAACATAATGACAAATACTGTCACAATAATATTCAGTGCCTGGGGAACTACGATCTGCAGCATCACCCGCAAATTGGATGCGCCGTCGATCTTTGCTGCCTCGGTATATTCCTTGGAAATGCCACGGAAGGTAGCATGGAACACCAGAAAATACACGCTCAGGAAGTTAAAGCGCAAAACGGGAACGCTGATCCACTGACCGTAAATGCCAAGATTTTGCAGCATCTGGATCTCAGAAGGCATACTGCCCACGATGGGCAGGCTCATTGCCACGATCACAAATGCATAGACGATCTTAGAGAACTTAAAGTCAAATTTTGCAGTTAAGTAACTGACGATGGTAGAACAGACCGTAAATGCCAATGCGCTAAAAATTGCAAACTTCAGGGAGTTTATGTACAAGCCCACCATATTATAGGTCAGGGATGTGGTCTCCGAGGTCACCATAATTTGAGGGATCGCATTGCGGAAATTCTCCATTGTGAAGGTAAAGGGAACTGCCGTACCTTCCTGATAGAAGCTATAATATCCGTTGGGATCCATAAAGGAGATCACCATCGTCCACACCATAGGCGCGAACAGACCGATCACATATACGCCCAGAAGGATACCGATCACAATGCTCAAAGCATCGGGTTTTTCGCTTTTATGAGGTTTCAGGCGCATATCAGTCATCCCCCCTATCAAAAAGTTTTCTGACACCAAATGCCAGGGGAATTACGATCAATGTGCAAATCAGACCCAGGAAAGCGGCATAGCAGAAGCCGGACTTACGCTGGAAGTCCTGATAAATGATCTTATACAAATAGTAGCCGATGGTGCTTTCTGCGGTTGTGGTATCAAAACCCAGGAAGCTGACCAGATTGTTCTGGTTTGTGAAAATAGATGCCACACCAATGATCAGGAAGGTGCTGACTGTAGAAGATATATTGGGGAATATGATCTTGAAAAACTCCTGCAGCGGTGTTGCACCGTCAATGCGGCCTGCTTCCAAAATACCTGGGTCTACCCGGTCCATTGCGCCGGTATATACCAGAACCTGGGGGCCAAAGCTGACCCACACGGTAAACAATGTGATCAAATTAATTCTGCCGCCGGCAGCACCTGCCTGAAACACATCTGCGATGGTGGTTTCAAACAGATAATTCATAAATGCGGGAACACCCAGACCTGCAAACTTCTTATACATAACTGCCAGCAAAATGCCAGGTAGCACAGAAGGCAGGAACAGCACAAACTTAAAGAAATTGCTCAGGGGGTATCTGCGGTAGATATAATATGCAAAAATCAGAGCCAGCACGGTACCGGAAAGGCTTGTGCTGATCCAAACGATCAGAGAGTTTCCGACCATTTTCCAGAAGCCTGCCATCTGAACATCGTTTTTGAACAATGTCAGATTTTTTTTCATATCCCAGATAAACTCATTGTTTTTTGCATCATACTTCTGAAACGCCATGCAAATGGATTGGAAATTCACACCGAAGTAGAAAATCAAAAGCTGAAGCACAGGCAGGATCATCAGTATTGAGTAGAATATAATATCTGCTCTGTCCCGGTGTCCTTTGCGGACACCGGCAGGTACAGAATTACGATCAATTCGTTTCATTGTGTAAACCTCTTTCTATGAGGACTTGTCTGCTATTTCTTAGAAAATTGCACTCCACTTGGTCTCAAAGTTCTTGTACTGACCGGCAAAGTACTTTTCAGCAGAAGTGTTAGCCTCATCCTTAAAGTACAGCCAGGGGTTTCTGAACTCATAACCGTTAATATTGGTCTGCCATGCCCATGTGAATGCACCGAACATAATGTTATTGTTGTTTACTTCGTCAACCAGAGAAACAGGATAAATCACGTCGCCGGTCTTCTTCAGCTCCAGAATGGACTGGCAGTAGGTGGACAGGCCTGCGATCTCGGATTCGGGGATCTCATAGTTGAGGGCTCTGGTCATATTGACTTCCTTGGTAAAAGCAACCAGATTTTCATCGGTATGCAGGAACTTCATAAATTCCTTAGCCAGATCCAGATTGTCGCTGTTGTTTGCAATAAAGCCGTAGGAGTTACTCATTGCCAGCCAGGTAGGAGTCTGGCCGATCTGATCGGCAGTTGCGTGGGGGAAGGGCATAACTGCGTAGTTGTGACGCTCATAGCCGCCATCTTCCAGCTCCTGCAGAGCCTGCTTGGCTTCGTTTTCCCACCAGGAGCCTTCGATGATCATAGCGATGGGCTGATCGTTGGCAATACCGCCTCTTACAAAGCTCTTCTGTGCATTGACGTGGGTGTCGATGATCTTATGATTGCTGTCGCTGGACAGGAGAATGTCCTCACAGAACTGCAGTACAGCATAACGGCCTGCCTGCTTCTGGAGCATATAACCGTTCTGGATGGTGATCTGAGTGTCTTCCAGCTCGGTAATGGTTCCGTCCTCGGAAACCTCGATCAAGTCAGTAGCGGTGCCGTCGAAGGTGTAGTTGAGCATCATCTGCTCCTTGCCTTCGTAGTCAGCCCACATCTGATACAGCAGGTTGGACACATAGTCCTGAGCATTACCGGCAGTTACAAAGGGTGTTACATCTGCATCGGAAATACGGGTAATCAGTCTTGCAAATTCCTCATAGGTAGCGGGCATACCGTCATCGCTGGTGCCGGCTACGCCGTCAGGGCCGTTGGAACGGTCACCGGAAGCATCGGTCCAGCCGCCGTTTGCGGAAACATAGAAGGACTTGGCATCCCACAGATCCACATCATAAGCAAAGCTGTAGTAGCTCTCATAGAAGGGAATTGCATAGTAGTTGCCGTCGATGCAAGTCAGGTAATCCTTCAGGCTGTCATCCAGCTTGTCAGCAATTGTGCCGTCCTCGCCGTACTCGCTCAAGGAGCCGTTCACTACATCGGAAATGTCAGCAAACTGCTGGTTGTTGTACATAGCAAAATAGTCCACAGCTTCCACGAAGTAAACATCGTGGGTCAGAGGTGTAAATGCCATTGCAGAACCGTCAAAGCTACGGCTGGCAATAATGTTTACTTCTACGCCGGTCTTACCCTCTTCAAAATGGGTAGCGTCCTTGTACTTTTCTTCAAAGAGCTCAGCAGCGTCCTTGAGCCACTGGCTGCCCAGACCGCCATCCCAGGTAGCGACTGTGATGGATGCCTTGGAAGCATCGGTCTGAATCTGCTGCTGACCATTTTCGCCGCCTTCTACCACGCCGATGGTACCACAGCCGGCAAACACGGTCAGTGCTAATGCAAATGTCAAAATCAAAGAAATCAATTTTTTCATATTTGTATCCTCCTTATTTTATAAGCCTCTAAAAGCTCAGCTTCAGGCGAATCCACAGGCGCCTTCGCCCAAAAATCAGCTTTCAGAGGAGTAGCCCCTTCTCCGGCAGCAAGCCGCCAGAGAAGGGATTTGAACTCTTACTGAGTAATTCCCTCGGGAGCAGTGGTGCTGAACTTGGTGATGCCGCCAACCTTCAACTGGATGTAGGTCTTGTCGAAGTGAATGGTGTAGCCATTCTCAGGGTTGGAGAAATCGCCATTGATAATGATCACGTCGCCTTCCTGCAGGGGGAACAGCTCCTGGGTGATCCACTTGTCGAAGCACAGGTAGTAGCCGTTGGCATTGAACTTAACCAGAGTGCCAACGCCGGGGCCGCCAATGGGATAAGCCTCGCCGTTACGGATCAGCTGCACTACATCACCGCTGTGAGCCTGGTAACGCAGAGCCCAGTCGGAATCGGAGGGCAGATCGTTTGCCCACATGTTGAAGTAAACACCAGAAGCGTTTTCGCTCCAAGCTTCAACTTCCCAACCATTTTCGTGGTTGCTCAGGGTGCCTGCAGTGATGACATTCTCACCAAGCTGTGCAGGAGCCTTGGTCTCTTCAGGGGTATTTTCTGCGGGGGCAGTTGTTTCTGCAGGGGCAGTTGTGCCGGTAGGTGCAGGGTTGGTCTCGGGTGCGTTTGCTTCGCCACAAGCAGCCAGCATGCTCATAGTCATAACCAGTGCCAGGGCTAAAACGAACAGTTTCTTCATTTTTGGTTTCCTCCTAATAATGAAATATAATTTATATTATAAATGCTTAACGGCATCTATAACCGGGTTGAAATCGCTATGCCAGTCTCCATTTTGGCGCACTGACACACTATCTCATCGTGAACACTTTATCATTTGCCAAAAGCTCTGTAAATAGGAAAACCGCACAAACTGGCACCCTGGTACCTTTATTTTCTGCTTTACATAATCTGTTTTTTCCTAAACTGGTACTTTTTTACATAACTGGTACCTTACGGGGTTGAAAAGAGATAAAACCTGTGTTATGATTGATGTGGAGGTGCATACTATGGACTCTTTGCTGTATAAAAAAATAGAAAGCTACATCCGGGATATTATCCGGCAAAATGCCACAGTCCCTAACTATAAGCTCCCCAGCGAACGTGCCCTTTCCCAGATATTTGAAGCAAGCCGCAAGCCGGTTCGCAATGCCTATGAAAATCTGATACAAAAAGGTCTGGTAGTCAACACCCACGGAAAAGGCTATTTTATCAGTCCGCAGGCTGTAGCAAATACGCCCCGGGCTTCCGGAAGTGAGCCCCTTCGGATCTCCCTGATCATCCCCTCTATTACCACCCAATACTGTCATGAAATTCTGGTAGGTACCAGTAACTTCTGCTCCGAGCGTCAAGTGGAGCTGACTATCCTTGTGAGCGATGACGATCCGGAAAAAGAAAACAGGCTGCTTACCTCTGCGCCCCTTTCCGGCTCCAAAGGCATCATCCTGTTCCCTGCCGACCGTGACAACCCTCACGATCACGAAATTTTCAAGCTTTGTGCTAAAAAATATCCCCTTGTGCTGGTTGACCGTATGCTTCCCAATATTTCCACATCCTTTGTAGCCTCCGAAAACCACGATGTTATGGTCAACGCAGTGGAATTTCTACGGGACGAAGGGTTTCAGAATCCTGTCTATGTAACAGCCCCCTCTGCCCTTGCTTCCACTCTGGAAACCCGTATAAACGGCTTTACCCACGGTCTTTTGCGCCACTATAAAATGGCAACACCCCAAAACCTGTTGGTTTTAGAGGGCTCTCCCCAGCAAAAGAAAAGCACAATGAGCAGGCATTTGCAGAAATATCCGGACACCCAGATCATTATTGTTTCCGGCACAATGCGCCAGACCGTTCTGACCGCTGTGCAGGAGCTGGGCATCCGGATCCCGGAGGATCTGAGGCTTATGATCTTCGACGATGAGCTTTCTCCCTCTGAGCGCATTTCCCTGAAGCCCTACATTTTGAAGCAAGACGGCTATCATATCGGCTACCATGCTGCCGAATATCTATACAATCAGGTATATGGTGATCTGCGTCCCCTTACCAAATTGCTGCCCGTTGCCATTATTGATGCCAGTAAGGACAAAATATAATGAATTTGATCGAATTTGAAAACTTTTCCTGCTATTATAAAGTAAAAAAAGAATATATCACCGCATTGGAGGGCATCACCCTTTCGGTAAAGCAAGGGGAGCTTCTTGTGATCCTGGGGCAGTCCGGCAGTGGCAAAAGCACGCTGCTCAAATGCATTTTAGGACAGGGGGAATATATTTCCGGTTCTCTTACGGTTGACGGTGTCCCCATTGATGATTTCCGTCTGCAAGAGAGCAATATGGGCTATATCCCCCAGGCATTTAATCTGTATCCCCATTTGACAGTTTATGACAACATTGCCTTTCCTCTGCGTATGATCCATACCCCCCAGGCGGAAGTGGATCAGCGTGTCAAGGAGCTGGCAAAGCTTCTGGAGGTGGATTTCCTTTTGACCCGGAAGCCCCGGCAGCTTTCCGGCGGTCAGCTTCAGCGTATTGCCATCGCCAGGGCTTTGATCAAAAATCCTGTGTGTATTCTTATGGATGAGCCTTTTTCCAATATTGATCCGGCGCTGCATACCCAATTGCGGCAGCTTGTAAAAAAGATCCACAAAATCTATGGGTGCACAATTCTTTTTGTGTCCCACGATCCTGTGGACGCTTATAATCTGGCAGACCGGGTCGCTATTTTGAACGGTGGCAAAATCGAAGCCATCGACACACCCCAGCAGCTACTGGAGAAAGGGCTTTTGCAATGAACCAAACAATTTTAGGGCAGTCCCCGGAAAGCTTTAAAAAGAAGCTTCGTACCCGTATTGGTTTTTGCGTAGCTTCTGCAGTTTTAACTTTGGGACTGAATATTCTGTTTACCTGTCTGCGGACAGACGCAAACCACACCCTTATGCTGGTGGCAAATATCTGTGCAGATATTCTTTGCGGCTTTTTCATTTTGTACCATACCCAGGTGCATATTCAGCCGAAAATGCGGCTTTATAAGCTTTTCCTCCGCAAACGGGAGGTGCTGACCGGTACGATCACTTATATTTCTTCTGTGCCCCAGCGGTATATGGATATGGACTGCTACGGTGTGACCGTAAACGAACGAAAAATCTTCCTGCCGGCAAATACTTTGGCGCTAAAATATCAAAATTACACCTTGTATTTAGTATCCAATGTGATCGTGGAGGTGGCACAATGAAACACCATCTGCAATACAACTGGTGGAAATACCTGCTTGTCGCCCTCGTTCCCACGATCCTTTGGTGCAGTATTTTCAGCAGTCTGAAAGCACCTGCGCCCCAGGAGCGGATCCATATTTTATATGTTGGTGCAAATATGGACACCCAGAAGCTGGAACAGGATCTGGCAGCCACCCTCCCTGCCCTGACAGATCAGCCCTTAAAGGCGATCACTGTGGAAGCCACCGAGGAAATTCCTTCCTACAGCACCCTGGATGTACGCTGCTTTGACTATGATATTTTAATTTTCGAAAAAAGCAGTATGCCGGAAAATGTGGGGCAGGCGGTTTTTGTCCGGTTGACCGAGTCCCTGCTGGCGCAATTCCCCGAAGCTGCTTATTACCAGGAGGATGTAGCCGATGCAGGTGTGCTCACCTACGGTTTTTCTATCGCTCCCGGCAGTAACCTCCACCTGGCTAAGTACTATACAGGCACTGAACAATGTTATCTGTTTATAAGCCCCCGTTCTGTAAATTTCGACACCCTGAACGAAAACGGCAGTGCCGGAAATGACGGCGCATTAAAGGCGGTACAATATTTATTGGAGAAAAAACAATGAAACGAAAATTTAAATTCTCTGAAACCGATTACACCCACAATATGCTGCCCCAAAACCGCAGGCAGGTGTTTTTTGATGTCGTGCAGCTTCAATGGCAAAAGCTGCTGCTTTGCGGCTTGATTTTGCTTTTATTTTACTTGCCGCTGCTTCTTTCTACGGTGGTAAAGGATGTGTATATCGCCAATTTGTATACCTTTATAGAAGGGGCGGAGGATGCAGTCCGCCAGCAGGCAGGGCAAACACTGGCAATTTTAAATGTGCTTCGCTGTGCAGTGAACATTCTGTTTCTTCTTGTGCTTGGTATTGGCTTTTCCGGAGTTCTGCGGATTTTGCGTCAATATGCCTGGGGAGAAAATGTGCATTTTAGCACAGATTTTGGCAAAGGACTCCGGGGCAACTACCTACAAACTGCTGCAGTTCTGGCTCTGGGCGGCATCGTATACTGCCTTTGCCTTGGAGTGTATTACACGGCTCCTTCTTATGGCTCCGGATGGCTTTCTGTTTTTTCTCTTCTTCCCATTGGCATTTCGTTGCTGGTGGTTTTGCCTGTTTTGATGATCGCCCTGGTTATGATCCCCATTTATCAAAACACCGTAACCGGCACGCTGAAAAATGCATTTTTCATTTATTGCCGTTGCATTTTGCAAGTACTGCTATCCGCGATCTGCGCCTTTCTGATCTGGATCCCTGCGCTGATCCCCAATTTTTATTGCCATGTGCTCGGCAGCTTCCTCGGCATCCTGCTGACACCCTTTGCCCTTCTGGGCTGGACCCTTTTCTGCTACCATTGCTTTGATAAGCACTTAAACCCCACCGTTGCCCCGGAGCTGATCGGCAAGGGCATCTACCAAACGAAATAAAGGAGAATCTTGTTATGTTTGCGAACAAGCGTTTCGACTCTGTTAAATACCCCGGTGAATATTTGGATTATCTATACTATCAGCCAGCCAATGCAGTGCCTGCTCCCCTGATGTTATACGCTCCGGGTGCCGGTTGCCGGGGCACTGATCTTCAGCAGATCGGCACCGGCGGCTTTATCGATAATGTTATTGCAAAGGGCGGTCTGCCTGCGCGAATTCTCATTCCGCAATGCCGATTTGAAACCTGGTTCGACTGTTTCCATATTCTTTGCGAATTTTTGGAAGCCAATATGCAAGATCCCACTGTTGACCGCAATCGCGTCTATTTAACCGGTGTCAGTATGGGCGCTTATGCCATCTGGCAGCTTTGCATTTCCCACCCGGAATGGATCACTGCCGCTGTCCCGGTGTGCGGTGGCGGTATGTACTGGGATGCCGGAAGGCTAAAGGACATCCCGATCTGGGCATTTCACGGTCAAGAGGATGATGTTGTCCTCTGCTGTGAAAGTCAGCACATGGTCGAGCGGATCAACGAAACCGGTGGCAATGCAAAATTGACTCTAATCCCCGCTGTGGCACACAACGCCTGGGACTATGCATATAGCTGCGAAGAAATGTGGCAATGGCTCTTCAGCCAGAAAAAGCCCAACTAAATGTGACAATAAAAAATGCAGAAAATCCGCCCATCGAGGGCGGATTTTCTGACGGGCAGCCGAGGTCGTCTGCCCCTACGGTGGAAATTCGTAGCCAATGACCTATGTGTCATTCCGAAATCCGCAATCGGGAACGGCACACAGGCGCGTTCCCTACGGTGGTATCGATGGCACTTGTAGGGAATGCATATATGCATTCCGCGGAGCGGATTTATCCGCTCCCTACACCCCCGGTACGATGGTGCCAATGTAGGGCGGGGGCTTGCTCCCGCCATTGGGCACCTTCATTTTATCGTGGCGGGAGCAAGCCCCCGCCCTACAGTTGTTTCGGTGGAAATGCGGCAAAAGGCGCCCAGGGAGGGCGCCTTTTGTTGACGGTTGGTTTTTAATTTATTACATTGCAGTGCCGGAGATGTTAACACCGTTTGCGCCGATTGCGGGGCTCGCAACGACGGTCTTACCTTCGGTGTCTACGATCTTTGCGGTGATGTAAATGCTGCTGTTTGCCTTGTAGGATGCTGCCCACTTAGCCAGAAAAGCCTGGTCAGCAACAGCTTCTGCGTCCACGCCATCCACATCCAGCAGTACCTTAAGATCCAGCTGTGCACCGGGAGCAGTAGAATCAAAGCTATCTGCGGTCAGGGATACCTGCTCGCCAGCGGCTGCAGCGAAGGCATCTTCCAGGGTTGCAAAGCCCTCGTCGCCAACTTCTGCTACCTTAACAACATCGATAGGAGTCTCCCAATTTGCGGCAAATGCTACGGTTGTCATGGACAGGAGCATCGCCAGGGTCAGTGCGAAACTAAGAATGCGCTTTTTCACTATTTTTTCCTCCTAATTTTAATATTGCTTAAAATGATTTTATATTATCTCAGTTCTAATTTTATTGATGACAGCATCCCAAAACTGTGATATACCATTAAAAAATTAAATGCGAGGTTTTTAGATGTTTCGTGGACTTTTTGATATGGATAAACCCTTTTGGAAATGGATCGGCAGAATTCCTGCAATGGTCGGTCTTTCCCTGTGCTGGTATATTTGCTGCATTCCCATTATTACGATCATACCTGCCTGCTGCGCCTTATATGATGCTGTCAGCAGAGGTCTTATGAAGGACAATGATAAGGCAGCCTTTAAGCGTTTCTTCCGCAGCTTTAAAAACGAGCTGAAACGGGGAATTCCCCTGACCCTGCTTTGGCTGGTAATTGCTGTAGTTACCTATTTTGGATATATGATCACTGCCCAGAATTTGGGAACATTCTCCACCTTCTATGTGATTACTGCCGTGATGATCGTCGCTTATCTTAGCTGGCTCATTCCATTGGAGTCCCGCTATAAAAACGGCTTTATTCAGCTACATATAAATGCTTTGCGCTTTTATTTTGCCAGATTTCCAGGCAGCTTGCTTATGCTTCTGTCTATTGCCGGTGTGCTGGCAGTCACATTTATGCATCCGTTTACCAGCATTCTTACTACAGTTGCGCCGTGTCTGATTGCGATCTTACATTCCTTCCTGGTTGAAAAGGCTTTCCAAAGTGTATTTCCGGATGATTATGTGGATGGAATCCCCATCCACACCGAGCAGGATTTTAACTAAATAGCAGCTTTTCGTGTATTATTGTTCTTAAAAACACGAGGTTGACAGTATGCTGACATTTAAAAACTTATCTTTTTCTCAAGAAAACACTGGGATTACCCTGGACAAACTGGGATTTTTCAGTGATTTAAGTTCTGGATTTGCACAGATACAGCTTGCCGGAGAAAACAAGGACACCCACATGGGAGCCAAAATGTTTCGTTCCTCGGAAGCTGGGCGTTTGCTTTATAAATCCCATAGCGTTTCCGGAAATATTTTGACCATAGTGCAAGAAAGTCCCAATGTCAGGTGTGAAACAGTATTTGAATCATACGACGATACCAACGCAATTCGGATCCATATGGTTGTTACCAATATCACTGATGCGCCCATTATTTTGGAAGAAGTATCCTCCTTTTGTGTGTCGGGCATTGGTGATAAAAACACCCCGGACAGTATGCAGTTTACAGACTTTTTGCAGAGCCACCATGCCGAGTGTCAGCCCCGTACTCGGAACTTCCGGGAATTAGGATTGCACGGCGGAAGATCGGAATCTCAACAGCGTGTTTGCGGTTGTAATATCGGCAGTTGGTCTACCAAGGAATTGCTTCCCATGGGCATTTTAGAGGAGAGAAAAAGCAGCAGCTTCCTGATGTTCCAAATTGAGAGCAACAGCTCCTGGTACTACGAAATTTCCGACACATTGGACAAGTATTATCTGTACTTAGGTGGTCCCAATTACCCCTTTGGCGGCTGGTTTAAGACCTTGCAAAGCGGCGAAAGCTACACCACACCCTATGTGGCATTAGCCTTCGGAAAAAGCCTGAACGATGTAATTGGCAATATGACAAAGTACCGCCGTCACATTGCAGGTGTCAGTCCGGCAGATGCGAACCTTCCCACTATTTTCAACGAATATATGCACCTGTCCTGGGACAGTCCCACAGCCGAAAACACCGCAAAATATGCTCCCATTGTGGCAAAAACCGGTGTTGAATACTATGTGATCGACTGTGGCTGGCACAACGAAGAGGATGGCGATAAGGTTTATCCCTTTGTGGGTCACTGGAAAGAAAGTAAGGCAAGATTCCCGGAAGGTGTGCGGAAAACAACGGACTTGATCCGTAGCTTAGGTATGAAACCCGGTCTGTGGATCGAGCCGGAAATCATTGGCATCCAGTGTCAGGAAATGCTGGAGCACTACGATGATGACTGCTTCTTCCAGCGCCACGGCAAGCGTCTTGCTGTGATGAACCGGCATTTTATTGATTATCGCAATCCCAAGGTTCGGGAATATATGTCAGAAACCATTTCCCGTATGGTAGAAGATTATGGCGCAGAATATATTAAGTGTGATTACAATCAGGACTGTGGCATTGGCACTGACTTAAATGCTGAAAATCCTGGTGCAGGTCTGGAAGATGCCGCAAACGCATTCCTTGACTGGATGCGGGAAATGATTGTAAAATACCCCAATATAGTCTTTGAAGGATGTTCTTCCGGCGGTATGCGGATGGACTACAAGACACTTTCTGCATACAGCTTGGTATCCACTTCTGACCAGACAGACTACTTGCTCTACCCCTACATTGCAGGCAATATTTTAGCAGCAGTTCTGCCGGAACAGGCAGCTGTTTGGAGCTACCCCGTAGCATCCGATTGCGAAAAGGGCGAAGATGTATCCGATGACCGGATTGCAATCAATATGATCAACAGTTTCCTTGGCAGAATGCACCTTGCCAGCCATTTGGATTACCTCAACGAACATCAAATGGACTTGATCCGGGAAGGTGTTGCCTACTATAACACTCTGTCCGAAATGAAGAAAACTGCGCTCCCCTATTTCCCCCTTGGCTTTACAAACTTTGGTGAGAAAACAGTTTGCGCAGGTCTGAAAAATAACAACAAAATCTATTTAGCAGTCTGGAATTTGAATGGCGAAAAAGAAATCGTCGTGCCCATCGAAGAACACATCAACGATGCCAAAATCGCCTATCCCACCAAAACTTCTGTGCAGCTTAACCTCAGCAAGGATGCCATCCACCTCACCTTCCCGGAAACACTTTGTGCTGTATTTATAGAAATTACGAACTGACATCCTACAGATATGCCGTATTGAACCATACTCTAGAGCATATTTATAATTATCGCTGGCGGCAGATGGGCGGCGAGGACGACCAAAATGGATAGAAACAGTTGCAAATAGATCTGCCTGAGAAAAAAGAAACAAAAAATCCCCTGTGCTTCCCTTTTCATTGGAAACACAGGGGTTTTACCTGTCCTGGGCAGGATGTACTTGCAAAAAAAGAGACAGCCTTACGACTGTCTCTTTGGTGCGCGAGGCGGGACTTGAAGGCTTCTCATAAAGTCGGTTTTGCCATCGATCGACTGGCAGAAACGGGTGCCGCTTCATGCCCCGTCGCCCAGCCGCCCTGTTTTGGGAGCAACCTTTGCAACGCATCGCGCATCCACAGCCCTTTGGTGAGCGATAAATGAGCGATGAACGATTGTAATATGAGGAATGCTTAGTAGGAAATTCTAAAGTATATGGAAACGATCCATATAGGGTTCAATTAGATTAATGATTGTTCGATCTTCTATAGGCCGAAGGAGAAACCTTTGTAATCGATTTAAAACAATTGCTGAAATAGTACATGTTTTCAAAGCCGCATTTTTCGGCGATCTCACCGATCGACAAGGTGGTATCTTTGAGGAGAAGCTTGCCTAAATTGATTCGTGTAAAGATCAAATATTCGATAGGCGTTTTGCGGGTGCTTTTTTTAAATCGTTTAATCAATCCTTGCTTGGAGATGGAAAATCGTTCTGAAAGCATCTCTAATGTGATATGCTCTGCGCAATGTTGGCTGAAAAACGAAATGCAAGCAGAAACGATAGGATCATGCGGAAGCGTTACAGATTGCGGTGTGTGGTACATGAGAAAAATATCCATCAGAAAATGCTCGATCATTTGCGGGTTTTCTTCTGTTATAGAGTTGTATAAATGCTTGATCGTGTTTTTTGTACGTGCCGGATCTTTGGTTT
>JAZNDF010000116.1:0-2125 GCA_045587925.1 Faecousia sp.
TAGCCACCGCAGTGCGATTCCAGTGCTTTCGCTTTATGTAGGGATTAGTGGTTGAGAATTTCCCGCTTTTTTGCTTCAAATTCTGCTAAAGTAATCACACCGGAATCTAAAAGAGCTTTGTATTCTTTCAATGCAGAAATGTTTTTGAATTCATCGGCAGATATTGTGCGGGGTGCTGCCTGCAGTGTACCGGGGGTAGCGGGGATATAATGGTTTGGCGCTGGCTTTGTTGCACCCGGTGTTGTTTTGACAGAGATCGCCTGATGCTTGTTTTGCCCGCAGACGCAGGAACTGACATAGTTAGCATTGAAGCGGCCACAACTACATTTCCAACTGTTGCTTCCGGAGCCTAATGCGGGATTGGAATAAGCGTTAGATCTGTACCCAGAGGAGCCTGTACGATAATCTGGACGAATAATGGATTCTGTGGGCGTGTAATGGATTGCCGGTCTGCAAGCAACAACGATGATGCCAATCGCACCGAGCAAAAAGCCCCAAGCAAAGCCACCATCGCGACCTTTGTTTTCGTTTATTGATTGTGTGATAGCGCCGAATATGCAGGCTTGAATAATGCTGATGATGAGTACAACCCAAAAATATGTTCTTAAACTGCCGTAATCGTAGTAATAATACATATATTGCATAGCAGGCACCTCTCTTTTTATGATAATAAAATTATATCTTTTATAAACCCTTAAGTCAAGATAAAACTAAATAAAATGGGATCAGGTGAAAACCTGATCCCATTTTGTAGAAATTTTTGTCAGCAAATTACTTCAGAGCCTCTTCCACTGCAACAGCAACGCTAACGGTCATACCGACCATGGGGTTGTTACCTGCGCCCAGGAAGCCCATCATTTCCACGTGAGCGGGGACGGAGGAAGAACCTGCGAACTGTGCATCACCGTGCATACGGCCCATAGTGTCGGTCATACCGTAGGAAGCGGGACCGGCAGCCATATTGTCCGGATGCAGTGTACGGCCGGTGCCACCGCCGGAAGCCACGGAGAAGTACTTCTTGCCCTGCTCCATACACTCTTTCTTGTAAGTGCCGGCAACAGGATGCTGGAAGCGGGTGGGGTTGGTGGAGTTACCGGTGATGGAAACATCAACACCCTCATAACGCATAACAGCAACACCTTCGCGGACATCGTCACAGCCGTAGCAGTTAACGGCAGCGCGCTCACCGTCAGAGTAGGGAATACGCTCAACGATCTTCAATTCGCCGGTGTAGTAGTCAAACTGGGTCTTCACATAGGTAAAGCCGTTGATTCGGGAGATGATCTGTGCAGCGTCCTTGCCCAGACCGTTCAGGATAACCCGCAGGGGCTCCTTACGGGCCTTGTTGGCGGAACGGGCAATACCGATAGCACCTTCTGCAGCAGCGAAGGACTCGTGGCCTGCCAGGAAAGCAAAGCACTTGGTCTCATCCCGCAGCAGCATAGCACCCAGGTTGCCGTGACCGATACCGACCTTGCGGTCCTCAGCAACAGAGCCGGGGATGCAGAATGCCTGCAGACCGATGCCGATAGCCTCTGCAGCCTCGGCGGCGTTCTTAACGCCCTTCTTCATAGCGATGGCAGCGCCAACGCAGTAAGCCCAGGCAGCATCCTCAAATGCGATGGGCTGAATGCCCTTAACGATCTCGTAGGGATCGAAGCCGGCAGCCTTACACATTTCACGGCAGTCCTCAACAGAGGTAAGACCGTACTGAGCCAGGACACCGTTAATTTTGTCGATCTTTCTTTCGTAACCTTCAAACAATGCCATAATCGTGTCCTCCTCTTATTCGTGACGGGGGTCGATGTACTTGGCGGCATCGGCAAAACGGCCGTAGCTGCCCTTGGCCTTCTTCAGGGCCTCGTTTGCATCGTCGCCCTTCTTGATGAAGTCCATCATCTTACCCAGATTGATAAATTCGTAGCCGGTGATCAGGTTGTCCTTATCCAGAGCAATGCGGGTAACATAGCCCTCAGCCATTTCCAGATAACGGGGGCCCTTCGCCTTGGTAGCAAACATAGTGCCAACCTGGCTGCGCAGACCCTTGCCCAGATCCTCCAGAGATGCGCCAACAGCAAGACCGTCTTCGGAGAAAGCGGACTGGCTGCGACCGTAAACGATCTGC
>JAZNDF010000117.1:0-3152 GCA_045587925.1 Faecousia sp.
CCTTAGATCAGGTCCAGCAGACCGGCTTCCTTTGCAATGTATGCCACATCGTCATACTTGTTAAGTGCATACAGGTGGATGCCGTCGATGCCGCAAGCGCGGTACTCGTCGATCTGACGGATGGTGTATTCGATACCGGCCTTCCGGAAGCTCTCCTTCTTGCCTTCCACATCTGCGTCGAAGGGATCCTTTACGAAGGGGTTGGGGAAGATCCAGTTCTTGGAAATGATCTCGCACAGCTCTCTGGGCATTACGCAGCCGTTGCGGGACAGTGCCATATTGATGGTAGCAGCCTGATCCAGGATGGGCATAATACCCACATCCACAGGCATCCAGATACCGGCGGCACGGATCGCATCCAGCCAGTAGCGGAACTGGTCCATATCCCAGCACAGCTGGGTCATAATATAGTCAGCACCGTTGTCCTGCTTCTGCTTCAGGAAGGCGATGTCAGCCTCCAGGCTGCGGCAGGCAATGTGGCCTTCAGGAGAGCCGGCAACTGCGATGGTAAACTTCTCGCCGAACTCCTGACGGACAAACTTCACAAGCTCAGTTGCATAGTGCAGATCGCCGCCCGTACCGGTCCAGCCGAAGGGCAGATCGCCCCGCAGAGCCAGCATATGATCGATGCCGTGATCCAGATAGGTCTGCAGCTGATCCTTGATGCCTTCCTTGGTGTTACCGATGCAGGTGAAGTGGGTCACGCCGGTGGTCTTGCCGTCCTTAACGATCTTATCCAGCACTTCCAGGTTCTTGCCTACATTGGTACCGCCTGCGCCATAGGTGCAGGAGATGTAGTCAGGATTCAGTGTGTAAAGCTGTTCCAGCACACCGCCCTCTCCGCAAAGCTTCTCCATACCCACATCCGTTTTCGGCGGGAACACTTCAAAAGAGAACGCACTGCGCTTTTCCATAATTTCCATTACAGACATTGTGTTTTCTTACCTCCGTATATTTTCTGATCTATTTGGTAATGGGCATACTCCACCCATATCGATACTTCTATATCGTATCATATCAAGAAAAGAAATTCAACTACTATTTCACGATATTTCCAACTTTATTATCCCAATAACCATTTGACAGCAAAAGGGCGCGTTTTGCAACGCGCCCTGAAGGGATCATTTTGTGCCGAAAATACGGTCGCCGGCATCGCCCAGACCGGGAACAATGTAAGCGTGCTCATTGAGCTTTTCGTCAATAGCCGCCAGATAGATGTCCACATCCGGATGGGCCTTCTGAACAGCCGCAACGCCTTCGGGACAGCCGATGATGTTCATCATCACAATGTTCTTACAGCCGTGGCTCTTCAAAAAGTCAATTGCCGCCACAGCACTGCCGCCGGTAGCCAGCATCGGGTCTACCACAAATACCCGGCGGTTGCCGATATCATCCGGCAGCTTGCAGTAGTATTCCACAGGCAAATGGGTCTCCGGGTCCCGGTACAGACCGATATGTCCGATCTTTGCAGAGGGGATCATATCCACCATAGCATCCACCATACCCAGACCGGCACGGAGGATGGGAATGATCGCCAGCTTTTTGCCAGCCAGCATACGGCACTTGGCAGTGGCCACAGGGGTCTGGACCTCCACCTCTCTTGTGGGCAGATTGCGGGTCGCCTCATAGCACATCAGACCGGCGATCTCGCTGACCAGCTCACGGAATTCCTTAACACTGGTGCGCTGATTTCGCAAAATTGCCAGCTTGTGCTGGATCAGGGGATGATTTAACTCAACGACTTTACTCATAGCAGCTTTTCTCCTTTATCTCTTTTGCGGACTATGCCCGCCGAAATTACACTTTTTTCTCCAGCCGTTCCCGTTCAGCCTGGGAAAGACGCAAATAATTGGGGGTCAGTGCACCTGCGTCACAGCTTTCCCCTGCCGCCAGCATACGGCTTGCCGCCAGGCCTACGCCTGCCGCCCGCTGATGCATCCGGTGCTCCGGCGGGCAAACCAGCTGGGGCACTTCCTCTTTAAGGGCATTATAACACAAAATACTGCCATCTCCAACTAAAAAAACAGGCTCTGACAGATTTTTTATTTCTCCCTTTAAGTCTTCCAGGGAAATGGCCCGATCCTCTGTTTTCCGGATAAGCGTCCCTGCATCGGCATAAAAGGTTGCGGTATAGACCTGATTTCTTCTGGCGTCCATCACCGGCAGAACAAAGCCCTTATGTACGCCCAAATTCAGCGCCATCGCCTCCAGGGTAGACACGCCGCAGCAGGGCAGCTCCCCACCCCAGGCAAAGCCCTTTGCCGCCGCCACGCCAATGCGCACGCCGGTAAAGCTGCCCGGTCCTGCGGCAACGGCCACTGCCTGAATTTGATCGGGGGTATAGCCGCAATTTTTCATCAGATCCTCTGCCATCGACAGCAATGTCTGGCTGTGGGTCAGCCCCGTATTCTGATAGCTTTCTCCCAGCAGCTTGTCTCCGTCCATCAGGGCAACAGATGCCGCTTTTGCAGAGGTTTCAAAAGCCAATGTCAGCAAGTATTTCCCCTCCCTCAATAATGATCCGACGGGTTTCCTCTCCGGTCTTTTCAATGCAGACCCGAATGGCACCGTCCATAGCCTCTTCTACATTTTCGCTCCATTCCACAGCGCATACGCCGCCCCGGTCCAGATAGTCCTCCCAGCCGATATCCCAAAGATCCTCAGCTGAGCGAAGGCGATACATATCAAAATGGAACAGGGGTATCCGCCCGGAAAGATATTCATTTACAACGGTATAGGTAGGGCTGGTGACCTGCTCTGCCGCCCCCAGACCTCTGGCAAGACCTCTGGTAAAGGCAGTTTTTCCCGCGCCCAGATCGCCGGTGTAAGCCAGCACTGCGCCGGGCTTCAGCACCTGCCCCAAGGCCTGCCCAAGCTTTTCCGTTTCCTCCGGAGAATTTGTAATAAATTCCATAGTTTTCCCTCATTTGGCCCCACCAAAGGCTTCTCCTTGAGGAGAAGCTGTCGCCAAAGGCGACTGATGAGGTGTACAACAATGTGTTGTATTCACACAATCTCTATCTTTTCCTTTATATGGTTGTATATATCTTCACAAACACTTTCAAATCGCAAATTAACATCAGAATTTGCGTACCGCAGCACTTGGCAACCAAGGCTTTCCAAGTATGCATCTCGCAACGCATCTTTTCTCC
>JAZNDF010000118.1:0-13815 GCA_045587925.1 Faecousia sp.
CTACCATACTTCCGTGTCATTGCGAGGGCGTTTACGCCCGTGGCAATCTCCGGGGTATCGATACGCTGGAGTTTGCCACAACCAGTCTGCGGACTGGTTTCGCAAAGACACTAACTTAATGACCCTCCCCTACTTTTTGGGTGGGTGGCGGGACGGAAACCCGTCCCCTACGAGGAAAATCATTCCGCACTCTGCATTAAGCATTAAGCACTAAGCATTAAGCATTATATCTATATATAAAGGAGTGTATGTATTATGTTAACCACCCCCACACCTCATATCAGCGCAAAGCCCGGTGATTTCGGCAAGACGGTCCTGATGCCCGGTGATCCTCTGCGTTCCAAATTCATTGCGGAAAACTTTCTGGAAAACCCTGTGCTTGTGAACAATGTCCGGGGCGTACAGGGCTATACCGGCTATTATCAGGGCGTAAAGGTTTCGGTGATGGCATCCGGTATGGGTATGCCCGCCATCGGCATTTATTCCCACGAGCTGTACAATGCCTACGGTGTGGAAAATATCATCCGGGTAGGCTCAGCCGGTGCCATTCAGGAGCACATCAGGCTCTACGATCTGGTGATCGCCCAGGGCGCCTGTACCGACTCGAATTTTGCCGCCCAGTTTCATCTGCCCGGCACCTTTGCGCCCATTGCCTCTTTTGATCTGCTGACTGCGGCAGTGGAGGCGGCAAAGGCAAACGGCGCGGTGTACCACATAGGCAACATCAATTCCTCCGATGTGTTCTACGGAGATCACGCAGGCGTGCCGGAGGGTCTGGACAGTGTGTATGCCCTGAAGAAAATGGGCGTGCTGGCGCTGGAAATGGAGGCGGCGGCACTGTATATGAACGCCGCCCGGTACGGCAAGCGGGCACTGTGCATCTGCACGGTTTCCGACCACATCCTCACCGGCGAAGAGACCACTTCCGACCAGCGGCAAACAGCCTTTACCGCAATGATGAAGGTGGCACTGGACACAGCTGTCACAATAGAAAATATATGATTTTTAGTTGACAGTTGACAATTGACAGTTGATAGTTTCGGTATTTCCTTCGGAAATAAATTAAAATAAGTGCGCAAAGCGCACACCTTAACTGTCAACTGTTCACTATCAACTATCAACTCGAATTTAGAAAGGGATGTGCTTATGAAACGGGTATTTTTAATTGTACTGGACTCCTTCGGCATTGGTGCAATGCCGGACAGCGGCGATTTTGGGGACTGGGATGTGAACACCTTGCGTTCCTGTGCCGCAACGGGTCAGCTGCACATTCCCAATTTAATAAAAGCGGGTCTGGGAAATATCGACGGCGTGGACTGTCTGCCCAAGGCCGATGCCCCTGCGGGTGCCTACGGACGGCTGGCAGAGGCCTCCAGGGGTAAGGACACCACCATCGGCCACTGGGAAATTGCCGGCATTGTTTCCAAAGATCCTCTGCCCACCTATCCCAATGGCTTTCCGGAGGCGGTTCTGAAGCCCTTCCGGGAGCAAACCGGCAGAGGCGTGCTTGCCAATGCCCCCTGGTCGGGCACAGCCGTTATAGAAAAATATGGGGAAGAGCACCTGAAAACCGGGGACCTGATCGTATATACATCCGCAGACTCGGTGTTTCAGATCGCCGCCCACGAGGACATTGTCCCCCCGGAGCAGCTTTATGCATACTGCCGCATCGCCCGGAGCATTTTGCAGGGCAAGCACGGCGTGGGCAGAGTGATCGCCCGCCCATTTGTGGGCACGCCGGGGAATTTCACCCGCACCGCGAACCGCCACGACTTTTCCCTGGAGCCCCCTGCCCGCACTCTGCCGGATGCTGTGAAGGCCGCAGGGCTTGCCAGCATCGGCGTGGGAAAGATCCACGATATTTTTGCCGGACGGGGTCTGACGGAATTCGTCTATAATGAAAGCAACGCCCACGGAATGGCCCACACCCTTGCCTATGCAAAAAAGGAATGGGAGGGTCTGTGCTTTGTAAATCTGGTGGATTTTGATATGCTCTACGGTCACCGGCGAAATGCAGAAGGCTACGCAAAGGCCCTTTCGGAATTTGATGCCTGGCTGGGTGATCTCCTGCCGGTTTTAGGGGAAGAGGATGCGGTTATGATCACTGCCGACCACGGCTGTGACCCGGCCTATACCAAAACCACGGACCACACCAGAGAATATGTCCCCCTTCTGGTGCTGGGGAAAAAGATCAAGCCGGTCAATTTGGGCACAGGAGATACCTTTGCAAACATCGCCGCTACCGCGGCAGACCTGCTGGGAATATCCCTGGATACCCCCGGAAAAAGCTACGCGGGGGTCTGACCGATAAACAGAAAAGCGAAGGAGGTGCCCGGTCTGGAGCACCTCCTTAAATGATTTTATAGAGAAAAAAGGGTCAGAATTCCGGCTCGTAGACCTGCTCCCGTTTTTCCCAGCAGATCTTCCGCACCTGAATGCTGCGGATCTTCAGGGCTGTGGAATAGGGAGAGAAGCCGATATGTCCGCCCCGGATGGGGTCGCTGTCGATCAGCTCCTGCACCAGCACACCGTCGGCAAACAGGAAGCAATGCCCGTCAATGGCACCGGTGAGAATTTCTACCTCCGTTCCGGGGGTATAGCGGTACAGGGAGGTCAGACTGCGCAGCGCCTCCTCCGGGAAGCGCTCAATGCCGCTTTTGTTTTCGTACCAGCCGTTCAGACCTACCACATAGGACTTCTTCAGGTAGTTTACCTCCTCGTCCCAGGTGGTGCAGAACACGGCATTTAAGTCCCGCGTAGCAGGCAAAACCGTGGACATAGAAAAGCGCATCATCACATTGTCCGGAAAATACTGCCGACTGAGCAAAATGCCGCCGAAATTTCCCGGCTCACTGCCGATGAGATAGCCGTCCTTACATTCCCAATGACCCAATTTGGCATCCCAAAGGTCCTGCCAATGTTCATCGGGCTGATAGTCCATCAGAATTTCCGACCGATCCCAAAAGATCTTCTTACCTAACAGTAAAATTTCTTTTTCCATAAGTGTATACTTTTTACAAAGATCATCAGATGCCCTTTTGCATTTCGTCGATGGACGCCAGGATGGCATCTGCCATATAGCTAAGCTGCTCCTGGGTCAGACCGTAGATGGGGAAGTGGGTAAAGCGGCGGTCGAAGACCTCCTCGGTGACCGGGCAGGTAGCGGCAATGGCAGCTTCGTCATAGCCTCGCTCCTTAAGGACCTCGAAACGGTACAGAGGACCGAAGTGGGCGATCTCGGTAACGCCCTTTTGTGCCAGCTTCTTCTTAAACAGCTGCACATCGCCGCCGGCCTTCTCCGGGTCGATGATCACACTGTACAGATGGAAGGTGGGCTTGATGTCCCCGTTGCCCAGATCCTGGGGGATAATGGCATCACAGACAGACAGGCGCTCAGTCAGATAAGCGGCGGCCTGCGCCCGATCTTCCAGGATCTTATTGTAACGGGCAAGCTGCAGCTGCAGCCCCAGACCCTGAATTTCGGTGGTGGAGAAGTTGGTTGCCACGAAGCTGGAGCCGTCCTTACCGGGGATGGCGCATACATCGTACAGCCAGTTTTTGATCTTCTTGGAGAAGTCTGCACCCAGGAAGCGGGCGCGCTTCATCTCCGGACGGAAGCTTTCGATGGTGGTGGTGAGAATACCGCCTTCGCCGAAGGAGGTCATATTCTTGACCTCGTGGAAGGAGTAGGAGCCGAAGTGACCGATGGTGCCCAGCTTCTTGCCCTTGTATTCACCGCCGAAGCCGTGGGCGGCGTCCTCCAGAACGATGATATCGTGCTTTTTTGCCAGCTCCATAATGCCGTCCATATCCACAGGATAGCCGCCGATATGTACGGGAACGATCATCTTTGTTTTGTCAGTGATCTTCTTTGCCACATCCTTGGGGTCCATATTCAGAGTGACGGGATCCACATCCGCAAACAC
This sequence comes from Faecousia sp., assembly GCA_045587925.1. Lineage (GTDB taxonomy): Bacteria > Bacillota > Clostridia > Oscillospirales > Oscillospiraceae > Faecousia. Next base: position 3,927 of record JAZNDF010000118.1, read on the forward strand.
GATCTTACAGCCGATGGACAGAGGATATGCCATCGTAGCGGCGAAGGTGATGGCAGGTACGATCACCTCGTCGCCGGGCTGCAGGTTTGCATACTTGGAGGCGATCTCGAAGCCGGCAGTGCAGTTGGTCAGGAACACACAGCCTTCGGTGTTCAAAAATTCGTCGCACATTTCCTCCGCCTTGGCCACCTCTGCGTCCAGAGACAGCTTTGCAGGCGGCTCGGCGACCTGATCCAGAGCATAGATCTTTTCTTCCACAGCACGGATGGCGGCGTCATATTCTGCGCCCTCGCCCTTCATCATAAAGCGGACGATGGCCATCAGGTCCTGGGCATTGTAGTTTTCGCCTACTGCCGCCCAGGGCACCTTGGTCTCACCGGTATTGTAACGAAAATCAGAAGCTTTCTTTGCCATAATGGGTTCTCCTTTACATTGTAACAGTTATTTTTTCATCATTGGAGCGGTAAGCCGCCTCCATAATGCGCTGGACCTGAACCGCCTGCTGGGCGGGTACTTCCAGTTCCGCGCCGGTGAGCAGGGAATTGCTGAAGCTGGCGATCTCTCTTGCGTAGGCATTGCCAAATTCCACCTCAACGGTCTGACCCTCTGCCTTATTGGTATCCTGCTGGGCAACATAGCCGCCCTGCTCGCCCAAGAACATAGCATCCAGTGTGCCGCCATCCTCCTGACCGATCACACCGTAGCCCAAAAGTCTGCCCCGGTCACCGAAGATCTCAATGCGCCACTTTGCAGCTTCGTCAGGGACATTGAAATTGGACTGGACCACACACTGACAGCCATTTTCCATACGCATCAGCACAGAGGAGCTGTCCTCTACCTCGTAGTGGAAGGACAGGGTGTCGTGGAAAGCGGCCACATCCTTTGCATTGCTGCCTAAAATGTACTGCATCAGGTCGATGCAATGGACGCCCATATCCATCATAGCGCCGCCGCCGGAGGCAGCCTTGGTCTGCCGCCATGCACCGGGAATGTCCGGATACCAGCAGGTAAACTGGGCATAGCCGGAAACGGGCTTGCCGATCTTGCCTTCTGCAATTGCCTTTTTCATCGCCTGTACATAAGAGCCGAAGCGCATCATCAGGCCTGCGGCGATCTTTACGCCCTTGCTTTTGCAGTAGTCCACAACCTTCTGGCCTTCCTCGGCGGTCATTGCCAGAGGCTTTTCAATGAGGATGTGCTTGCCTGCATCTGCGGCGGCCATAGCCTGCTTTGCGTGAAGGACTACGGGAGAAGCAATGTAAACAGCATCAATTTCCGGGTCTGCCAGCAGGTCTGCCTCGTTGTCATAGGCCTTCTTACAGCCCCACTTGGCGCGGCATTTTTCAGCCAGCTCCATATTGATCTCCATAACGGCTACCAGCTCCGCATTGTCGCAGAGCATCATACCGGGAATGGTACGGCGATCGGCGATGCCACCGGCACCGATCACGCCCCAACGAATCTTCATTGTGATACGCTCCTTTGCTGTTAAAATTATGGATAACTACTATCATTATAACAAGGAGAGGTGGTGGAAAAATAGTGGCTTTATTCCCTGCTTTTGGCACTATATTCCACACACGAAAAAATTATTTGACAAAATTTGTGTTTGAATTTATAGTAAAATCAAGGAAGGTGATACTATGCTGGTTCAATATGATGTTCCCAAGATCAACCGTGTGCTTCAGGATTTTTACCGGGCAACCGGAACACGCATTGACCTGTTTGATACATCCTTTTCGCCGTTGAGTGCCACCCAGCACGAAATGTGCAGCTACTGCGGCTGCATACAAAAAGACCCTGCCTGCAAGCGGACCTGTATGGCCTTTGACAAGTCACTGCTGGAAAAAAGCAGGCTCAGCCAGAAAAGTCAGCAGGAGTACTGCCCCTTTGGTCTGCTGAACATCGTCTCTCCCATTATGCACAACGGCACCGCCATTGGCTACCTGTTTTTCGGACAAATGAGGACTGCCGACCGTTTCCCCGGAGAGCCGCTGTGCAAGGACCTTTCCTTACGGTCTGAATACGATGCCCTGGAGCTGATCAGCCTGGAAAAGGCCCAAAGTATATCCAACCTTGCCCAGATCGTGATCGGTTATATTCTCAGGGAGAATATGCTCAAGCCCGATTCCGGGGAGATCGTCACAAAAGCCGTAAGCTTCATTCAGGAAAACCTGAAAAAGGATCTGTCCATCAAGCTGATCTCCCAGAATGTGAATGTCTCCAAAAGTGTTTTGTACAAAAAATTCCGGGAACGCTTTGACTGCACCGTGGGGGAATATATCAATAAAAAGCGGGTGGAGCAGTCCAAAAAGCTGCTGATCACCACAGCTCTTTCTATGGAGGAGATCTCCCAGGAATGCGGCTTTACCAGCGCGTCCTATTTTACAAAAATTTTCAAACATTATGTGGGCATCACGCCACTGAAGTTTAAGAAAACCTTGCCCTGACAGGGGAATGCTTAATGCTTAATGCTTAATGTTTAATGCTTAATGATTTTGCACGAACAAGAAAAAGGAAGCGGCTCGCCGCTTCCTTTTTCTGTTTGTTACATTTCTTCGCCCTTGGCGGTGATGCCGTTTGCAGATACGCAGGGGGTCAGGGAGAAGCTTTCGTAATTTTCTGCACCCACTGCGGAAACGGTGATGTAGAAGTTATCGCCGCTGGCGGCATACTTTTCTGCCCACTTGGCAAGGAATGCGGCATCTGCCGTTGCCTCCGCTTCGCCGCCGCTGAAGGTCATCTTTACACCGATGTCCAGCTGGGCGCCGGCCTGGATCAGCTTGTAAGCTTCTTCGAAGTTTACCACACTGACCCGGAACCAGTACTTGCTGTTTCCTGTAACCGCTACAGACTGTACGGTTATTTCGAAGAACCGGTAGCCGCCTTCTGCCGCATCGTAAATAGGCAGCTGGGCATTGTCCTGGCTTAGCATATTGCCGTCAGCCTCGCAGATCACCAGCACACCGGTGTCCCTTTCGCTGCTGTCGATGATCGCGCTGGAGCTGTAGGTCAGCACAGACTCTGCAGTCAGGGTATGGCCGTTCAGGTCCAGAACCGCGCCGCTTTGAAGCACCACATCTCCGACCGCTGCATCCTTGAACAGGGACACAGCCTCTGCGCCGTTTTCGATCTGGTAAGCTGCCGCAGCTTCAAGGCTCAGGAAGTATTCCTCCCCGACCGTTGCCACTGCGGTATTCTCGTTTACCACCGGGGTCAGGGTGATATTCCGGAAGTTGATGCCCTTGGTATTTGCGGCTTCTGCCTTGAAGATCAGAAGGTAATCGCCCGCCGCGGGGAAGCTCCACTGACCTGCGGTCATTTCGGTTTCTGCCTTCAGGGCGGTGGTGCCGAGCAGCTGATTTTCTGCGGTCATTGCCGCAGAAATGGCATCGGATGCGGTGCGCTCAGTGGCATACGCCGTGCTTGCAGGAAGGATGTACATACTGAAGGTGCTGATGTAATCGCCGGAGCGAAGGTCGATCTGATACAGACCTGCCGCCGGGACGAAGATACGCAGGGCACTGTAATTTCCGGCGGTGGTGGTATCCGTCAGACGCATACCCTGATCGCTGGCACCCCGGAATTCGTACTTCGCTGCAGAATCGGTTACATTGTTCTCAATGCCCCAGTTGACAGTCTGGGGATAGCTTGCGTAGAACCACGCGGCAATGGTTTTGTAGGTGCTGTTATAGACCTTGCCGGCGTTGAAGTTTACATTGATGCGCCCGTAGGCTTCGTTGTAGGCATACTGGGTGCAGTTTGTGTAGAAATCGGGATTACTGTAAAGCTCAAAGTCATAGACCTGATAAGTGGGCACGGCGTACTTTTGCAGCTTTTCCAGTGTTTGCTCTGCGGCCACCAGCTTTGCAGTGTCAATGCCGGCCTTCTGGCTGTCGGTCAGAGCTTCGTAAGCTGTCCGAAGGGCGTTTACAGCGGTAATATCGGTAAGCGCCACATCTTCAGAAAGGGCGTCGATCTGATCCTGCAAGGTATGCAATGCGCTGATCTGACCTTCTGCCTGCTCCAGCTTTCCGGTGTCCACCTCTGCCTTTACTTCCTCAGACAGGGCGTCGTAAACGGCCCGGACTGCCGCAACTGCGGCTTCGTCTGCCAGTGCCGCAGTTTCAGGGAGGGCATCGATCTGCGCCTGCACCTGAGCGGCGCTTACATAAACGGCAAGCTTTTCTTCTGCGGCAGTCAGATTGGTAATATCTACCAGTGCCTTTTGCTTGTCGCTTAATGCTTCATAAGCTTCTCTGGCGGCGGTCACACTGTCTGCATCATTTGCAGAGGTAACATTCAGGGCATTGATCTGTGTCTGCACAGCGGCTGCCTCTGCGGCTTCTGCTTCCTGCAGGGCAACGGCTGTTTCATAAGACTCGGTCAGAAGGGTGTAGTTTTTCACATAGCGCTGCTGGCGGGAAGTTAAGGCATCATACTGCGCCATATAGCCTTCCAGAATTTCCACAGAGTCAGAGGTCAAAGCCTCTGCTTCTGCGGCGATCAGCTGCTCCAGAAGCTCAGCCTCGGCTTCCTGAAGCAGAGCCAGATTTTGAACCAGACACTTGTCTCTCAGGCTCAGAGCCTCGTAAGCTGCCCACACATTTGCAATGGCGTCGGCAGAGCTTGCAGTAACGGTGCCCAGTGCCGAGACCTGTGCGTCCCAGGCCTGTGCCGCAGTCCAGTCCTCTGCGGTTACATTCACAGGGAAAGTCATCAGGTTTGCACCGCTGACATAATAAAGCATATCATCTGCGCCCAGCGCATACTGCAAAGGCTTATCCGCCACCATCCGTGTGTTGGATGCGACAGCAGCGGTATTCCAATCGCTGAGGCTTATGCAATGGATACCGGAGGAAACAAAACACACATAGATATTATTGTTGTCCGGATCAAATACAATGGGGATATTAAAGGTTGACCGGTTGCCGGTGGAACTATACTTGGTGTGGTCCTGATCGTGGACGATCTGTACGCTCCAATTATTTGTGTTCCGGTCAAAGGTAAAGGTAAACAGCACATCGGAAACGATGCCCCAGAACCGCCCCTCTACCACCGGGTCAGCGGCAATGCCGCCGATAAAGTCGATGGGATCTGTAGAACTGGGTAAGTATTCGGGGATATACTCTCTTAAATCCAGTGTGGAGAGGATATTTCCGTTTTCATAATCGTAGACAAAGATCTGCGCAGAAGCATTTTCTGCATACTCAGAGCCGGAGCCGCCGCTTCTGGAGGTCGCGCCGTAGAGAAGTCCGTCACTGTAAACAAGGCTCTTTACGGAAAGATCCCACAGCTCCGCATTGGAGACCACCCGTTCCCCGTTTACAGAGGTTTCCTTGAAGCGGATAAAGTCCTCTTCTCCGGTTGCGGTATTGTAGATGCCAATGCCGCCGCCGTGGATGTAGGTGGTGGGGATGGTGCCGGCAAAGACATAGCCGTCTCCTGCCGCAAGGGTGTGGATGCGCTTTTGTTCGTAATTGATCATATTGGAGATCACAGCGGTATTGTTGTCTGCGTCCTCCATATCGATCTCATAGACTACGCACTGGCTGTAGTTACCGGCATAAAGCTTACCGTCCAGCCAGACCTGACTGTCGGTCTGACCTTCTGTGCGATAAAGTGTAATTTCACCGGTTTCGGTATTGTAAGCGGCCGCACCGGGGGTGTTGAAGGCACCTAAGTACAAGGTAGTGGCGTCGTCACCCTCGCCGGTGGTGTTCAGCCGCAGACCTGCGCCGTTGGTGCCGTATTCCGGCTTCATAATATTCTCCGGCGCGATCTTTTTGCCCACGGTGGGTTTACACAGTCTCACCTGTCCGCCGCCGGCGTAGCAGAATAAATACAGCTCCTCCGCGCCGCCGTTGAGACTTAAGGTGACCCACTGCTTGCCGGAAGTGTTGAAGCCGTTGAAAGCACCGCCGATCTTCTCAATTTTATCTGTCTGGGTATTGTAGGCATACACACTGCCGCCGCAAACAAAATACTGCTTTCCCTCCACCACATCGGTGGCAAAGCCGTTCATACCCTTATTCCATGCGTTATCATCAAGACCCAGTGCCAGTGCTTCATCGTAACTTACAAAGGCAAAGGTGCGCAGGTCAATCAGAGCCAGCCCCAAAAATCCAATGCCGCCTACGATCAGATAATCTCCATCGCCTAAGACATTCATTCCCCGAACGCCGGTATTGGGACCGATCTGGGCAGAAACATCGATCTCTGCAACCTTCTTGCCGCCTGCAAGGTCATACTTAATGACTTTCTTTGTGGAAAGACTTCCGGCTGTTAAGTAAAGGTAATCCCCGTAGCAGGCAATGCCGCCGATACCGCCGGTGGCATCGCCGGTCACTTCGCCGGCCTCACCTTCCACCTCGGAGAAGGTCTCTTCGATCATATCGCCCAGATCTTTATATATGTTGGTGGCAGGATCGTATTCGGCCAGATGTCCTTCAAAGGACAGACCGATATAGATCTTTCCGTTATAGGCGGTAATGCCGCGAATGGCCTGTTCCTTTGTCAGCCCGGAGAAATTATAATAAAATGCCGTCAATCTGGTCTTTCCGGTGGCTAAATTGTAGCCAAACATCCGCTTGCCGTTGCCGCCGATAAACAGCTCGGTTTGGGCCTTGCCGTTTAAGTCGGTATACTCCACCACCGCTGTGCTGGTGGGATAGGAAATGCTGGTTTCCACAGTCTTTACCAGCTCCCAGGTATCCAGATTAAAGATCAGGAGCTGACCGCCTTCAATGGGCAGGAAGTAATAGTCCTGACCGTCGATCTCCCAAACTGCCGCCATGGTACCCGCATCGGCAACGGTGATCATATCTTCTGCCACAGTGGAAGAACGAATCCGATCGGATGCTGTCTGGGTGGCGGTTTTTTCACCGGCTGTCATTGTCAAATTGGTTAAGTAAACATAGCGGTTATCGGGGAACGGTGCGGCCTCGTAACATTCCATTACCACCACATATTCTTTGTCTGCTTCAAAGGTATAGTTTCCTAAAAAGGCGGTGTTGCTTGCATTTGCAGTTCCGTTGTACAGGCTCACCATACCCACCCGATTGTCCGGGTCCATAGCTGCCCCAATGGTTTCGGCCCGGCTGAGCACAACATCCTGTTGGATGGAGGCTTCTCCTTCTGCTTCGAGAATATAGAAAGCCATTTTGCCACTGCCGGTGTAGCCCCAGTAGGTAAGATCTACCGCATAAGTACCGGCACCGGGGCTTTTAATGCGGAATGCCATCCACTGATCCGGATCCATAACGCTCCGCAAGCCGTTGGTTTTCAAAAACCGGACATTAATATCCGGAAGATGGGCTTCCTCGGTGGCGGTCCGGCGCATACCGGCGCTGGCTGTTTCATAAGTCCAGTTCAGCGCGTAATCCTCTCCGTCAGCCAGGGCATACCGCTCCGGAATGCTCAGGGTGCAGGGCAGATCTGCGATCAAATCGCCGCCCAGCAGTGCCCGATACATCTGACCGGATTTGCTGTCTGTGCTTCCCAGGCCGGTGTAAATACCGCCTGCGTAGGGAATTTGTACAAAATCGTATATGGTCTGATCGGTGGTTGCGGCAGAGCTTGCCGGAACGATGTATGACATAATCATACATAACAGCAAGGTCATTGCCAGCAGGCGCTTTAAGGTTTTTTTCATAAAAATCCTCCCAAGATGGTATTTTTTGTAAAATACAATACAATTATATAATGAGAATCTTTGTAAAACAAGTGGTGTTGGTAGGGGAAATTAGCAATATTGTTGCCTTTATTTCAGCTCTGCCAGCAGCTGTTTGCCTTCTTCGATCAGCAGCTCTGCTACGCCGGCTCTGAAATTGGAGGACCTGGCTTCGTAGCCGCCTTCGTCATAGGAGTCCTGCATCGGGAAATAGCCCTCGTAGGCGTTGGTACAGCAGGTAGGCAGGATCAGATCCCAGCCTTCGGCTTCCTTCAGCCCTCTGCCGATGCCGGTAAAGGGCTCGCCGGGCAGACCCACCAGCGCCACATTGCCGATGACGATGGAGGATACGGGCATCCGGAAGCTTTCCGGACCGTGCTCCAGGCGGACCATCCGGCCTGCCTCAGCCACCACAGTGGTGAGCATCATACCGCTGTAGGGCAATTGGTCATCCTTGCCTGCTGTGTGCAGGTCGTTGATGCGGTGGGCTTCTGCCAGCTGATGGGGATGGGGCATATTCGACGGCACATTTACCGCCCGCTGACCAAAGCGCAGGGTGTCCACATCCACATACGAGACCTTGTCGAACACCTGCATCACACCGCCGACCACCACCCGTGCCATATGGCGGGCGTGACCGTAGCCGCGGGTCACATCGTCAAAATCGTTCTGAAGATCGTTCAGGTCGCCGCCGCGGGGATGGACATTGACATGATTCACATCTCCCTGTGCGCCGTTGAAGAAAATGCCCTTTGTGCCGGGCAGTGCCTGCTCCAGGAAGGTGCATACCAGACCGGGCCAGTCCGCACTGATCTTGCTGCCGCCGACCACATCGGGATGACAGCCGAAGTTCACAAGCACGATGCTGTCGTCCTCCCGGTCGAACCGGAGCACATTGACCCGCTCGTCCACATCTCCGATGGGGGCGACGATATCCGGATTGTCCACGCCGGGGTTTGTCTGCACACTGCCGTCTTTCATCCGGAAGCGGCGGACAAAGGCGATCCTGGGCGCATTGCCCACGCCGTAGCCCATCCGGGCGGGCTTTAGGTCTGCAAGGGCCGCCTGCGCACCCTCCACCAGCTTGTCCTCCAGAAGCTTCAGGTACTGGATATCCAGAGGATTTTCCGAATGGATATCTGCATAAGGTCCTGTGTGGGTGTGGGTCTCGTGAAAATAAATGGCTTCCACAGGAAGCCCGGTTGCTGTACTGAGCTTTTGCAGCATCGGCAGAAGGGTCTCCTGCTTGATACCGCCGTTGTCGATGCTCACCTGCAGGGTTTTTGTGTCACCGCAGGAAAGGGCAAGGGTCCTTACATACAGCTCGTCCAACACGCCGTCGGCAAAACGGGGGATGAAATAGCCGTAGACACTGCAGCCCATAGGGGGCGTGATCTGAATGCGGGAAAACCCGGCTTGTAATGTATTCATATTATTCACCTCTGGAAAAACATAAGCCAAGATGGGCGGGATGTCAACTGAAAATAATTATAAAAGCACCTGTCCGGGACCGCTTTTTTCCGGATTGGGACACGAATTTGAAAAGATGGCCTCTTTGGTTGACATTGGACAGTGTCCTTAGTAAAATTACAGCAGATACAGTTCTTTTTGCGGGAGGGGGGAGCGATATGCGCGATAAAAAAATCAGAACCTATTTAAGTCACGCCTTCAGAATGTTCCTGCCCGCCTTTGCCGATGAGCTGAAGTATCGCTTTCAACCTTGCATTGCCCTGAGTCCTGCTTCCCAGGCGGTAATGGAGGAGGCGGGTATCTGGCTTTCTATGCTGGAATTTGCGCCGCGGAAAACCGTGGATGCAGATGAAATTTGTGAAAAGCTGGAGGAGATATTCTCCTTGCCGGAGCTTGTGATGCCTGCGTCGGCACAGCACACCGCCCGGACCCTGATCCAGATGCGGCTGTGGCCCATTCTCAGGATCCTTTCCTATCTGAATGTGCATTATCCGGAAAAAATTCAGGAGGAGGCACTGAAAATGCATCCGGAGGGGTGGAAAAAGGCAAAATATCTGCTTCCTTCCGAAAAAGATGAATGAAACGCATATTTATCCACAGGAAATACAAATGGGCGTGTTGCAAAATGCGCAAAATCTACGGTAGAATATGTAGGGGCGATTATTAATCGCCCGCGGGCGGTCAATGACCGCCCCTACATCCGCAGGATGTAGACAATTGCATAGTTTTAGGGCGCATTGCAGTATT
>JAZNDF010000119.1:0-36520 GCA_045587925.1 Faecousia sp.
ACCCGGCCAGGCCGTAACAGAAGGCCAGGTCCTGGTAGTGCTGGAGGCTATGAAAATGGAAAACGAAATTATGGCACCCAAGGCCGGCACCGTTTCCCAGGTTCTGGTGACCAAGGGCTCCTCCGTGGACACCGATGCACCCCTTGTTGTCCTGGCATAAGGAGGTTTCTCAATGTCCTTTGATATGATTTTAGATGTGCTCAGCTCCCTGTGGCAGAAGTCCGGCTTTGCACAGCTGTCCGCCGGTTTTTCCAACGGTGGCTGGCAGAACCTGGTGATGATCGTCATCGCCTGCGTGCTTCTGTACCTGGGCATCGTAAAGAAGTTCGAGCCTCTTTTGATGGTAGGCATCGCCTTTGGCTGTCTGCTGACAAACCTGCCCGGTGCAGGCCTGTACCATCAGGAGCTTTGGACAAACTTTATGACCGAAGGCCACGCAGACTATCATTCCTACGGCACCATCCTGCGGGAGGGCGGCCTGCTGGACTTCTTCTACATCGGCGTTAAAACCAGTATTTACCCCTGTCTGATTTTTATGGGCGTTGGCGCGATGACCGACTTCGGTCCGCTGCTGTCCCGTCCCAAGAGCCTGCTTCTGGGCGCCGCCGCCCAGCTGGGCGTGTTCGTGGCCTTCTTCGGTGCCATTTTGCTGGGCTTTACCGGTCCGGAGGCCGCATCCATCGGCATCATCGGCGGTGCTGACGGTCCTACCGCCATCTTCCTGACCTCTAAGCTGGCGCCCCACCTGCTGGGTGCCATCGCTGTGGCGGCTTACTCCTATATGGCGCTGATCCCTATGATCCAGCCCCCCATTATGAATTTGCTGTCCACCCCCAAGCAGCGCAAGATCAAGATGGTACAGACCCGTACCGTCACCAAGACCGAGAAGATCATCTTCCCCATCCTGGTTACCATTTTCGTGGCTCTGCTGATGCCTGATACCGCACCCCTGATCGGCTGTCTGATGCTGGGCAACCTGTTTAAGGAGACCGGCGTTACCGACCGTCTGAGCGATACCGTTCAGAATGCACTGATGAACATCATCACCATTTTGCTGTCCACCTCCGTTGGCGCAACTATGGTCGGCTCCAACTTCCTCACCGGCCAGACCCTGAAGATCATCGTTCTGGGCGTTGTGGCATTTGGCCTGTCCACTGCCGGCGGTATGATTGGCGGCGTTGTGATGTGCAAGCTCACCAAGGGTAAGGTCAACCCCCTCATCGGCTCTGCCGGTGTGTCCGCCGTTCCGATGGCCGCCCGTGTTTCCAACACCGTGGGCCAGAAGAACAACCCCTCCAACTTCCTGCTGATGCACGCTATGGGCCCCAATGTGGCCGGCGTGATCGGTTCCGCCATCGCCGCAGGCTTCCTGCTGAGCGTCGACTGGAGCCAGTTCATCCGCTAAACAAAAAAGCACTCACAGTTCCGTGGGTGCTTTTTTTAATGCTTAATGCTAAATGCTTAATGCTAAATGAATATGGAAAAAAATTAAGCATTAAGCATTAAGAATTAAGAATTATAAAAAGGAATGCCAAAGCATTCCTTTTTATCTTATTCGTTTTTCCAATGTGGCGGTGGACAAGGTGGACTCGTACACACGGGTCATACCGTATTCCACTGTTACAATATAGGACTTGGGCAGATCGTCGCAGGGCACGATCATACCCTCCTTTTGCGCCTTTTCCAAAAAAAGCCTGGTGCGCCTGGAGGTGGAGGTGTTGTCCATATCAAAGATCCCCACCACCGACTTCTCCCGCACCGCCATATCATTGCCGATGTTTATATACATAGGTTGCTCCATAAAATGCATTTTACATAATGCTTAATGCATAATGCTTAATGCTTAATTATTTTGTACTGGCGGTTTTGCAAATTGCCACTAATAGGCGTATAATTTCCAAAATATCTTTATGTATACTTTGAAATTCTTCCTTGCTCAAATAATTGGTGTGATATAGTAATCGAAGCCAATACTCTGTCTCATATGCTTCTTTTGATGCAATTGTCATCTTTGCCACAAAATCCGCCTTGCTCTGTCCCCTCTGCGCCTCAGAGATATTCGCCCCTATACTTGTACCTGCTCGCAAAAGTTGCTTTGTTAAGGTATATTCTTTCTTTGTTTCCTTAATGTGATTTACAAGATTTACAATTCTAATCGCAAAAGCAAAGCTTTTCTCTGCACAAATATTCCCGTTCATAGTACCTCCTTAAGCATTAAGCATTAAAATGCATTTTACTCTGTTCAACTGCCAGTTCGTCACAGCGGTTATTTTTCGGGTTATCTGCGTGGCCTTTGACCCAATGGTAGTGCAGCTTATGCTTCATTGTCAGGTCCAAAAGGATCTCCCAAAGGTCCGGGTTCAGGGCAGGCTTTTTATCGGACTTGATCCAGCCCTTTTTACGCCAGCCCCAGGCCCAGCCCTTTTCCAATGCGTCGATCACATATTTACTGTCGGAATATAATTCTACGATGCAGGGCTCCTTCAGTGCCTGAAGGCCCCGGATCACTGCGGTCAGCTCCATACGGTTATTGGTGGTATTGGCTTCCCCGCCGGAAAGCTCCTTTTCCACCCCGCCGTATGATAAGATGGCACCCCAGCCACCGGGGCCGGGGTTGCCGGAACAAGCACCGTCTGTATAAAGTGTTACAGTTTTCACTGATCGATCTGCTCCTCTTCTTCCGCTTCCACGCGTTCCAGAGAAACGATCTGGTTGCCTTCTTCAATGCGCATCACGATGACGCCCTGCACATCCCGCTTATAAATATTGATGCTGGAGGCAGGTACGCGGATGATCACACCGCCGCTTTCAATGAGCATTACATCGTCGGTATTCTTCACCACACAGCAGCCGGCTACATTGCCGGTCTTTTCGGTGATGTTGTAGTTCTTCAGACCCTTACCGCCGCGGCCCTGGGCGATCTTCTCCCCATTGGGACCGGTACGCAGGTACTCATAAAGCTCTGTGCGCTTGCCGTAGCCCTTTTCGGTGACGGTGAGCAGGGTGGTGCCCTCCTCAGCCTTCTGGGCGCCGATCACAAAGTCATCACCGGTTAACATAATTCCGCGGACACCGGTGGCATCTCTGCCCATCGGACGCACATCGTTTTCATTGAAGCAGATGGCCATACCCTGGGCTGTCGCCAGAATAATGTTGTCATTGCCGTTTGTGCGCATTACATTGATCAGCTGGTCGCCCTCGTCCAGAGTGATGGCGCGGATGCCGGTCTTTCTGCGGGTAGACAGGGCAATGAAGGGAATGCGCTTGACGGTACCCTTCCGGGTGACCATCATCAGATACTCATCCTCGTGGAATTCTCTGGTGACCACCATTGCGGTAACATTCTCTCCCTGCTCCAGGGGAAGCACATTGACCATCGCCGTGCCCCGCGCGGTTCTGCCGGCTTCGGGGATCTGATAGCCCTTGCGGTGATGGACGCGGCCCATATCCGTAAACAGCAGGATATGATCGTGGGTAGACGCCACATTCAGGCTCTTGACATAGTCCTCTTCCTTCAAATTCTGGGCATTTACGCCGCGGCCGCCTCTACTTTGGGTGCGGTAGGTGTCCACAGGCATCCGCTTGATGTAGCCCTGCTTGGAAATGGTAAAGGCGCAGGTCTCTTCCTCGATAAGGTCCTCGATATCGATCTCGTCTTCCACTTCCTGAATTTCGGTCTTGCGCTCGTCGCCGAACTTGTCCCGAATTTCCTCCAGCTCCTCCCGCAGGACGCCCTGCAGCTTCACCGGGTCCTCCAGCAGGGAAATGAAGTAGGCGATCTTCTCCTGCAGCTCGTCGTACTCTGCCTGGAGCTTTTCCCGATCCAGGCCCTGCAGTGCCTTCAGGCGCATATCCAAAATGGCCTGTGCCTGCACATCGGAAAGGCCGAAGCGCTCCATCAGCTTTTCCTTGGCATCGTCGTAGGCACTGCGGATAATGCGGATGACCTCGTCGATGTTATCCTGAGCGATCAGCAGACCCTCCAACAGGTGGGCGCGCTCTTTTGCCTTGCGCAGGTCGTATTCTGTGCGGCGGGTGAGCACTTCCATCTGGAAACGGAGATACTCGTCGATGATCTGCCGCAGGGACAGGATCTTCGGCTGCTTCTGGTCGTCCACCAGGGCAAGGAGAATAATGCCGAAGGTGCTTTGCAGCTCTGTCTGCTTAAACAGGTGATTGAGCACCACCTGGGGATTTGCATCCTTTTTCAGCTCGATAACGATCCGCATACCGTTGCGGTCCGTTTCGTCCCGCAGGTCGGAAATACCCTCCAGGCGCTTGTCCTTTACCTGCTCTGCGATCTTCTTGATGAGCTGGCGCTTGTTCACCTGATAGGGAAGCTCGGAAACGATAATGCGGATACGGTCGTTGCCAAATTCCTCAAATTCTGTGCGGGCACGCACGATCACCTTGCCGCGGCCGGTGGCGTAGGCGGCACGGATACCGCTTCTGCCCATAATGATACCGCCGGTGGGGAAGTCCGGTCCGGAAAGATGCTCCATCAGATCCGGCAAGGTGGCCTCGCTGTCATCCAGCACGCAGATGCAGGCGTTGATCACCTCGGTCAGATTGTGGGGCGGGATGTTGGTTGCCATACCAACGGCAATACCGGAGGAGCCGTTGACCAGCAAGTTGGGGAAACGGCTGGGCAGAACTCTGGGTTCTTTCCGTCTTTCCTCAAAGTTAGGATCCCAGTTGACCGTCTCCTTGTCAATGTCCCGAAGCATCTGGTTAGAAAGCTTAGAAAGTCTTGCTTCGGTGTAGCGGTAAGCCGCCGCCGGGTCGCCGTCCACGGAACCGAAGTTACCGTGGCCGTCCACCAGCATATAGCGCATAGAGAAATCCTGGGCAAGGCGGACCATTGCGTCATACACAGAGCTGTCGCCGTGGGGATGGTACTTACCAAGCACATCACCGACGCAGGTAGCAGACTTCTTAAAGGGCTTGTCCGAGGTCAGGCCGCTTTCGTGCATCGTGTAAAGAATACGGCGGTGAACAGGCTTCAGGCCGTCACGGACATCCGGCAGTGCTCTGCCGACAATGACGCTCATTGCATATTCAATATAGGATTTTTCCATTTCGTCCACAAGATTGGACTGGGTGATACATTGATCCGGAAACAGAATATCCTCCGGTTTGTAATTACGGTTATGTTTTGCCAATATAAGCACCTCCAAATAATTCCTTCTCCCGGGGAGAAGGTGCCCCGCAGGGGCGGATGAGGAATGCGGGCGGTAATCTAACATTTTTTGCATTGTCGAAGACCTTCTCCGCACCTCACTGCACGCCGTTCCTCATCAGTCAGCTGCGCTGACAGCTTCCCCCCGGGGGAAGCGATTTTCCTGGGGAAGGTATTAAATATCAATATTGATTGCGTATTTTGCGTTGCGTTCGATCCATTCCTTACGGGGCTCTACCTGTTCGCCCATCAGCACCGTAAAGATCTCATCTGCCCGACGGGCATCGTCCAGGGTGATTCGCCGCAGGGTTCTGGTTTCCGGGTTCATTGTGGTCTCCCACAGCTCTTCCTTGTTCATTTCACCCAGACCCTTAAACCGGCTGATCTCCACCTTTGCACCGCTTTCTCCTCTGAGCTCTGCAGAAACCTGATCTCTCTGCTCGTCGGAGTAAGCCACCCGTTCGGTCTTGCCCCGTTTCAGCTTGTAAAGGGGCGGAACGGCAGAGTACACAAAGCCGTTTTCGATCAGGGGGCGCATATACCGGAAGAAGAAGGTCAGAAGCAGGGTACGGATATGGGCACCATCCACATCCGCATCGGACATAATAATGACCTTGTGGTAGCGCAGTCTTTCAATATTGAAATCCTCACCAATACCGCCGCCCAATGCCACGATCAGGGGATTTAGCTTATCGTTGCCGTAGATCCGGTCCACTCTTGCCTTTTCCACATTGAGCATTTTACCCCACATTGCCAAAATCGCCTGAAAACGGGAGTCTCTGCCCTGAATGGCGGAGCCGGCTGCGGAGTCACCCTCCACGATGTAAATTTCGCACAGGGAGGGATCTTTTTCGTTGCAGTCCTGCAATTTATCCGGCATAGAGGCAGATTCCAGTCCCGTACCCCGGCGGATATTTTCTCTTGCCTTCCGGGCAGCTTCTCTTGCCCGGTTTGCCATCATTGCCTTTTCCAAAATGATCTTGGCGGGGGCAGGGTGCTCCTCAAAGTAGGTAGCCAGCTGTTCGTTGACGATCTGGTCCACCAAGGTGCGGATGTAGGCATTGCCCAGCTTTGCCTTGGTCTGACCTTCAAACTGGGCGTCGGTGAGCTTTACGGAAATGATCGCCGTAATGCCCTCACGGCAGTCCTCACCGGAAACCTTGTCGTCCCCTTTGATAAGGCCGTTTTTCGCGCCGTAGTTGTTGAGCACTCTGGTCAGTGCGGTCTTGAAGCCGGTTTCGTGCATACCGCCTTCCGGGGTGCGCACATCGTTGGCGAAGGACTGCAGGGACTCATTGTAGCCGTCATTATACTGAATGGCGATCTCCGCAGAGGCGTCACCCTTGGCGCCGGACATATAGATAATGTCCCCGTGCAGCACGGTCTTATGGCGGTTTGTCCAGGCTGCAAATTCCCGAATACCGCCCTCATAGCACATCGTTTCGGTTTTTACTTCCTCCTCACGGCTGTCGGTGATGGTAATAGACAGACCGGCGTTCAGGAAGGCCTCCTCCCGCATACGGCTGTGGAGGATCTCATAATCATACAAAGTGTCATCGAACATTTCCGGATCGGGCTGGAAGGTGACCTCGGTTCCGTTTTTGTCCGTTGTGCCCACAATTTTCATTTCCTGGGTGATCTTACCCCTGGAAAATTTCATTTCATAAATGTTGCCGTTTTTGTATACCCGCGCCGTGAGCCATTGGGAAAGGGCATTTACTACGGACGCACCAACGCCGTGCAAACCGCCGGAGACCTTATAGCCACCGCCGCCGAACTTACCGCCGGCGTGAAGCACGGTGAAAACAACCTCCAGAGCAGGCTTGCCGGTCTGAGGCTGGATGTCCACGGGGATGCCGCGGCCATCGTCGGTGACCGTGATGGAATTGCCGGGATTGATGGTCACTGTAATGTGCTTACAGTAGCCTGCCAATGCCTCGTCAATGGAGTTATCTACGATCTCATATACCAGATGATGTAAACCGGAAGAAGAAGTGGAACCGATGTACATACCCGGACGCTTGCGAACTGCCTCCAGACCTTCCAGAACCTGAATTTGTTCACCGCCATATTCTTGTGTTACCTTTGTTTCTTCAGACATAAATCATACTCCTGTCTTAGTAGTTGACAATTGACAGTTGACAATTGACAATGATATTGCGTTCGTCTTTCATACCTGCGTTTCATTGCGAGGAGCGCAATGCGCGACGCGGCAATCTCCTATGTTACATAGATGAAAATCCTACCTGGGAGATCGCCACAGGCACTTTCGTGCCTTCGCGATGACACGGTTTTCGATACCCTACTTCACGATCTGAATTGTTTTTCCAAGTTTGGTAAACCGGCCGGGTTCGCAGCAGGTGATGAACACCTGGCCCTCGGTGATCTGGTTCAGGACGAAATCCTGTCTGCCCGGATCCAGCTCGGACAAAACATCGTCCAGCAGCAGCACCGGCAATTCCCCGGACTCCTTTTTCATCAGCGCCCGCTGGGCAAGCTTCAGGCTGATAGCCGCGGTGCGGGTCTGTCCCTGAGAACCGAAGGCCTTCACGGACATTCCGGAAAGGGATACATCAAAATCGTCTTTATGAGGTCCGGTCAGGCACTGGGAAGACTCCAGCTCCGCCCGGTAATGGCTCTGCAAATGCTCCTTGAGCCATTGGGTCAGCTGACTGACCGGGGCAAAGGGGTCCTCCACCGTGGAAACCGTTTTATATTCCAGAAGAAAATCCTCTTTTCCACCGGAAAACAGGCTATGGAACCCTGCGCCCTCTCTGCCCAGACCTTCGTAAAACCGCGCCCGATAAGAGATCAGCAGCGCGCCCACCTGACAAAGCCGCTCGTTATACTCCGGCAAAATGTCCAGCAGCGCCGGATTGTCGTGGCGATCCTTCAAAATGCGGTTTTTCTGCTCCAGTATCCGGTTATATTCCAAAAGCGCCGCTTCGTAGTTAGGTCTTAGTTGACATAACGCGGTATCTCCCAGCCTGCGCCGGGCGGAAGCACCGGATTTCAGAAAAATCAGATCCTCCGGGCAGAACAGCACTGTTTGCAAAACGCCGGAAATTTCTGCGGCTGTTTTCGTTTTGACCCCGTTTCTGAAAAGCTGACGGGGACGGGCGGCAGGGAATAATATCCAGCGAAGGGTCTGCTTTCTCTCCTGAGAAAATACCTCCCCTTCCATTTCCCCGAACTCTGCCCCCAGCTTCACAAGCTCAGCACTTTTCTGGGTGCGGAACGCCTTTCCGGAGCCAAGGTAGGAAATGGCTTCCAGCAAATTGGTCTTTCCCTGGGCATTGTCCCCCACGATCAAATTCACACCGGGGTCAAATTCCAGAAAAAGGTCGTCATAACTGCGGAAATTCCGCAAGGTAATATTATTGAGGTTCATTTGTACAAATCAAATATTCTGTGCCTTCATAGGCAAAGGTATCGCCGGGATAAAGCTTTTTTCCCCGCATCGTGCAAACTTCACCGTTGACCTGTACGAAGCCCTCCTGGATGTCTGCCTTTGCCATACCGCCGCTTTCCACTGCATTTGCAAACTTCAGCGCCGCTTCCAGCTTAATAAACTCCGTTCTGATTGCAACCGGCACCCGGTCTACCTTTCTTTTGACAACTACTTTCATAAGCTTTTCCTTACTGTGATAAAAATTCCACCGGGGAGATCGCCACAGGCACTTTCGTGCCTTCGCGATGACACGGTTTTCGATGGCTTTCTGCAAGCTATCGTACCTGTATGTCATTGCGAGGAGCGCAACGCGCGACGCGGCAATCTCCTATGTTGCATAGATGAAAATCCTACCTGGGAGATCGCCACAACCAGTGTGCGCACTGGTTTCTCGATGACACAGTTTTCGTTATCTGTCAACTGTCAATTCTTAATTCTCACCGGCAGGACCATATAGGCAAAGTCCTGTTTTTCGTCCACAGGGGTCATTACGATGGGGCTCAGGCCGTTGGTCAGCTCCAGAACGACCTCCTCCGAGGGCACTGCCCGCAGGGCATCTGCCAGGTATCGGACATTAAAGCCGATCTCCAGATCCTTGCCGTCACCGGCCAGGCTGCAGCGGTCCTCAGCCGCACCGATGGTGGTATTGGTTTTCAGCATAACCAGCTGATTTGTAAACACGCACCGCACCGGGCTCTTGTATTTTTCCGAAACGATCAGACCCACGCGCTCAATGGAGGCAGACAGGTCATATACATTTGCCACCAGCTTCACCGGGCAATTGGTGGGAACCACCTTCCGCCAGTCCAAAAATTCGCCTTCCAGCAGACGGCAGATAATGGTCGCCTCCCCGATCTGGTACAAAATGTGCTTTGCACCCAGAGTGAATGCCACCTCTTCCTCTGCATCGGAGAGGATCTTCTCCACTTCCTTCAGTCCCTGAGCAGGCACCACGAAGGAAAGGGTCAGGCCGGTTTCCTCCTGGGTATGATAGGTACGGCGGGCAAGACGAAAGCCGTCCACCGCAATGGCAGAGACGGTGTCCTTTTCCACCTCGAATTTAATACCGGTATGGATGGGTCGTCCCTGATTTTCGGAAACCGCAAAAATGGTGCCGTTGATCAGCTCCTTCAGTGCCAGCTGGGGCATACGCACACATCTGCCGCCGCCCACCTC
The DNA here is from genome assembly GCA_045587925.1 of Faecousia sp. Taxonomy (GTDB): domain Bacteria; phylum Bacillota; class Clostridia; order Oscillospirales; family Oscillospiraceae; genus Faecousia. Next base: position 9,807 of record JAZNDF010000119.1, read on the forward strand.
CGGAAGCTCCGGATAGTCCTCCGCCGGCTCTGCAGAAATGGTAAAGGATGCGTAGCCTGCGCGAATGGAAACCTTATAGTTGTCATCCACCACCACAGTCACCGGTCCTTCCGGCAGACGGCGGATAATGTCACCGAAAAGCTTGGCAGGAATGACACATTCACCGGCTTCGGAGACCTCGGCCTCGATTTCATAAACAATGGCTGTTTCCATATTATAGCCGGTCAGACTCAGACCCACGCCGGCTCTTAACAAAATGCCTTCAATGGCAGACAAAGCACTTTTTTGTGCCACGGTTCTGCCGGTAATATTCAGGCCGGTTACCAGCATACTTTTTTCACAGGTAAAACGCATCTTAAAAACCTCTTTTCTGAAATTATATAAATAAATATATATAAATAGATATTTTAGGTAGTAGTAACAGTAGTAGTGGAAATTTATGTGGAAAAGTGCCTTTTGTGCTGAGATTGCAAGGACTTTTTATCAACAGGCGATCTGTGGAAAAATAAAAGTTATTAACAGGGGCTTGTGAAAGAAAATTTTCTGAAAAGTTGTCCACAGAAAGTTTTCCACATTCCACAGACGGCTGTGGAGAAATTACAGGCTGGAATTGATGTTTGCCTTGATGTCCCGGATGTGATTTTTCATATCCTCGTTTCCGGACTTCAGGGTGTTTTCCACCTTGTTGATGGAGTAAAGGACCGTGGAGTGGTCTTTGTTCAGCTCCTTGCCGATGTCCGGCAGGCTCAGGTTAGTCATTGTACGGATCAGGTACATTGCCACCTGACGGGCTTCGGCTGTGCCCTTGTTTTTCAGGGTGCCCCGGAGGGTGGATTCATCGATGGAGTAGTACTTACACACCTGATTGATGATCAAAGAGGGTGTCGGCAAAGCACTGCCCTCGCTTTTAAACATATCTGCAATGGCGCGGGTCACATTTTCCAGATTCAGCTCCATATTGTTCAGGTCCACATAGGCCCGGAGCTTTTTCACAGTGCCTTCGATCTGACGGACATTGTTGGTCACATTGTTGGCAATGTAGTTGCAAACATCGTCACCCAGCTCCAGGGCAAGGGAGGTGGCTTTGTTTTTAATGATGGCCATTCTGGTCTCATAGTCCGGCGGCTGGATATCTGCCACAAGACCCCATTCAAAACGGGTGCGCAGACGGTCCTCCAGGGTGGGCATATCGCTGGGCTTCCGGTCGGAGGTCATAACGATCTGCTTATGCTCCTCGTAGAGCTTGTTGAAGGTATGGAAAAATTCCTCCTGGGTGGAGTCCTTACCGGCAATGAACTGAATATCATCGATCAAAAACAGATCCGCTTCCCGGTATTTGTTGCGGAAATCGATGTTTTTACCGCTTTTAATGGCATCGATCAGCTCGTTGGTAAATTCATCGCCCTTGATGTAAACGATCTTGGCATCGGGATTTTTTTTGCGGATGCCGTTGGCAATGGCGTAGAGCAAATGGGTCTTGCCCACGCCGGGAGGGCCGTAAATAAACAGGGGGTTATAAACCTCACCGGGATTGTTGGTCACCGCAATGGCCGCACCGTGGGCAAACCGGTTGGAGGGACCGACCACAAAGCTGTCGAAGGAAAACTGGGGATTAAAATCCATAGCATTCAGGCTCTTTCCCCGACTGCGGTAAGCCTCCAGCTCCTGATTGCAGAAAACGGTCAGCTTGGCATCGGAGTCAAAGATCTCCTTCAGAGCATCCTCAATGGGATCTTTGTAGCGCTTTAAGATATTCTCCCGGCGGAAGTCCGAGGGGGAATAAATGATCAGGGATTCTTCGTTGAGCTCCACCACCTCTGCATCGTCAAAGCTGGCGGAAATGGTAATGGGGTCCAGGCGTTCTTCCAGATAGTTCAGGATCTTTGCCCAGACATAAGCAGAAGAGTACATTTTTATGCTCCTTTCGCGTAAAAACTGAAGAGAAAAGGCACTTTTACAGGGCCTTGTGGATACTATTTCGTCACAATACATTTTACCACCTTTCCGGGAAAAAAACAAGGCTTTTTTCCACATATACAATATAAAATAAGAATTGAATATTTTTTTTGGTTGAAAATTTAACAAAAACCCGCTATTATGGAAGAAACATAATAGAAAGGTTGGGCACAGATGTACTTACAGGAAGCCAGAGAGGAATATCAGCAGGCACTGAAAGCCGGGCAGCGGGAATATAAGCTCTTGGTCGCCGAGGGGAAGGACCCCTATCCTGCGGTGCTGGAAAACATCCCCGCTTACCGGGGAGACGAGAATACCGTCCGGGTGGGCATTCTGGAAATTCCCATTGAACGGATCGTGGGCATCAAATCCGCCGGGCGGGTGACCGCCTTCAGCGCCGGCTTTATGCCGCTGCTGCCGCCGGAGTCGGAGTTTGGTATCAAGTGGATCAATCTGTGTGCCGCCCATTTGGGAAGCGGCATTCGGGAAAGTGTCGTCTGCTACGAGTACCTGGGTAATTTTTATATTCAGGAGGGCAACAAGCGGGTCAGTGTGCTTCGCCATTTCGGGGCGGCAACGGTTTCGGCATCGGTGATCCGGGTGCTGCCTGCTCCCTCGGAGGAGCCGCGGATCCAGGCGTACTATGAATTTGTGGAGTTTTTCAAGGAAACCGGGCTTTACGATGTGCGGTTTACAAATCCGGGGGAATATGCTCTTTTGCGCAGTCTGCTGGGAAAAGCACCGGGAGAAAAATGGTCGGAGATGGAAAGCCGTACCTTTTCTTCCTATTTCCGCTATTTCCGGGATGCCTTTTATGCAATGAAGGATACCTTCGGCGCGCTCCAGCCGGAGGAGGCACTCCTTTTGTGGCTGCAGGTCTATTCCTATCAGGAGCTGACAAGCATTTCCCAAAGTCATCTGAAGCAATCCCTGGCATCCCTGCGGGAGGACTTTTTGACAATGGCCCAGGAAAAGCCGGTGGAGGTGCGTACCGAGCCGGTGGAAACGGAGCAAAAGGGCGGCATTTTAAGCCGTTTTCTGACCCTGGCACCGGATCAGGTGCAGGTGGCCTTTGTTCATCCTCTGGACCCGAAGACCAGCGGCTGGATCGCCGGTCACGAGGAGGGCAGGCGGCATCTTCAAAAGGAGCTGAGCAGTGCGGTCACGGTAAAAAGCTACTTCCACGCAGATACCCCGGAGCAGGCGGAAAGCCTGCTGGAACAGGCGGTGGCGGAGGGGGCAGATGTGGTGTTTACCACCACGCCGCCTTTGAGCACACCCACCTTCCGGATGGCGGTGAAATATCCGAAGGTGCACTTCCTAAACTGCTCCGTGGATGCTCCCTACGGAAGCATCCGTACCTACTACGGCAGAATTTATGAGGCAAAATTCATAACCGGCGCCATCGCCGGCGCAATGGCAAACGATGACCGGATCGGCTACATCGGCTCCAATCCCATTTTCGGTGTGCCCGCGTCCATCAATGCCTTTGCATTGGGCGCCCAGATGACAAACCCCCGCGCGAAGATCAGCCTGCGCTGGTCCTGTCTGCCCGGCTCCCCCCAGGAGACCTTCCAGAAGGAGGGCATCCGGGTATTTTCCAATCGGGATGTGCCTACACAGGAACCAAAGTACCTGAATTTCTGTACTTATGGTACCTATCAGCTGAACGATCAGGACGTGCTGGAGCCCCTGGCATCTCCTGTTTGGGTGTGGGGAGAATTTTACGAGAAGGTGATCCGTTCCATTCTGGCGGGCACCTGGGAAAAGGATAAGCACTCCCCCAGAGCACTGAATTACTGGTGGGGAATGGACAGCGGTATGATCGATGTGGAGCTGGCAAAGACCCTGCCGCCGGGGGTGCAGGCGCTGGCGCTGACACTGCGTCAGGCATTGCGGGACGGTACCCTGGACCCCTTCCGCCGTCAGATCGTTGCCCAGGACGGCACTGTGAAAAACGACGGCACCCACAGCTTTACTCCCTGGGAGCTTCTGCATATGGACTGGCTGTGCGAAAATGTGGAGGGCAGTATCCCGGAATATGAGGACCTGGAACCCTTCGCACAGCCCATCGTGCGGGCTCTGGGCATATATCGGGATAAGATCCCTGTGGAAACGGAGGAGACAAAATGAAGATTTTGGCTGTGTCCGATCAGGAGAGCCCCACCCTGTGGGATTACTACAAGGACGGCTGTCTGAAGGAATACGACCTGATCCTTTCCTGCGGCGACCTGAAGGCCGAATATTTGTCCTTTCTGGTGACGATGGCCCGGTGTCCCGTGCTGTATGTCCACGGAAATCACGATACCTCCTACGACCGAAAGCCCCCTTTGGGCTGTGATTGCATCGAAGATAAGCTGGTGGAGATCGGCGGCATCAAAATTCTGGGACTGGGGGGAAGCCGGAAATACGGCGGCGGCAGGCACCAGTATTCGGAAAAGGAAATGCGCAGAAGGATCCGGAAGCTGCGCTTTGCCCTGTGGCGGGCAGGAGGTGTGGACATCGTGGTGACTCACGCCCCGGTGGCAGGCCTGGGGGACGGTGCAGATATCGCCCATAAGGGCTTCGAAGCATTCCGGGAATTATTGGATAAATATCACCCCCAATACTTAATTCACGGGCATATGCACCTGAGCTACGGGCAGGACCGCACACGGGAGAGAAGGTACGGTCAAACGCAGATCTACAATGCTGATGAGAAAATTGTACTGGATATTCCCACAGAAAACTTCCCGTTTTTTTCCCACCTTACGATTCGGTGGTGGAACGGAAAACCAAAGTTGCCTGAAATATAAAAAAAACTCCGGATTTTTCCGGAGTTTTTTGTATATATGGAAACAGAATGTTGGAAATACGGGAGTGTTCCACAGGCCCTTTACCCCAATTTTACTGTTTTATGTAAACCTTAAAACCCTGAATTTCCCATTTTTTTCCCACCAAAATAATAATTTCCACATATAAAATGCAAAATGCTTAATGCTTAATGCTTTGCCCGTAGGGGACGGGTTTCCCGTCCCGCCACGAAAGGCTCCCCTCTGAGGGGAGGCTTTGGCGGGCGGCTAATAGCCGCCCCTACAATTGCGCCGAAGGCATATCGCATAAAAAAACGCACAGCCGAAGCTGTGCGCTTTTATATAAACTTATTACACCATTGCGGCGGTGATGATCGCCATCTTATAGACCTCGTCCGCATTACAGCCGCGGCTCAGGTCATTGATGGGAGCAGCCAGGCCCTGCAGGATGGGGCCGTAGGCCTCGAAGCCGCCCAGGCGCCGGGCGATCTTGTAACCGATGTTACCGGCCTCGATGGTGGGGAAAATGAAGGTGTTGGCGTAGCCGGCAACGGGAGAGCCGGGGAACTTCAGCTGACCGACTTCAGGAGCCACAGCGGCGTCGAACTGCATTTCGCCGTCGATGAGCAGGTCGGGAGCCATTTCCTTTGCCACCTTGGTAGCCTCATTGGAAAGCTTCACAGTGCCGCCCTTGCCGGAGCCGTTGGTGGAGAAGCTGAGCATTGCGACCTTGGGGTCAATGCCGAAGACCTTGGCGGTGTTGGCGGTCTCGATGGCCACCTCAGCCAGCTGCTGTGCGGCAGTGAGCACCACATTGCCGTCCTTATCCAGACGGTCCTCATAGCCCAGGTTAATGGCGCAGTCGCCCATAGCCAGCTTTTCCTCGCCGCGGACCATAATGAAGCAGGAGGACACCAGATGTGCGCCCTTCTTGGTCTTCACCAGCTGCAGTGCGGGACGGACGGTATCGGCAGTGGAATAGGTAGCGCCGCCCAGCAGGGAGTCGGCATAGCCCATCTTCACCAGCATCGTGCCGAAGTAGTTACCCTTAGACAGAGCAGCCTTGCAGTCTTCAGCAGACATCTTGCCCTTACGCAGCTCTACCATCTTTGCCACCATATCGTCCATACCGGCATAGGCAGCAGGATCGATGATCTCGACACCGTCGATGTTGAAGCCGCCCTTTGCGGCGTTTGCCTTTACTTCCTCCACATTGCCAATGAGAATGGGAGTCAGGAAACCGCCTTCCACCAGACGGGCAGTGGCTTCCAGAATTCTGGCATCGTGACCTTCGGTAAAGACAATTTTACGGGGATTTGCCTTTAAGGTTTCAATCATAGCATTAAACATAGTAATTTCCTCCAATATTGGGCGCACGCCCATAATTTTACAAATAAATTATACATCAAAAGAACAGCAGTTGCAATACCAATTTTCAATGCTTAATGCTTAATGATTTGCCCGTAGGGGACGGGTTTCCCGTCCCGCCAAGCCTCCATCTTTTCGATGCCCTGCAACGGGCGGTTAATAACCGCCCCTACGAATGGGTAACGAAGCCCATACATCGTCAGGCATATTGCAAAAAAATGCGCTGTCTCGAAAATGAGACAGCGCACAGGTTCAGTTTTTACAATTAAGCCTTTTTCTTGCCGGTCAGCCAGAAAATCAAGGACAACACAACCATTACCAGAGTAGCAATGCAGAATACCAGGTGGATCTGCCAATTTGCGCCGATTCTGTAAATGGGATATGCAATATAGCTGTAGAGTGCTGTAGCGGCACCAACCGCGGGGAACAGCAGAGGTCTGGGACGATCAGAATTCTTGATGCAGAAGAAGATGCCCAGTGCACAGCCCAGAAGAGTCAGGGCGTTCATACCGGCAATGCTTCCGGCAGAGAAATTTCTGTCGCCAAGATAGTTCTTGAAGAAGGTTTCGAAATTGGTGTGCTCGAAGCAGAACCAGATGAACTTGCTGATGGAAATCTTCTCGCCTTCCAATTCCCAGAAGGGCAGGAGCTGGCAGATCAGCAGACCCAGAGCAGGTACTGCACAGAGAATGGTTGCCAGTCTTGCTAACTTAGTGTTTTGTGTTTTCATTGTACGACTCCTCCCTGTTTTGTGATTATTCAGCGACATAAGGCAGCAGAGCGATCTGGCGGGCACGCTTGATAGCGATGGTCAGGTCTCTCTGGTGAGCTGCACAGGTGCCGGTGGTACGACGAGGCAGAATTTTGCCGCGCTCAGACAGGAAACGGCGAAGCTTTGCGGTATCCTTGTAATCGATAGCGGTAACCTTGTCCACGCAGAAAGCGCATACCTTCTTGCGCTTGCGAGGACGAACACGCTGTTCGTTAGCCATAACATTTACCTCCATATATAGTAGAAAAATTCAAAAACAGAATGAAAACAGATAATCAGAACGGCAATTGTGCGTCATCGTCTTCCAGCATCGCAAAATCGGATGCGGGGTTGGATGCGGGGGCAGAGTAGCCACCGAAGGCGGGAGCTGCAGGTGCTGCATAAGCAGAACCGGCGCTGTCGCCATCACGCTTGCTGTCGCCAAAGTAGACATTTTCTGCAACTACTTCTGCGGTGCGGCGCTTGTTGCCGTCCTTGTCGGTCCAGCTGCGGATCTGCAGCCGTCCGGACACCACAGCCATACGGCCCTTGGTGAAATACTTGGACACAAACTCGCCGGTCTGCCGCCAGGCAACACAGTCGATGAAATCTGTTTCCTTTTCGCCGGCTTCGTTCTTGCCGAAATCACGATCTACAGCAAGAGAGAAAGAAGCTACGGCAACCCCGGTGCCTGTACGGCGCAATTCGGGGTCACGGGTCAGGCGACCCATAATGACGATGTGGTTAAGCATAGGTTCTCCTCCTTAAGCTTCCACTGCAGTGACCATGCAACGCAGGACGCCTTCGGTGATCTTCATCACACGCTCCAGCTCTGCAGGGAAAGCGGGCTTGGTTTCCATATTCATCAGAACATAGTAGCCCTCGGTCAAGTCGTTGATGGGGTAAGCCAGACGACGGTTGCCCCACAGATCGATGTTAGACAGAGTACCCTCCGCTTCCACCATTGCCTTGAACTTTTCCACAAGTGCGTTGATGCCCTCTTCGCCCTGAGCGGGGTCGATGATATAGAGCACCTCGTACTTACCGGTGATCTTAGCCATAATGTTTGCACCTCCTTTTGGACTTTTGGCCCCCTCGCTGAGGGAGCAAGGATATACCTGATACTCAGGCGAGCATATTATATAGAAAAAAAGTGTAAATGTCAAGGTTTTTTTCCTTTTTTTCCGGGTATATCTTCTTCTTTTGGGGGCAAACTGGAAAAAATGAGGTGATTGGAATGCTCACATCCTATGTGCGTACCCTGGTGGTTTATCTGGTTTTGATCGTGGTGGTACGGCTGATGGGCAAGCGGCAGATCGGACAAATGGAGCCATCGGAATTTGTGGTGACGATGTTTGTGGCAAATCTGGCATCCATTTTGGTGGAGAATACGGACCTTCCTATGTACGCAGGACTGATCCCCATAGCCGTCGTGCTGGGGGTCGAGCTGGTGCTGGCAGGGCTTTGCCTGCGGAGCATCTGCATCCGGAAAATGCTGTGCGGCAAGCCGGTCATTCTCATTGAAAACGGAAGGATCCTCCAGGAAAATCTGCGCAAGACCCGCGTTACTATTGATGAGCTCACAGGGCATCTGCGGGAAAAGGACATTCTGGACCTGAAAAGTGTGCAGTACGCGATTTTGGAAACCAACGGAAATTTGTCGGTGTTTCCCTTTCCCAAGGATATGCCGGCGACCGCCGGGGATGCGGGGATCGCCGTCAAACGCCAGTATTTTCCCGTTACCGTTGTTTCCGACGGGAAGCTGTTAAAGGAAAATCTGGCGGTGGCAGGGAAGGACCGGAGGTGGGTGGAAAAGGTGCTCCGGCAAAAGGATGCCACACTGGAGGATACCTGGCTTCTGACAGTGGACGGGAGCGACCGGATCGTCTTTTACAGAAGGGAGAACCGCTGTGGGTAAACGGTTTTGGCTGGGCGTGGGGATATTGGTGGTCGTTTTTTTGCTGAGCATCGGGGAGAAGATGCTTAATGCTTAATGCATAATGCATAATGCATAATGCTTTACCCCTACAGGTGGCGATCAAAAAAACGGGAGCCGGTGCGATCGCGCCGGCTCCCGATATTCATAATGTATAAAACGGGGTAAAAGCTTAGATGCGACCCACAGCCATCAGCACCTGCAGCACCACAAATGCCACATAGATACCCAGCAGCAGTACACCCTGACCCCGGAACAGCTTTCTTTTGAACACCGCAGGCAGTGTCATCAGAGCCATCACGCCAACCATTAAAGGAAGCTCCATTGCTAAAGAGGCGTTTTTGCCGAAAATAGAGCTGCCCTGGGGAACATCGAAGGGAGAGAGGGTGACTGCCACACCGGAAACCAGCACCAGATTGAAGATATTTGCGCCGATGATATTGCCCAAAGACAGGGCACCGTGACCCTTTGCCAAAGCGGTGATTGCTGTTACCAGCTCCGGCAGGCTGGTGCAAAGGGCTACAACCGTAACACCGACCACCTCTGTGGGGATGTGGAGATAATCCTCTGCCAGTGTAACCGCAGAGCCTTCCAGCAATTCTGCGCCCACTGCGATCAGCAATGCGCTGGAGATCAGCACCAGCAGATCTACAAGAAGCTTTCTTTCCACAGGTTTTTCTTCTGTATTTTCAGCGGTTTTTACAGGATTTTTGAAGCCCTGGCGAATGGTCAGGGTCATATAAACCGCAAAGACCAGCAGCATCACAATACCCAGCCAGCGGGCGAAGGTGCCGAAAATGTATGCCGCTACCACATAAATGGCGGCAGAGAGAAAAAAGAACACAACAGGCATAACGATCGCCTTCCGGTTCACAGGTGCAGGACGGATGGCAATGGTCAGTGCGGCGATCAGTGCGGTGTTGCAGATGATCGAGCCGATGGCGTTGCCGTAAGCAATGGCACCGTTGCCGCCCACAGCGGCAGTGGCAGAGACCATAACCTCCGGCAAGGTGGTGCCGATGGAAACCACCGTTGCGCCGATGATCAGTTCCGGAACGCGAAAGCGCTTTGCCACATTCACGGCGCTGTCTACAAACCAGTCACCGCCCTTGATCAGCAGGATGACACCGACCGCAAACATCAAAAGGGTGATCCAGAGGTTTTCCAGCAGCGTGTCAAACAGACCCTGCTGAAACAGGTTCAACAAACTTTTTAACATAAGAGACGCTCCTTTATAAATAAAAAATTCCACACAGCAAATGCTATGCGGAAAGAAACAGGGATGCCTTATGCATAGCTTTTGCCGGTACATAAGTCTCGCGATTAAAAGCAAGCCAGACCTTTCGGCCGGAATGTTGACCTGCTACACAGCTTCCTGCGCTCGCTACTCCCTTATAGGATATGTTAACAGTAAAATAATACTACAGCAGGAGAAAAAAGTCAATTCATTCTTTGCATTTTCATTTTTGTTTTTATCCGAATAAATAAAAAGACTTCCTGCCCTTGCCTTTTTCGTTCCTTGTGATATAATGCAAGTATCAATACTTCAATGGAGGTAATTATTATGAGTAAAAAACCGGTTCTGGTTGTGATGGCAGCCGGTATGGGCAGCCGTTACGGCGGCTTGAAGCAAATTGATCCTGTGGGTAACTGTGGAGAGGCTATTTTGGACTACTCCCTGTATGATGCCCACGAGGCAGGCTTTGAAACCGCGGTGATCATTATTAAGGAAGCCATCCGCAAGGACTTTATGGAAACTGTGGGCAAGCGCCTGGAGAAGTGTCCGATGGAGATCCGCTATGCCTACCAGGAGCTTTCCAAGATCCCGGAGGGCTACTCCATCCCCGCTGACCGCACAAAGCCCCTGGGCACCAGCCACGCAGTACTGTGCGCAAAGGATGAGATCGACGGCGCACCCTTCGCAGTTCTGAACGCAGACGATTACTACGGCAAGGATGCCTTCAAGGTGATCTATGACCACCTGTGCACCGCTTCTGCTGGCGCCTACTGTATGGTAGGTTATCAGCTGGGCAACACCGTCACCGATCACGGCAGTGTGGCAAGAGGCATCTGCACCACCGATGAAAAGGGCTACTTAGTGAAGGTGGTGGAGCGCACCAAGATCGAAAAGTACGAAGGCGGCATCCACTTTACAGAGGATGACGGCGCCAGCTGGACCGATGTGTCTGCAGATACACCGGTGTCTATGAATATGTGGGGCTTTACCCCCGATTTCCTGGATGCTCTTGAGGCAGGTCTGCCGGAATTTTTGACCCGGAAGGTCCCCACCAACCCCCAGAAGGCAGAGTACCTTCTGCCCACCACCGTTTCCGGTATGCTGGATGCAGGCAAGGCGACCGTTAAGGTCCTTCGTTCTGCGGACAAGTGGTACGGCGTTACCTATGCGGCGGACAAGCCCCAGGTGGTAGCGGCACTGAAGGCCCTGACCGATGCCGGCAAGTATCCTGCCGCCGGTCTTTGGAGCTAAAGAGAGGGAACATTTATGAAACGGATTTTATGTTTGGTATTTGCCCTGTGCCTGCTTCTGTGCGGCTGTGGCAGTGCGGATGCGCCTACCACAGAGGCTACCGATGCACCCACCACCCAGCCGGCGACCACCGCAGAGCCCACCACCGTTCCTACCACTGTTCCGGAAACCACTGCGGCACCGGTGGTGTATCAGCACCCCCTGAACGGTCAGGAGCTGGAGGAGCCCTTTGCCGGCGGCGCAACGGCCATCGTGATCAATAACATTCAGGCCGCTCTGCCCCAGTACGGCATCAGCCAGGCAGATATGATCTACGAGCTGGAGACCGAAGGCGGCATCACCCGTCTGCTGGCCATCTTCTCCGACCTGGAGAATGTAGGCTCCATCGGTCCTGTGCGCAGTGCCAGAACCTTCTTTAATAACATCGCCCTGTCCCACGATGCAGTGCTGGTCCACTGCGGCGGCAGTCAGTTTGCCTTGAATGCAAATTACTCCGACAACGGCGATAAGATCCCCAACTGGCGGCACATCAACGAGCAGGAAAACGGCAAGTACTTCTTCCGGGATTATGTCCGCTCCAACTCCGGCTACGCCTGGGAGCACACCCTGTTTACCAGCGGTGAGAAGATCCTCCAGGGCCTGAGCGACAAGGGCTTTACCAACGAGGAAGGCTATGACCACGGCCTTGTATTCTCGGAGGAGCCGGGAATTTCCGGCGAAGCGGCGGCTTCCGTTACGGTAAAATTCCGCAATTCCAAAATTTCTTCCTTTGCCTATGATGAGGCAACGGGCCTTTATAAGGCATCCCAGTACAATAAGGACTGGATGGATGCAGGCGCAGGCAAGCAGCTTTCCTTCCGCAATGTGCTGGTGATCTATACGGAGCAGTTCTTCCGCTCCGATGCCTATTACAGCCGCTCCTTCTATGATCTCCACGGCTCCGGCGAGGGCCTGCTGATCTGCGACGGCCAGGCAGTTTCCATCACCTGGCACAGAGATGAGCTGATGGGCTCCTTCTCCTATACCTATGAGGACGGCACACCGGTCACCCTGGGCGTGGGCACCACCTATGTGGGTGTTGTGGACTCCCAGAAGGGCACCGTGACCTGGGAATAAGGGAATATAAAAACGGGGAGGCAACTCGTCTGAGTCGCGTCCCGGGTTTTTATAAATGCTTAATGCTTAATGCTTAATGCTTAATGATTTGCCCGTAGGGGACGACGACCCCGGCGTCCCAAATATTTATTATCTATTATCCGTCACACATCCATAGAAGATTGCAGGTGCAGGGGTGTGCCGGCGATGGGGTGGGTGAATTGGAGCTCTCTGGCGCACAGCAGCTGGGTGTCAAGTCCCAGCTTTTGGGAACAGGATACGGATGCATCACTGCCATACTGGGGGTCACCCAAAATAGGAAAGCCCATATAGGCGCAGTGCAGGCGCAGCTGGTGGGTGCGTCCCGTCACCGGCCGCAGTGCCAGAACACAGCATTCTCCCCGCTCCAGCACCTGAAATTCCGTCACCGAGGGCTTTCCCTCCGGAGAGATCTCCCGCAAAAGGCTGGGCAGGGGCTTGCGGGCAATGGGGGCATCGATGACACCGCTGTCTGCCGCCGGACCCCCAAAGGTGCGGGCGTGATAGGTTTTCACCAGGTCTCCGGCTTGCAAAAGGGAATGGATATGGGCGTTTTTTGCCAGAAGCACGATGCCGAAGGTGTCCCGATCCAGGCGGGTGATGGGATGAAAGGCGCAGCTTTGCCCGGTGGACTGATAGTAGCCCAGCACCCGGTTTGCCAGTGTGCCGGTGAGCTTACTGCGGGAGGGGTGGATCAGCAGCCCCGACGGCTTGTCCACCGCCAGCAGGTGTTCGTCCTCGTAGATAATGGAGATCGGGTCAAATTCTGCCGGATATTGGGGCGTTTCCTCGTCCAGGGGAACGGTGATCACATCTCCCGCACAAACAGCATAGTTTGTATGTTGGGGCACGCCGTTGACAAACAGCTTTTCCTGCCACTTCAGGCGGTTTAAAAGCCCTGCGGACATTTTCATTTCTTCCCGTAAAAAGGATGAAAGCCGCCCGTTGCGACCTGCAATATGCTCCAGCTTCATTTTCCGGTCTCCTTTCGTTTGTTCTGTAGCTGTCAAATTCCTGTTTGTCGAATTGTCCATTGTCCATTGTCAATTGTCAATTGTCCATTGTTTATCGGGCTTCTCCCCGATAAACAGAAATTGGATGGTATACAACGGCAAGGGGCGCGTGCGTTGCACGCGCCCCTGAGTGTTTTAGGATCAGTCTTCCTTGCCCTTGGACAGGATCACATTGGTGATGATACCCAAAATCAGGGCACAGGCGATGGTGGTCAGGGTGACCTTGCCGAAGGTGACGCTCAGACCGCCGATGCCGGGGATCAGGATAGCAGAAACCACAAACAGGTTCTTGCTGGCGTTCAGGTTGACCTGCTGGATCATCTTCAGACCGGAAACTGCGATAAAGCCGTACAGTGCTACGCAAACGCCGCCCATTACACAGTTGGGAATGGAGGACAGGAAGGTAACAAAGGGTCCGAAGAAGGAGATCACGATGCACATAATGGCGGCGGTGGTGATGGTGATCACGGATGCATTCCGGGTAATGGCAACACAGCCAACAGACTCGCCATAGGTGGTGTTGGGGCAGCCGCCGAAGAATGCGCCGGCGATGGAACCAACGCCGTCACCCAGCAAAGTGCGGTGCAGGCCGGGCTCTTCCAGCAGATCCTGGCCGATGACGGAGGACAGGTTCTTGTGGTCAGCAATGTGCTCAGCGAACACAACAAATGCCACGGGAACATAAGCCACAGCCACGGTGGTGATGAAGGATGCGTCGATGTCCTTTACGCCCTTCATTGCTTCCATAAAGGCAAAGTCGGGAATGGCGAAGATCGTCATTTCCTTAAATGCTGCGAAGTTGATGATCTGCAGAGCCACATTGTCGGTCTTGATGCCGATGACAGTGAAGATGGCTGCCACTGCATAGCCCACCATAATGCCCATAATGAAGGGGATCAGCTTGATCATCTTCTTGCCGTAAACGGAGAAAACGAAAATAGCCAGCAGGGTGATGATGCCCACGATCAGTGCCACATAGGGGCTGCAGGCGGAAACGCCGTCCACCGTAACCTTGCCCACAGTCAGGTCGTTGACTGCGTTCACAGCCAGGCTCAGACCGATCAGTGCAACAGTAGGTCCTATGACCACAGGGGGCATCAGCTTGCTGATCCATTTAACGCCGGCGATCTTGATGATCAGAGCGATGACCACATACACAAGGCCTGCAAACACAGCACCGATGATCAGACCGGCATAGCCGGCGGAGATGGATGCCGCACCGCCAAAGGCTGCAAACATAGAGCCGATGAAGGCGAAGGAAGAACCTAAGTAAACAGGGCTCTTAAACTTAGTAAAGAGCTGATAGACCAGTGTGCCCACACCTGCGCCCAACAGAGCTGCAGGCTGGCTCATACCGTTGCCGATGATTGCGGGGACAAGAATGGTTGCTGCCAGAATTGCCAGGACCTGCTGGAATGCGAAGATCAGCAGCTGGCCAAACTTGGGTTTGTCTTTGATGCCGTAGACCAAATTCATTTTTCTTTTTCCTCCTGATATATCTTTTCTTGAACCAAATCCGAAAAAAAGAGGAAAAGTCAGCGACGGGTCTCGCGAACATTTCCTCCTTCATTCCGAATTTTTATTCTGCCTACCAGTATAAAGGTATTTTGTGCAAAAAGCAAGTGCTTTTTGCAATTTTCTACCATATATTGTGCCATTACAAGGTAAAGCTTTCAGGCAAAAGCTCTGAAAGGGTATAGGTCTTGCATTGGCCTTCTGCACCTGCAAGATACACACAAAAATCGTCCCTGCAAAATTCCCGCAATACCTGCCGGCACACGCCGCAGGGCGGGAAAAACCCTTCGATCTTCCCGTCCTTGCCGCCGCAAATGGCAATGGCGGCAAATTCCCGCTTTCCTTCGCTGACCGCCTTGAAAATGGCGGTGCGCTCGGCGCAGACCGTGGGAGAAAAGGCGGCATTTTCAATGTTACAGCCGGTGTAAACCGTGCCGTCCTTGCACAGCAGTGCTGCGCCCACCTTGTAGCCGGAGTAGGGGCAGTAGGCGTTTTCCATTGCCCCCTTTGCCAGGTCTATCAATCTTTCAGCAGTCATACGGTTACCGCATCTGAGCGTACAGGGCTCTGGCTTCGGCTTCGGAGCGCATACCCTCGGTGGAGCCGGGCTTGGAAAGGGAGCAGACGGCACTGGCGGTGCCCAGCTCGATGGCGGATCTCAGATCGTCGCCCTTCCAGGCGGCATAGGTCACACCGGAGCAGAAGGCGTCGCCTGCGCCCACGGAGCCGGCGATCCAGCCGGCAGGCAGCTTCAGGCTGGGCACTTCCACCAGCTCGTTATTCTCGTCCAGACCCATACCCACCTCCGGGCAATGGATCACTGCCCAGGTGGACACGCCCATTTCCTTGAGCTTATGCAGTGCCGCAGGGAAATTCTCTTTGATCAGCTCCCCTTCTTCCGTGCGGAGGGGAATGCCGGTGGTGGCGCTGGCCTCCACCTCGTTGATCACGCAGTAATCGGTATACTTCAGGGCAGGGCACACCAGCTTACGGAACCGCTCGCCGGTCTCGCTGACCACATCAATGGAGGTCTTGATGCCCAGACTCTGGGCTTTATGTAAGAGCTTTGCCATTTTGGTGCCGTACTGCTCGTCTTCCTCGTCCAGCGCCTCCAGCAGAAGGATATAGCCAATGTGGAGCATATCCACATCCAGCTTGTCCCAGGGGATATCCTCTTCGCAGAATTTGGCGTTCACACCGGAAAATTCATAGAAGGTGCGCTGCTTGGTGATCTGGTCTGCCAGCACCAGGGACATAGCGGAGGTGCCGCCGATCTTCAGATGCTGCTGGTCGATATTCTTAAATTCCCCCAGCTTCTGCTGGATAAAGCGGCCGTTTTCATCGTCACCGATGCGGCCCAGAGCCACCAGAGGGATCTGGGGATCCAAAGTGGCAATATCCATAATGTTGTTGCACACGGCGCCGCCGGTAGCCATATCCAGCTCGCCGCAAATGTTACTCAGCTCACCGGGCTTGGCAAAGCCCATTACGGGATACAGAATATCCACGATCAGGTTACCGGCCACTGCAATTCCTTTTTTACTCATTGTCTTGCACCTCTTGTGTTTGAATTTCTTGTGTGACTTGTGTGATTTTATTTACATACAGATCTTTCCGATTATGGGGACGGAAGGACTGCCACAGCAGGACCGCCACTGCGATAAAGCAGCTGACTGCCGCCAGAAGCTGGCTGACCCGGAAGGGACCCCAGTAAAGGCTGTCCGTCCGCAGACCTTCGATCACGGTTCTGCCCGCGCCGTACCAGGCAACATAGCCCAGGGCGATCTGCCCGTCATACTTGCGCTTTTTGGACAGGAAATGCAGCAGCACAAAGCCTGCCAGATTCCACAGGGACTCATACAGGAAGGTGGGGTGATGATACTCCACTTCCCCGGCGGCGTTCAACAGACCCATCCGCAGGAAGGAGTCGGTTTCTCCGCCAAAGGCTTCCCGGTTAAAGAAGTTCCCCCAGCGGCCAATGGCCTGACCGATCAGAAAGCCCAGTGCCACGATATCCAGTGTGGCGCCCAGGCTGATCTTCTTGATTTTGCAATGGAGCAAAATGCCCAGTGCCGCGCCGATCACACCGCCGTAAATGGCAAGACCGCCCTTCCAGATATACAGCACAGAAAGCAGGTCGTCTCCGTAGCCGCCCTCTTCCCAGTAGAACGCGCAGTAATAAGCGCGGGCGCAGATAATGGCAAAGGGCAGGATCCACAGCACGCCGTCCAGCAGGTCCTCGTCCTTCAGACCGAACTGCTTGCTTCTGCGCATTGCGTAGAAGATCGCCAGCAAAACGCCCAGGGCAATGATAATGGCATAGTAATAAATGCGAAAGTTACCGATCTCAAGGTATCTTCCGGGATTCCACTGGATGCCCAGGGACGGGAAGGAAATGGTGGAATATTTCATATAGCTTCCTCCTTAGGGTAGATTACCGACAGGCTCATATTGTCGGTTTTTACAGTTTCTTTCAGAAACTGTAGAATTTCCTGCTGGGTCACTGCCTGATACAGGGCAGGAAAACGGAAATAGTCAAAGCCGGAGAAGTAGTAGGCGCAAATGCGGAAGCATACAGAATCAAAGCTGTCCAGCGCACGAATTCTCCGTCCCAGGGCACTGCGCTTCATCCGCAAAAGTGCCGCTTCCTCAATGCCTGTCTCCGTCAGCCGGGAAGCCTCCTGCAATATGGCATCCCGCACACTCTCCGGGTCTTCACTGTCACCGGAGGCGGTGAGCATTGCCATACCCTCCACGGTCTCAAAGCCGCCGCCGAAGGAGGCATCGATCAGGCCCTGTTCGTATAGTCTTAAATATAGGGGTGAGGATTCTCCAAACAGCACCTCTGCCGCCAGCTCACCCACAAGCTCCCGTCGGACAGCCTCTTCTCCTCTGTCCGATGGACGGCACTTAAAGCCCAGCTGGAAGGTGGGCATTGCCACCTCCATCTGCCATTTCTGACAGACTTGGGGGCAGGTCATATTCTCCTGCCAGTGCCGGGGGGTGGAAACCCTTTCTGCAGGTGCTTTGGGAACAATTTGCAAGGCGATCTTACTGACCGCCTGGGCATCCACATCGCCTACGATGCACAAAAGCATATTGTCCGCCCGGTAGAACGCCCGATGGCACAGGGTAAGGGCTTCCGGCGTGATCCGGGAAATGCTCTCCACCGTTCCCAGGATCGGTTCTTTAATGGGGTGGGTCCGGTACATCCCCTGCATCAGTCTTTCAAAGATCTGCATATCCGGGGCATCTTCGTTCATACCGATCTCCTGACCGATAATGCCCTGCTCCTTTTGCACCGACTCCTGGGTAAAGTAGGGGGTGGAAACAAATTCCAGCAAAAGCCGGAGGGCATCTTCAAAATGCTCGGTGCAGGTAAAATGGTAGGCGGTCATATCATAGCTGGTAAAGGCGTTGACCGACGCGCCCAGCGCCGCAAATTCCGCGGAAACATCCCGCCCCGGCATATCAAAAAGCTTGTGCTCCAGATAGTGAGCAATGCCGGCAGGTACGGTATATTCTGTTCCGTCAATGGAAAATTGGGTATGGATAGAGCCGAAATCCGTGGCAAAATAGCACATTTTCCGGGTAAAGCCCGGACGGGGCACAATGGCAACGGTCAGCCCGTTGGGGAGCACCTGCCACAATACCGTCTCCTTTACCTCCGGGTAATTGCGTACTTCCATCACTGCACCCCCTTCAAAAAGTATTGGGTGTGCAGATGCAGTGAGCCGGCGGCATTTGCCGCAGCCTCAGCCGTCACCGCTTCCACTGCCCGGATATATTCCTCCGGGGTCTTGTTCAGTCCGCTGAGCACACCGGAAACATAGTAATTTTCGATGGAGCCGGGCGCATCGTGGACGCCCTGCAGCTGGCTGATCAGTGCCTGCTTGGCGGCGGTGAGCTCCTCATCTGTAAAGTCACAGCTGGCGCACTGCTCCAAAAGGGTCAGCACCTGCCCCTTTACATCTTCTTCCTTGTCAAAATCGATGCCTGCGGTCACAGTCACAATGCCCTTACTGCCCTGATAGCCGGAGCCGATGTCGTAGCACAAGGACTGCTTTTCCCGGATCTGCATAAACAGCTTGCTGGTCATACCCCCGCCGAACAGCACATTGGCCACCTGCATCGCGGCAAAGGCCTCATCCCGCAGGGTGATGGGGGTCACAAAGCCCATACACAGGCGCCCCTGGGCCACATCCATCGTTTCTGTGTGGCTTCCGCCGGGGGGATCGGAAAAGCCTGTCTGGGGCGGCAGGTCTCCGGGATCCCTCTGTGTCCGGGCAAACAAGGGCTTGATCAGCGCGGCTACCTGTTCCGGTTTTGCCGAACCTGCATAGAATATTTCTACAGGGCTTTTTTTCAGCACCTTTTCATAGTGGGCATAGGCGCCTTCGGGGGTAATGGCTTCCACAGCCGCCTTGGTGCCCAGACGGGGGATGCCGAAGCTGTCGTGTCTGCACATTTCCTCCAGCAGGCGGCTGCCGGCGTAAACCCGCTTGTCGTTTCGCTGGGCTTCGATGGCAAGGATCAGATTGCGCTTTTCGCTTTCCACAAAATCCGTGCGGAAGATACCGTCCTCCAGCGCGGGCTGAAAGAGCAGCTCTCCCAGAAATGCCACCATCGGCTCCAAAACCTGATCGCCGGGCAGGGCGTAGGCGTCTTCCATAAAGCTGCAGTACAGGCCGGTGGTCTGATAATCGCCCACACGGCGCACCTGGGTGCCCACGGCCGCGCCATACAGATCATCCAGCCGCAGGGTGATCGCCCGCAAGTCGGGACAGCTTTCGGTGCCCCGCAGTAAAAGGGCGGGGATCAGGGCGTTAAGCGCCGCTTCCTCCGCACACATCCTGCGGAGAAACTGCAGGCTCAGGCAGCCCTGCTTAAAGCGGTCTGACCGGAAGCACCGCAGCATCACACCGGGATATAATTCAAAAACCTGGATCATACAATCTCCTGCTTCAATCATTTTCCTTATTATATACTAAATTTGTACAAATAGGAAGTCTCCCGCGAAAATTTTTCTTCCGCATATGTTCCTGTTTATCGGGCGGTTGCCCGATAAACAATGCAAAATGCAAAATGACGCACAGGTACGATACCCTCGGAAAAATCATTAAGCATTAAGCATTCTGCACTTTGCACTTTGCATTTTGCATTATCGTTTTAGTGGTTGCCATTTTGCTTGCTTTGGGGTAAAATAAAGGCAACACGACCAAGGAGAAAATTATGTGGCTGGAAATTACCGTTAACACTGCCTCCGGGAAGATCGATCAGGTGGCCGCGGCGCTGACTGCCGGCGGTTTTGACGATCTGGTGCTGGAGGATCAGGCAGAATTTGAAAGCTTTTTGGATGAGAACCGGGCATACTGGGATTATATCGATGAGACCCTTCAATCCCATCTGCAGGGACTTTCTCACATTAAATTATATCTGGAGGACACAGACAAGGAAGGGCTTGCCCGGCTGGAGGCCTTGCTGGAGGCTCTGCGGGCAAGGGATGACCGTCTGGGACCCCTGAAAATGACCCTTGCGCCTTTGGCGGAAACCGACTGGGAGGAAAGCTGGAAGGAAAATTATCCCCCCCAGGAGGTGGGTGACCGTCTGGTGGTCCTGCCCTGCTGGCTGGCGGATGCAGATACCAATGGCCGCCTTCCGGTGATCCTGGATCCGGGTCTGACCTTCGGCACCGGCGCCCATCCCTCCACCCAGATGGTGCTGGAGGCTATGGAAAAGGCGGTGTTTGACGGCGCCGGCTGTCTGGACCTGGGCAGTGGCAGTGGCATTTTGTCCATTGCCGCCCTGCGGCTGGGAGCAAAAACCGCTGTGGGTGTGGATATTGACCCCAAGGCGGAGGACATCGCCAGGGAAAATGCCGCCTATAACGGCTTTTCCGCCCCGGAATTTACCGCGCTGACCGGCAATGTCACTGCCGATGCGCATCTGATGGAGCAGCTGATGCAAAACCGCTACGATGTGGTGCTTGTGAATATCGTTGCGGATGTGATCATCGGGCTTGCTCCGATCTTGCCCCGGTTTTTGGACAGTGACAGCCGTCTGATCTTATCCGGCATTCTGGAGAGCAGACTTCCCGATGTGCTCAGCGCATTGGCACAGGCAGGTCTGCAGGTGCACAAAATTCTCGAAAAGGAAGAATGGCGCTGTGTTTGCGCCGGAAGGAGACCGCTATGAATATACCCTATCGCACCCGGCGAACCCTGCGGCGGATCGTTGTGATACTGCTGGTGGCTGTGCTGGTGGGAGTGCTTTTCTGGGCAGGCTGGATGTTCTGGCTCAGCCGCTATGTGATCTACACCCAGGATGGGGCAAATATCGATTTTTCCCTGTCGGAGGAAATTCCTGCCGGACAGCCGGCGGTCGAGCCGGAGCCCGGTGAGACCGTTGTCATCACCTATAACGATGCCGCTGCCCTGACCGGCACCGAACTGGGTCCCCTGATCGGCTACTATGTGGAGGAGTCTGCCCTGGCGGAGAATATGGAGCAGGTGAAGGCGGATATCAAGGCTCTGCCTGTGGGTACTGCCGTTATGGTAAGTGTGAAAAATATCCGTGGCGGATTTTACTATTCCTCCGCTGTCAGCCAGACCCGCAGTGCCAATATCGATGCCGAGGCTATGGACGAATTTATCCGCTGGCTGAAAAAAAGCGGTATGTACACCATTGCCAGTATGCCCGCCCTGCGGGACCGGGAATACGGTCTGCACCACACGGTAGACGGCATCCATCACTCCAGCCGCGGCTATTTGTGGATGGACGATCAGGGCTGTTACTGGCTCAACCCCGCTTCCGGCGGTACGCTCAATTACCTGACCCAATCGGTAAACGAGCTGAAAGCTCTGGGCTTCCACGAGGTTCTGCTTACAGATTTTTCCATCCCGGAAAGCGACAATATCTACTTTGAAGGCGACAGACAGCAGGCCCTGACCACTGCCGCCAATACCGTTGTAACCTCCTGCTCCGGGGGCAATTTTGCCATTTCCTTTATGGGAAGCAACTTTACCTTGCCGGAAGGCCGCTGCCGGCTGTACCTGCAAAATGTAGAGCCCTCCGGCATCAATCAGGCGGTGGAGGCCTCCGGCGTTTCCGACCCGCTGATCCAGCTGGTGTTCGTGACCACTTTGTACGATACCCGATTTGATGAGTACAGTGCCCTGCGTCCCCTTTCCTCGGCACATTAACGAGTTGACAGTGACAGTTAGACACATTAAGCATTAAGCATTAAGAATTAAGCATTATTCAGGAGGTTTTCTATGCAGCTGGTACTTCTCACTGCTCTGGGCGTTGGCGGGGCGACCGTACTCGGTACCGCCCTGGGCTTTGTATTTAAGAACATTTCCCACAAATTCAGCGATATCGTTTTGTCCTTTGCCGCCGGTGTGATGCTGGCGGCGGCGGTGATGGGTCTGATCCTTCCTTCTGTGGAGCACGGGGGAAAATTCGGTCTGCTATATGCCATCGCCGGCATTTTCTGCGGTGCGGTTTCCCTGAACCTGTTCGATAAGCTTGTGCCCCATTTGCACAAGCTCAGCGGTGTGGATCAGGAAAGCCATCCGGAGGGAACGGTAAAGCTCAATAAAATTCTCCTGTTTGTGACCGCCATTGCCATTCACAATCTGCCGGAGGGCATTGCCGCCGGTGTGGGCTTCGGCTCCGGAAACAATGCGGAAGCCCTGGCAGTTGCCGGCGGTATCGCACTGCAGAACATCCCCGAAGGAATGGTGATTATCGGACCTATGCTGGCGGCGGGGATCGCTCCGAAACGGACATTCCTGATCGCCGCGGCCACGGGACTTGTGGAGGTCCTGGGCACATTGCTGGGCTACTTTGCGGTGAGCATTTCCGCCGCAGTGCTTCCCTTTGCCCTGGCCTTTGCCGGCGGCACGATGCTCTATGTGATCAGCGACGAAATGATCCCCGAAACCCACGCCCACGGCAGTGAACGGGGCGCGACCTATGCCCTTTTGGTTGGCTTTTGCGTAATGCTGATCACCGATGTCCTGTTGGGATAACAGAAAATACAAAAAGGAACGGCGCAGGCCGTTCCTTTTTTATGTTTCATTTTTTACGGCGGTTGCCGTCCTTATCGTAACGCAGGGTGATATGGATCACGACCGTCAGCCAGGCCGCAAAGATCAGCACGATCTCCCAGATCAGGCACTTGACTGCCCGGTCCAGGACCAATGCCGCATCCTTGCCTCCAAAGGTCAGGCAAATGATACCCATTACAATGGTAAGGATACTGCCCACGCCCATATATACCAGCCCGGCAAAGCGCTGGGTATACCGCCACGCCTGAATACTGCCCATTCCGAAATAGGTGCGGAAGCCAAAGCCGTGATTTGCTTCCTTCGGCGGCTTGAAAAAGTAAATCACGCCGAGGGTCAGCACCAGCATCGGGCAAAGGAAAACCGCCCAGCCGGCAACCGACTTGACCTTCCCCAGCAGCTCCGCCAGCTCAGGCACCAATTTTGACAGATCCAGACCGTCCAAAAATCCGGTGATCTTATTCATACGCGCTCCTTATTTCTCTTCCAGAAACTGATTGATCTCGTGCACAAAGCTTCTTACATCCTGGAAACGGCGGTAAACAGAGGCAAAGCGGATGTAGGCGACCTCGTCCAGAGGCTTGATGCGCTCCATAACCATTTCGCCGATCTTGTCGGTGCTGACCTCCCGCTCCAGGGTGTTCTGGATGGTCTGCTCGATCTCGGTGGCGATCCGGTCCAGCTGTGCCATCGTCACCTGCCGCTTGTCGAATGCCCGGACCATAGAGTTAAGGATCTTGTTCCGGTCGAAGCCCTGACGGGAGCCATCCCGCTTGACCACAATGATCGGCAGGCTTTCCACGATCTCATAAGTTGTAAACCGGCGCTGACAGGCAAAACATTCCCGACGGCGGCGAATGCTCAAACCGTCCTCAGAATGGCGGGAATCCACGACCTTGCTTTCCTGATCGCCGCAAAACGGACATTTCATTGGGACACACTCCCTTTTTATTATTTTCCTCTATTATACCAGCCGGAGGAGTTTCTGTCCAGCATTTTTTAGTTGAACTCCTCCGGGTCGAAGGTAATCACCGTATGATAAACCCCCTGATCCAGCGCCGCCAGAGCCTCATCTATACTTTGACGGATCGCGTCCTGACGGTTTTTCCACTGGATAGGGATCACCACATCAAACACCAGATTGGTATGCCCCGTGCCCGGAACCATACGAAAATCGTGAACTGACATCCGTTCATCCGTTTGCTGCAGCACCTGCTCCACCACTGCCCGCAGGCTGTCCACCTGGGGATCGCCCACTGCCACCGGGTCATAATGGATCACCAGATGTACATTGTGCTCCCGCAGACAGGTGCGCTCGATATCGTCGATGATCTCGTGGCACAAAAGGGGGTCTTCCTTCCGGTCCATCTCAATGTGCAGGCTGGCAAAGCGCTGACCGGGACCGTAATCGTGGACCATCAGGTCGTGATAGCCCAGCACCAGCGGCTCATTTTGCAGGGTCTGCATGATCAAATTCCGCAGCTCCGGGCTGGCATTTTCTCCCAGCAGGGGGCTGATGGTCTCCTTTGCCATTTTGCCGCCGCTGTACAGAATAAACAGGGCAACTGCCGCGCCCATATAGCCGTCCACCCGCCAGCCGGAAAATTTCTCCACCAGACCTGCCGCCAGGACGGCGGTGGTGGCGATCACATCGTTGCGGCTGTCCGTGGCGGTCGCCAGCAAGGCAGAAGAGGATATTTTCTTTCCCAGCTTGCGGTTGAAGATGCAAAGCCACAGCTTCACAAGCACAGACACCGCCAGCACGGTCAGCACCGGCAGGGAAAAATCGATGGCTGTGGGGTCAAGGATCTTCTGCACCGAGGATTTTCCCAGCTCAAAGCCGATCACCAGGATCATTCCTGCCACCGCAAGGCCGGACAGGTATTCATACCGGGCGTGGCCGTAGGGGTGGTCCTTGTCCGCAGGCTTTTCCGCCAGCTTAAAGCCGATGAGGGTGACTACGGAGCTTGCCGCATCGGACAGGTTGTTTACCGCATCTGCCATAATGGACACAGAGCCGCTGAGAAGTCCCGCGAACAGCTTCACCGCAAACAAAAGCACATTGCACACAATGCCCGTGGTTCCCGACAGCTTTCCGATCCTTCCCCGAACGGCGGCAGATCGGGTATCTGTATGGTTTTTTACAAAAATATTCAGCAAAAGCCTTGTCATTCTTACCTCCCGAAGGAATTCTACCGGCAGTAGAGTTCCAATTCCACTGCCTGTTTCCGCGATTTTCCCCATTTCTCCCTTATGTGGCTAACACTTTTGGCGCGGTTTGTGCTAAGATAGTCAGCATCTGGGAAATATATTATATTATATTTCAACTGCCAGATATTGTAAAGTATTTTTAAGGAGTTTTCATTATGTCTTACCGTATCATCACCGATTCCTGCTGTGACTTCCCGGAGGCTATGTACGATCAGCTGGACCTTTCTATGATCCCCCTGACACTGAATTATCAGGGCAAGGAGTACACCGATCTGTCAGAAGGCTTTTTGAAGGAGTTCTATGTGGGTCTGCGGGCCGGTGAGATCGCCTCCACCGCTGCCGCCAATCCCGATGGCTGGAGCCGTATTATCGAGCCGGTGCTGGAAGGCGGCGAGGATGCTTTGGTGATGGCCTTCTCCTCCGGTCTGAGCACCACCTATCAGTCTGCGGTGATCGCCGCCAATGAGCTGATGGAAAAATATCCGGGACGGACGGTAAATGTGGTAGATACCCTGTGTGCATCCCTGGGTCAGGGCCTGCTGGTGTGGTACGCCTGCAAAAAGCGGGACGAGGGTCTGTCCCTTGCCCAGCTGACCGAATGGTGCGAAGGCCATAAGCTGAACCTGTGCCACTGGTTTACGGTGGACGATCTGATGTACCTGAAGCGGGGCGGTCGGGTAAGTGCCGCTACGGCGCTGCTGGGCACGATGCTCCAGATCAAGCCGGTGCTCCATGTGGATAACGAAGGCCACCTGATCAATATTTCCAAGGCGCGGGGCAGAAAGGCATCCATCGAAGCCCTTGCTGCCAAAATGGGTCAGACCCAGCTGCCCGGCGAAAACGATACGGTGTTCATCTGCCACGGCGACTGCCTGGAGGACGCGCAGTATCTGGAAAAGCTGGTAAAGGAAAAGTACGGTGTGAAGGAAGTGCTCATTTATTATACCGGCGCGGTGATCGGCTCCCACTCCGGCCCCGGCACATTGGCACTGTTCTACCTGGGAAGCCATAGATAAGTATAAAAAAGGAGATGTCTTTGAACATCTCCCTTTTTTATAGCGATATAAATCCCTTTGGGATTTGCGATATACGCCTTCGGCGTGCGATATATTTTCAATGCGATATGCCTGCGGCACGAATTGTAGGGGCGGCAATCTGCCGCCCGCTAAAGGGCGTTGGTTTACTTCCGCCTTAAATTAAGACCAAAAAGCTGTCGATGATCGTGTCATTGCGAGCCCCAACGGGGCGTGGCAATCTCCTAACAGCAAGGGAAAATCATACTTTCTCTCCGGTGAGAAAGTATGCAAAGACCCGCCGAGGACCTCCCGTATGGCCCTCGGACTCCCCAGACGGCCTAAGAGGGAAGCGGATCGGCTTTTACAGTATCTAACTCGTTTTCCGCTTCCCCCTTAGGAATTCCCTTGCCAAATTGTGCGAAAAAGTATTTAAGCTGTGCGTTGAACAGGAATTATACAAAATTT
>JAZNDF010000120.1:0-9812 GCA_045587925.1 Faecousia sp.
CAGCGAAGCTGACTGATGAGGAACGGCGTGCAGTGAGACACGGAAAAAGTCTGCAACTATGCAGTAAATGTGAGCCTACCGCCCGCATTCCTCATCCGCCCCTTCGGGGCACCTTCTCCCCGGGAGAAGGGATTGTTGGTAGCCCCTGCATAAATCAAAACTGTGCGTCAAACAAGAATTTGGTTGTCTTCGAAAAAAAAAGGGCAGCAGTCGCTACCCTTCTTTTTGTATGTATTTTTTCATTTTATAAAGCTCTTCTGTTGCCAGGCGCGCCTTGGTGACCACATCTCCACTGCCTCTGGGGAAGCAGTAATACTGCACTTCCCTGTTGCCGATGCAGATCACATCTCCCATTTCGTACCAGTGGTAGTCACAGTTAAGGCTGTAGCTTACCAGGGGACCTTGGGTAAAGCGGAGCTTTCCGTGGCAGCCGGTCAGGTGAAATCCGTTTTCATCGTGCACCAGTGTGCCGTTGCCCACTAAGTAAAGGGCTTTATAATCCACCTGCACCGCAATGTCCACCTTTGCTTCCAGCCGATAAGTACAGTTTTCCAGCTCGTCGCGCAAAAGCCCCCGCTGCCAGGCATACCAGTTGGGAATGTGGGTGAACACCGCCTGACCGTTCAGCGCCTGCAGCTCCCCCAGCGGGGTCAGCTCATAGACCTTCCCGCAGCTCCGGCAGGTAAGCAATGTGCCCTTGCCTTCCATCCGCCCCTCTTTTCTGCAGTGGGGGCACCGGTACAGGACCCGGTTCAGGCCGTCTGCACGGAAGGGCTCATTAATTTGCACATTGTTTTCCTTCTGCCAGGCAAAATTATCATAATCGAAGGCTTCATCGAGTATGCTGTCCAGCTCCCGGACAGACTTTTTGCGAATCTCCTCCGGGCTCAGCAAATAGGTCACATCTGCCGAGACCTTGACCTTGCGCTTCTGCAAGCCGTTATACAGAGGCTCCCTTGCAAAGGCACCGCGGGTGATCACCGTCACCACGGGAACATCCAGCTTTTTCAGCAGTGCCCCCAATTTCCGGGGCAGGGGCGTTTGCCGTCCGTCAAAGGAATAGCTGACCTCTGGGAACATCAGCACGCTGGTTTTTTTCTTCTTGAGCATATACTCCATATCCCGGATGGGGATCATATCGCTATGGAATTTTGTGGTGGGAATACAGCCAAGCCAGCGCAGGATCCGGGATCTGCCAATAAAACCGTCTTTTGTGCAGACGATCGCGTATCGCCGGGGGAAAAAGATCTTCGACGCGATCTTCATATCCAAAAAACAGGAGTGGTTCATCAGGATCAGGCAGGGCTCTTTTTTGCCCAGCCTTTCCATACCGCAGGTCCGGTAGGAAAATTTGGTGGACATCAGTTCAAACGCAGATAACAGGCGCACAAAAAGCTGCAGTAGCCACACAGGCTTGTGGGGCTTGCGGCTTTTCGGCCTTTCCAGCTTTATAACCCTGCCGTAGGAGAGGTGCTTTGTCTTTATTTTCATTGCATTACCTGTCCCCTCGTTTAATACTATATATTGTAGCACAGGCGGCAATAAAACACAAGATAAAACAGCTTAATAAGTAATATTATTCTCTTCTACAGCCGGAATACTCACTTCCAGATCGTAGCCCAGATCCTTCAAAAGCGCATCGTACACGCGGGTACGCATTGCGTGATTGGGAGACGCCAGCAGGTGCTGGGAATAGAACACAGAAATGCCGTGGGGGATGTCTATATTCATCATCGTACCTGCCGCACCGCCCCAGCCGAAGTCCGCTCTGGGGGTGCCGGGCTTTGCAGAACGCATACCCAGGCCGTAGTAATAATTTACCTTGTGACCGAAGTTTTCGTGCTGGGCAGGGGTCAGCCAGTTCTTATCGATCAACTCTATGGTCTCCTTTTTCAGGAGCTTAAAGGTACGCAGACCCTCTGCAAATTTAATATAGTCATCCACGCAGGTAACAAGTCCTGCACCGCCGCTGGCGTGCTCAGGACCGAAACGGTAATCGCATTTGGTCACCCTCTGGATGGACTGTTCATTCTTGTTAAACCGGTAGCAAACATCTGTCTGCTCCACAGGTGCCAGGAAGTCAGAACGGGTCATACCCATAGGCTTGAAAATATTTTCTTTTACATAATCGTTAAATTTCTGACCGGAGATCACTTCCACCAGCGCCGCCAGTACATCGTGAGCAAGGCTGTATCGATAATCCGTGCCCGGCTCAAAGCAAAGGGGCTTCTTTGCCAGTGCCCGTGCGACCTCTCTTGTGGGGCATTTGCCGTCCGTTCTCTCCCGCAGGGCTTCCAGCCAGTCGCCCTCCAGACTGTAGTCAAAGCCGGCTGTCATCGTAAACAGGTGCCAGATCAAAATGGGATTTTTGGCAGGAACGATGCCATTTTCCGTCTGCACAGTGATTTCCTTGTATTCCGGCAGGTACTTACTCAGGGGGTCATTGAGATCGAACAGGCCTTTTTCCCAAAGCTGCAGAGCGGCGGTCACGGTAACAGGCTTGGAGCTGGAATAGACATTGATCCACTCCTTGCCGGTGGGCGGGATCTTGTTTTCCACATCCACAAAACCGTCCATATACCGCAAAATTTCCTTGCCGTCCTTATAGATGACCACATCAAAATAAGGTACGCCCATTTTCAGAAAGCTTTGGCACATTGCTTTCACATTTTCAAACATTTCTTTACTCCTTATTCTTCTATTCTCTTGGCGACCACCACCAGCCGTCCGTTGCTCAGGGTATATTCGCAGGTGGACAGGGTGATGAGCTTATCTCCGTAAACGGCGGTCAGGCCTGTATCGTAAAAGGCGTGATCCTTGCATCTTCTCACAAAGTCGTCAAATTTTTCTTCACTGTCGGCGTCTACAAACTCGTGGTAGGCAAAGCCGTCGTCTCTGTTTGCAGAGATCTTGAACACCGCGATCACCTCATAGGTGTGGCGCTCTGTAAGGGTGTCGAAGCGGATGTAGCGGTGACTTTCCCAGAAGCTTTTTTTGGTGTAGCCGTTCAGGGCATTGAACATAATCGCGCCGCCTCTGGTGTTATGGCCGTATATGGTGATATTGTCTGAGGGCTTATTGATGTCACAGCGCTCCTGGGCGTACAGACAGCCGCCTCTGCTGGAATTTTTATAAAAGTCCCGATATAAGTAGTAATTTGGCTCCTGGGGCGTCTGCATCACCGGGTAATTCACATTGGTCCCCTCGATGGACAGCCAACCCACCATATCGCTGTTCATTTCATACAGCTGGGCATATTCCGGTAAAATTTCCTTGCTTTTCTCCACCACCTCCGGAGGCTGTGTCTCCTCCGTAGGAGAAGGCTCTGTTTCCTCCACCGGCGCAGTCTCTTCCGGCTTCGGGCGCGCCTGCTCCACCATTTGCGCCAGCTGGTCATAGGTCTCCTTATTTTCCCGGATACCGATGCAGTGGCGCAGTAAGATGACGCCGCTGACAACAAAAACGGCGGCAAAAACCGCGATCAGTAAATTATTCAGCCAACGCTTCATCGCCACACCTCCCAACACTTTTATATCATACCTGCTTTTTCCGGAGATGTAAATCCCCGGCATTGTATATTCGTATCATTTTTGCAAAAAATTTTCCGCCCGGTGCACTGCCACTGCCCCGTCGGCGACCGCAGTGACCACCTGCCGCAAAAGCTTTGTGCGCACATCCCCCACTGCGTATACACCGGGGATGCTGGTATCTGTGCTTTCATCCGCAAGGATATAGCCCTTTTCATCCTGTGCCAGTTGGGTAAAAAGCGCCGTTGCCGGCTTTCTGCCAATGCTCACAAACACGCCGTCACAGGCAATTTCCCTTTGGGTGCCTGTCTGCACATCTGCAATGCGGACACCGGTGACCTTTTGACTGTGGAAAATTTCCTCCACCGTGCTGTTCCACACAAACTGCACATTGGCGGCATTTTGCAGGGGCTGGTGGTAAATTTTCGTGGCACGGAGCGTATCCCGCCGATGGACCATAATGACCTGCTTTGCCACCCTGCTTAACAGCATCGCATCTGCCGCCGCAGAATTGCCGCCGCCTACCACCACCACCGTCTTGTCCTTATAGAACATTCCGTCACAGGCGGCGCAGTAGTGAACGCCCCGACCGGTCATTTCCTGTTCACCGGGCACGCCCAGCCGGCTGGGCTCTGCACCGGTGGCGATCACCACTGCCTTTGCGTAAAAGGTTCCCCCGGTGGTTTCCAGCACCTTGGGCTCTGCCAGAAGCTCTGCCTTTATGACCTGGACATATTCCGTTTTTGCCCCGAAGCGCTCCGCCTGGGATTGCATTTTCTCTGCCAGTTCAAAACCATCGATCCCATCGGGAAAACCGGGGTAGTTGTCGATCTGATGGGTCAGTGCCATCTGACCGCCGGCAGAAAGCTGCTCCAAAACCAAAGTGGACAGACCGGCCCTTGCCCCATACAGGGCACTGGTGTAACCCCCCGGCCCACCGCCGATGATCGCCAGATCATAAACCTTTTCCATAGTATTTCTCCTGTCTGTTTTGTAGTAATCGCTGTCAAATTACTGTTTATTGGTCAGTTGGTTAGCTGCACAGACTATCAAAAACCGTGTCATTGCGAGGAGCGAAGCGACGTGGCAATCTCAAAAACCAGCCTTGTACCAGGAGATTGCCACACCAGTGTGCGCACTGGTTCGCAATGACATGCGTTTTAATTGCCTGTTCGTCAAACAGAAATTTGCAGGGAAAATATTCTATAAATCATTTTACACCCAGATTGGAAAATTTGCAACCTTATTCGGCGGTTTGAAGTGTTTTATATAAGCAAAAAATCGATATTGACATTCCTGTATATTACAATATAATGAACCTGATTACATGGGAAGGGGTATCCGGTATGTCTTTTGTTAAAAAACATTATCACTGGCTGATCGTGGTACTGGTTCTTTTGCAACTGACCATCCACGGGGGCACAAACAACAACTTTGCAACCTTGTTCTTCCTACCGGTTTCCCAGGATTTTGGGGTTTCCCGCAGTGTGTTTTCCATTGCCACCAGCCTGAAAGCCATCTCCAGTGTTCTGGGTACATTTTTATCCGGTGCCGTTCTCTTGCGGTTCGGTTACCGCAAGTCTGTGTTTGCCTTTTTGCTGGTAGGCATTATTGCTTTGTGTATTCTTTCCGGCAGTAACGGTATGCTTTTGTATTGCATCGGCTGTGTGATCTGGGGTCTTGCAGACGGCGTGTGCATCAATTCCGGTCCTCCCCGGATCATCAACACCTGGTTTCACCGCCATCAGGGCGCGGTTTTGGGTACCGTCACCGCCGCCACCGGCTTGGGCGGCAGTCTGATGTGCCTTGTGTTATCCGGCATTATTGAACGGTCCGGCTGGAAAAGCGCTTTTCTGACCGCCGCAGTGCTGATGGGTATTGTGGCCGCGCTGATTTTGATTCTCGTCCGTGACCGCCCGGAGGAAAAAGGCCTGAAGGCCTTTGGCGACGGCCAACGCATTGTTAAGAAAAAAGAAGGAAGCGACCACTGGATCGGCTATACTTTTCAGCAAATGCGCCGGGCTCCGGAATTTTACTTAATGATCCTATTTACTTTTCTTTCCTGCTTCTTTTCCGGCGGTATTCTGGCGATCATCATCCCCCACTTGCAGGACCAGGGGCTGACTGCCACCCAGGCAGCCAAAATGCAAAGTACCATGATGCTGGTACTTGCGGCTGTGAAATTTGGCTGTGGCTTTTTCTCCGATAAAATCGGTGCAAAATGGGTAACGATGTTCTGCCTTGCCTGCACTGCTGTGGGCGCTGCCTTGTTCCCCTTTGTAAGTTCCACCTCTCTGGCGCTGGTCACAGTGATCATCTTCTCCGCGTCCCTGCCACTAACAAGTGTGATGGTGCCGCTGCTGTCATCGGCGCTGTTTGGCTATCAGGCACAGGCTTCCTGCCTGAGCATCGTGATGGCTGTCATCTCTGTGGCAGGTATTGTTTCCGGACCTACTGCAAATCTGATCTTCGATAAAACCGGTTCTTATGACCTGTTCTTCTGGATCTGTGCCGTGGGCACCGGTGCTTTGCTGTTTTTGTACCCGGTAATGTACAAACTGGCAGGAAAAAATAAAGCCAAACTCCTGGTCCCACAGGAAACAACGGAAAACTAAGGGGAGGCAGTCCAGTTCGGACTGCCTCCTTCATTTGTTGGAAATGTATGCTCTGAATAAACATTTTAGTTTCTTTCCGACCCCTTTTTCATTGTAAATTGTTTTTTCTTGCTATTTTGATTTTATGAAGTTATAATGGAAACTGGAAAACCAGAAAGAGAAGGCAGAATATTATGGAACAAAAGAAACGGATCCTGCTTCTGACCACCGGCGGCACCATTGCCTGCCTGCCCGGAGAGGAAGGTCTGGAGCCTCGCAATTCCCGGGTTATGCAGCAGCAGATCGCCCGGCTTGGGGATTATTATGACATTTCTGTGCAGGATGTAATGTGCCTGGACTCCTCCAACATCCGTCCGGAGGAATGGCAGCAGATTGCCCAGCATATTTTTGCCCAAAAGGAAAATTATGACGGCATTGTGGTTTCCCACGGCACAGACACAATGGCATACACTGCCTCCGCAGTAACCTTTATGCTCCAAAATATTCCCATTGCTGTGGTATTTACCGGCTCCCAACTACCCCTTGCCGATCCCTTCTCCGACGGACCGGACAATCTTCGCACCGCCTTTTCCATGGCCGCCGCCGGACATCCCGGTGTATTTGTGGCCTTCGACCGGAAAGTAATGCTGGGCTGCCGGGCCGTGAAAGTGCGGGCATCGGATTTTGCCGCCTTTGAAAGTGTCAACTCCCGCTATGCGGCGGTGGTTACCCACCAGGGTCTGGTGGTAAACGATAAAGTTCTGCCCAAAATTCAGGGAACGCCCCGGTTGCAAGAGGCCATCAGCAAAGATGTTTTCCTTTTGAAACTGACCCCCGGTTTGCAGCCGGAGATCTTCGACGCCCTTCTGGAACTGGGATTTAAAGGCATTGTGATCGAGGCCTTCGGTCTGGGCGGTTTTAATGTGCTGGGTCGGGGACTTTCCGGCATCCGGCGGGCCTTGGAAGCAGGCGTCAGTGTGGTGGTCACTACCCAGTGCCTGTACGACAGTTCTGACCTGAAGGTCTATCAGGTAGGCAACCGCCTGCTGGAAATGGGCGTAATTCCGGGAAAAGATATGACTTCGGAAGGGGCTATGACCAAACTGATGTGGGCCATTGGGCAGGGGCTGGATCCAGCCCAAATCCGGGATCTGTTCCGGAAAAACCTTGCCGGGGAAATCACAGAAGGTTGATACCCGCAAAAAAATATGCTATAATACATTATCAGAAAACTTTTGGAGGTCAGTATGGGATTTGAGGGACTGCTGGGCAACGAACGACTCAAGGACAATCTGCGCAGCAGCATCCGCCGGGGTCGTGCGTCCCATTTTTACCTGATCTCCGGCCCAAAGGGTTCCGGCAAGCACACCCTTGCAAAACTACTGTCCGCGGCGCTGATATGCAAAGGGGAGGACATTCCCTGCGGTACTTGCCCCGCCTGCCGGAAAGTACTTTCTGATAACCATCCGGATGTGATCACCGTCACCGATCCGGAACACAAGGAAGTGGCGATCAAAATCGTCCGCCAGATGCGGGACGATATGTTTATCCGCCCCAATGAAGCGGATAAAAAAATCTATATTTTCCCCCAGGATCTGCGGGTTGAGGGTATGAATGCCCTCCTGAAAAATTTAGAAGAACCTCCCAGTTACGGCGTTTATATGCTGCTGACGGAAAATCCGGAGAAAATTCTCCCCACCATCCGCTCCCGCAGTACGGAACTTTCCTTAAACGCCCTGCCGGAGCAGGTTTTGCGGCGGGTTTTGTCCCAGAAATTTCCGGAAGCAGATCCGGCACAACTTGCCGGCGCGATCACAAGATCCGGCGGCTATTTGGGTCAGGCTCTGTCCTTGCTGGAAAGCGGGACGGCGATCACCCCCCAGACAGAAAATTTCGCCCGCAGTTATGCCGCCAGAGATGGGGTGGGCCTTCTGCAGGTTCTGGTTCCTATGGAAAAATGGAAGCGGGAACAGATCCTTCCGGTTTTTGAAGAATGGGTGCAACTTTTGGAAAGCGCCCTTGTGAGCCGTCACGGGATGCAGTCCCTTTCTCCTGCGGCGCAGATGCTCAGCACCGCCCGCAGTTCTCAGGAACTAAACAGCGCCATCCGTCATCTGCAAAAATCCATTGAATATACCCAGGGCAATGTGTCCGTAGCCGCTGTATGCGGCTATCTGGAATGGGCCCTGCGATAAGGAGTTAACCAATGAACGAGCAAAACAATCAGACGCCCAGCACCGTGGAAGTGGTGGATATCCAGTTCCGCCCCGGGCAGAAAGTTTATTATTTTGATCCGGGTAAAATCACTTGCAAGCCCGGTGATCCGGTGATCATCGACACCGCCAGAGGTCCGGAGTACGGCATCTGCGCTTCCGGTAATCACCCCATTCCCAAAAAAGATCTGGTCTCTCCCCTGCGGCCGGTGATCCGTCTTGCCAATGTGCAGGATCAAAAGGTTGCCGCTGAAAATCAGGAGAAAGAACGCAAGGCTTATCAGGTCTGCCTCCAGCAGATCGACGAACTAAAACTGGATATGCAACTTGTCAGCGCCGAATGTTCCTTCGACGGCAGCAAGATCCTGTTCTTCTTCACCGCCGACGAGCGGGTGGACTTCCGGGAACTGGTGAAAAATCTGGCAAGCACCTTCCACACCCGTATCGAACTGCGTCAGATCGGTGTCCGGGACAAGGCACGGATGGTGGGCGGTCTGGGCATTTGCGGCAGAACCTTCTGCTGCGCCAGTTTCCTGGATGACTTCCAGCCGGTTTCCATTAAAATGGCAAAGACCCAAAATCTGAGCCTGAATCCCACCAAGATCTCCGGCACTTGCGGCAGGCTGATGTGCTGCCTGAAATATGAGCAGGATGCTTATGAATATCTGATCCGCAACAGCCCAAAACCGGAATCCCTTGTGGACACACCGGACGGCAGAGGAACGGTTGTGGAGATCGATCTGCTCCGTCAGCGGGTGAAGGTCAAGTTGGAGGGCGCTCTGGAAAACACCGGTGTTTACGCAAACACCGACATTGCTGTTTTGCGTAACGGCAAGGCAAAGAAGAACGATCCCCCGATTCCCGCAGACCTTGCTCCCATTTCCGGTGCCAAACGGCGGGCACGGAAAGAGCAGGAAAATGAAGAAATGGTTTTAGATTCCATTAAATTCCGTTACAGCGAAGAAACCATTGCAGAGCAGCAAGTTTTGACCCCTGAAGAAGCACCGGAAGAACCTAAAGCACCTGCAAAAAGCCGTTCCCGCCGTAGGAAGAGCCATAAGCCGAAGCCTGCC
This sequence comes from Faecousia sp., assembly GCA_045587925.1. Classification (GTDB taxonomy): domain Bacteria; phylum Bacillota; class Clostridia; order Oscillospirales; family Oscillospiraceae; genus Faecousia. The sequence continues at coordinate 9,408 of JAZNDF010000120.1, forward strand.
GGTGAGCAGCCTGCAAAAGCAGAAAAACCTGCAGAAAAACCCCAGCAGGAGGCAAAAGAACCGGACAATGCCCCTAAAAAATCAAACCGGAGCCGTCACCGCTACAGACACAGAAAGCCTGCCGGCCCGAAAACCGAATAAAAAATCGGAGGTGTCTTAGGACACCTCCGTCTTTTCAACGTGTCAAATTCTGTTTATCGGGCTGTTTGCGCACCCGCCAAGGCTTCTCCTTGAGGAGAAGCTGTCAGCGCAGCTGACTGATGAGGTGTAATTTCCTTTCGATTCACCACCTCATCCGTCAAAAACCGGTTCCGAAGAGCCGATTTTTGCCACCTTCTCCTCCAGGAGAAGGCTTTGGGTTGTTCGTCAAATAGAAATTTGATGGTTCGGTAAAGGCGGGAGTAG
>JAZNDF010000121.1:0-74071 GCA_045587925.1 Faecousia sp.
AAAGCCGGACCATGTTCTATCAGGCGTGCTTGCTGCAACAAACCGTCCCTCGGTCTTACCCCGCACTTACAGTATAGCATATAAGGGGTTCATTGGGCGTGTGTGCGGTATCACGGCATGGATGTTCTCTTGTCTCCTAATATTTTTCTATATTCAGCTCTACTATTTTCTTAGAAATTCGAAGACAGGGGATGTTCTGTGTGCTGTACCGGTTGCGCAAAGATCTTTCCTGTACTTAGATTGTATCGGATTGCCGTACCGTAGTCAAGTCTGTCAGGGCGATTAATCCGATCGTTTTGTGTAGGGGCGGTCCGCCAGAAGGATTCTCCTCGGAGCAGTGTCGTTAAGTTAACGAATGTGTCATTCCGAGACTAGTCTGCGGACTGGTTTCGCAAAGACACTAACTTAATGAGATTGCGCCTAACAGCAGAAGGCTTTATAAGTAATGTCGGAGTGTGCACTGCACACTCCGACATAGTGTTTTATTATGATTGGGTGGGGTTGAAGTGAACCACGATGCTTTGATCGGTCAGGGGCTTTACTTCTGTAACCTTGGTTCCGTACACAGATACCAGGATCAGTACATGGCAATCTGCAAGCTCTACAACAGAAGAAATCTCTGCATTATAATCCATATATACAGAATTAAGATTTTCCAGTCCGGACAAAGAGGCGAGGCTGGCAATCAGATTGTGAGAGCCGTCGATCCGAACCAATGCGCAGGATTTATCCCATTGGGGAAGCTCTACGACCTGATTGTAAGAGAAGTTAAAATGTGTCAGACGGGAAAGGGCAGAAAGCATTGTGATATCTGCCACTGCGTTGTTGGAAATATCCAGTGTTTTCAAGGTAGTAACAGCGGCAATAGCGGAAATATCTGTCAGCTGATTGTAGGAAAGGGTCAGCTCCGTAAGGGAAGTGAGCTGGGACAGATTTTCCAGCTGGGTGATATTGTTGTTGTCTGCATACAGCTTTGTTAGCCTAGAGATGCTGCAAACAGGCGAGATGGATGTGAGGGAATTTCCGGTCACATTCAATACACTTAAGGAAGTGCAGGAGGACAGTGCCTTCAGGTCCGTCAGCGCATTGTCACTGAGATTGACCTCCTGGAGGAATTTCATACCAGAAAGGGCGTCAATATTACGGATGGTATTGCCACTCAGATCCAGATAAGTGATATTTTTTGCATTCGTAAGCCCAGCGGTGGTGGACAAGCCACAGCTGCTTAGCGTTAATTTGGTCAGCTTGCTTAAAGAACCGATGATCTCCAATTCCTCTGAGGAAACAGGCGTGCTGGTGATCTGCAGCTCCTCCAAATGGGCCATTGCAGAAATGTTTACCAACTGACCGGAAGCGCCGGAATGGATCACAAGCTTCTGAAGATCCTTCATATACTTCAGATCGGAATAATCCTTAACACCGTCCGGAACGGTAAATTCCGTAATGTTCCAAAGATCGTTGGAAAGAACGACCTTATTTTCCGGAATGTTCAGAAGGTTGCGAACTGTTTCCTCCATCAAGGCGTCCGCAAACTGAACTTCCTCAATGACACCGCCCACCGTATAGCCGAAAATGCCCAGAGGGCTGACAAGGCCTTCCTCGGAAACAGCAACGGCGTAAATAACATTTTCACCGGCCACAAGAGAAATAGGCTGTGTATATGCATTGGAAAGGACGGAGGGATATTCTCCGTTGGGGTTCGCATACAGTGTGCCGCTTTCTGCTTCTAAAGTAACGGAAATATATTGGCTGAAAAATCCCGGATCAGGTGTTGCAGTGGGCACGGCAGGGCGCTTTTCCAGCAAGGCATCCTTTATGGATTGGGAAACTGTGCTGTCTTCCCGGCATACTGTGTCCAAAAGCTTAACCGCATCCAGAAGCTTATCCTGTTCAATATAGGTTTTGCAAAGGGCGATGTACAGTTCCTCACTGGCACCTTCAGCAATGGCTTGATTTAAGACATATTCTGCCTTTGTGTAATTGCCTGCCTGCTTGTGCTGCTGTGCCAATTCTATTGCGACCAGATCATTGTTGCCGGCTTGCTTATACGCAAGGTTATAAAACCAGGCGGAGGTTTCGTGCTTGCCCTTACCTTCAAAATAGCGGGCGCTATGCAAAAGCATATCTCTTGTAAATTCTCTGTCGTAAGAAAACAGATACCATGCCATGCAAAAGACGATCGCAATTGCCAGCAGGATAGGTACAATGATTCGTATGGCTCGTTTCATATTTTGCTCCAATTCCAGCATAGAAAGTTTATAATAAATTATACAGTTACAAGTGAATAATGTCAAGTAAAGACGACAATCAATCAAAATTGCACAACCGGTTTCGCCAGTATCTTCCCCAGGTTACTGATAAAATGTTTTGGGGTGATTTTATATGCGAAAGATGAAGCAAGGAATACTTTTTGCAGTCGTACTGGGAATTCTGGTGCCCGCAATCTTTATGAAAACGGCGCGGAATGTGAAAAAAACGGAGCAGGACAACAGGGAAGAAACTACGCTTCCGGAAGTGACAGAGCAGACCCAGGCAACGCAAAAGCCGCAGGTCTCTTTTCAGCTTCCTGTGTTAATGAAGGATGGAAGTATCGTTCAAATGGACCTGGAAGCATACATTACCTGTGTAGTACTTGCGGAAATGCCTGCGGATTTTGAAAAAGAGGCGCTGAAAGCGCAGGGCGTCGTTGCACGAACCTATGCGCTGAAGGGATATTTTGGCAAGGAAAAGCATTCCCAGAAGGCAATTTGTACGGACCCATCCTGCTGTCAGGCCTTTTGTACCTATGAGGACTATATGGCAAAAGGCGGGACGCAGATCGCGTTTGATAAGGTGGAAGATGCAGTATTACAGACGCAGGGTATGGTGTTAACATACAACGGTGCGCTGATCGATGCTACCTATTTTTCCTGCTCCGGGGGTAAAACGGAGGATGCACAGGCTGTCTGGGGATCGGATGTTCCTTATTTGCAGTCTGTAGTCAGTCCCGGTGAGGAAAAAGCTGCCCATTATATGGATACGGTTTTCTTTACCTTGCAGGAATTTGCAGATTGCATCAGCATCGATAAAGCATCTTTGCAAGGGGACTGGATCGGAGATATTTCCTATACAAAGGGCGGCGGTGTTGCCAGCATCCGTATATGCGGTCAGGATTATACTGGCACACAAATGCGGCAGCTTTTAGGATTGCGTTCCACGGCGTTTGTCATAACAGCAGTGGGAAACACAGTCACAGTAACCACAAAGGGCTTCGGTCACAGAGTTGGAATGAGCCAGTACGGTGCAGATGCTATGGCAGTTTCTGGCAGTACTTATGTAGAAATTCTTACATATTATTATCAAGGTACTGTACTTGAGCAATTTGAGATTTGACAAAGATGTGGTTTTCTTGTAGAATATCCAAAAAAGAAAGATAAAGGAGGACGACCATTGCCTATTCAAATTCCCAATGATTTGCCTGCCGCGGCAACACTTCAGCAGGAGAACATATTTGTAATGACGGAAAACCGGGCAGTTTCTCAGGATATTCGTCCGCTGGAAATTGTGCTGTTAAATTTAATGCCCACAAAGGTCGTAACGGAAACACAGCTTTCCCGGCTGTTGGGTAATACACCCTTGCAGGTGCGGCTGGAGCTGATGCATACCAGCTCACATAAATCGAAAAATGTATCTGCTGATCATCTTTTGAATTTCTACAAGAGCTTTGATGAGCTCAAGCACAGAAAATTCGATGGCATGGTCATTACCGGCGCACCGGTTGAGAATATGCCTTTCGAGGATGTGGATTACTGGCCGGAGCTGTGCCGGATTATGGAGTGGAGCAAGACGAATGTCCATTCCACCTTCCACATTTGCTGGGGTGCACAGGCCGGATTGTATTATCATTATGGCATTAAAAAGCACCAGCTCGATGAAAAAATGTTTGGTGTGTTCCCCCACAGTGTAGATTACAAGCGATCTATTCTTCTGCGTGGCTTTGACGATCTTTTCTGGGCACCCCATTCCCGCCATACCACGGTGATGCGTGAAGAGATCGAGGCAGTTCCGGGACTTAAAATATTGGCATCCTCTCCTGAGGCAGGTGTTTATGCAGTTACCAGCAAGGAAGGCCGCCAGATCTTCATTACCGGACACTCGGAGTACGATCCCGATACCCTGAAGAAGGAGTATATGCGGGATAAAGCACTGGGGCTGCCCATCCGTGTGCCGGAAAATTATTTCCCGGACAACGATGATACACAGGAACCGGTTGTTCGCTGGCGTGGGCATGCAAATCTTCTGTTTTCCAATTGGCTCAATTATTTTGTTTACCAGACGACGCCTTATGATATTATGACGATCGGTCAGGAATAACGATTTTGTCAAGGCGGGCGTTTGCTCGCCTTGATTTGTGTTTTGGGAGGTGCTGTTATGAATTTGTGGATCGATGGTAAGGTATGTTCGCCAAAACCAGAACAGACCCTTCTGGATCTGGTGCGGCAAAACGGGCAGGAGTCAGCACTGCTGTCTGCGCGGCCCCTGGCCGCAAAAATTGCCGGCGAAGTTTTCAACTTAAATTACATACCGCTCAGAGAAAAGGACAGCGGTGTTGACCGCCCGTCTATTCGTCGGGCAATGGCCGCCTCCAATGGGGTTATTCAGCTTCTTCGCTACGACGACCCGGCGGGACGGGATGTTTACATTCGAACGGCACAATTTGTCCTGTTTATGGCATTGTCACAGCTGTGGCCTTCTGCAAGGGCGAAGATCAATTGCACTGTGGGCCAGGCTTTGCTGATCGAGGTTTTCGGTGCAGAGGATTTTTCTGTCCGGAAGCTGGAAGAACAGGTAAAGACCCTTCAGCGGATGGATATCCCCCTTGTCCGTAAACGGGTAACGAAGGATGCGGCAGTTGATTGGTTTTTGAAGCACAGGCGGCAGGATAAAGCCAGATTACTCAAATGGCGGCAAGAGGATTATTTTGACCTGTATTCCTACGGAGATTTTTCCGACTATTATTATGGGGAGCTTTTGCCGTCTACCGGTTATTTGCAGGTTTGGGAAATTCGTCCCACAGAGGGCGGCTTTTTGTTCATTTATCCCGATCAGAATGCGCCGGACTGTGTGGCAGAATATGAGGAAATGCCCCGTTTTCTATCGGTGAGTGTGGAGGGAAAGCGCTGGTGCGAGCTGATGGAATGTGAAACGGTAGCGGACCTGAATGATCTTGTGCAGAATGGAAAGATTCGTGATTTAATTCGGGTGAACGAGGCTTTGCACGAAAAACGGTTTGCACAGACAGCAGATATGATCTGTCACAGAGGCGCAAAAGCCGTTTTGCTGGCAGGACCCAGTTCTTCCGGCAAAACGACCTCAGCAAACCGTTTGGCGGCACAGCTGCGTGTCCACGGAAAAAAACCGGTGCTGATGAGTCTGGACGATTATTATCATGATCGGGATAAGATCGCCCCCGGTCCGGATGGAAAGGTAGATCTGGAGCACATAAATACCATTGATACCCAGTTGTTCCGCGAACATATTCTGGCGCTGATGTCCGGTGAAGAAGTGGAACTGCCAAGCTTTAACTTTGTGAAAGGGAAGCGGGAATATCGGGGAAGATACCTGCGCTTTGATAAGGATACCGTTATCATTGTTGAGGGGCTGCATGCCTTAAATCCCACACTCTTGCCGACTTCGATCCCAAAAGAAATGGTGTTTCGGCTGTATGTAAGCCCGTTGCTTCCCCTGAGCCTGGATGACCATAATCGGATACCTACAAGCCTGCTTCGCCTATTGCGGCGGACGGTGCGGGATCACGAGACCAGAGGCGCTTCGGTTGCCCAAACGGTTGAAATGTGGGATATGGTTAGACGGGGAGAAAAGAAGTGGATATTCCCGTTTCAGGAAAATGCGGATATGTTTTTCAACAGCTCCACACTGTATGAGCTGTCTGTGCTGAAAAAGCACATTTACCCACTGCTTGCGGACATTCAGCCGGAGGACAGCTGTTATGAGACTGTTCGCTCCATTGTTAAGGTTCTTAATTATGTAGTCGAGGCAGATGTAGATGATGAAATTCCGCCCACCAGTCTGGTGCGTGAGTTCATTGGGGGAAACAGTTTTTACAGGTGATTGGCTTTCGCCTGCAGAAAAATCCCGGCAAAGGAAGGTGTGTCCTTCTTTGCCGGGATTTTTTATAGATAGTTAGATTACATTCTGCCTGTATTTTGCGATATAGCTGTCAGCAGCAAGATGGAGGGATTTGAAGGAGTCTCCGTTTAAGATGCGGCTGTACATATCCAGTGTCATTTTATACAGGGCGCTTCCTGCATCCAGCGCAGAAATTTGATTGAGGACCCACATCGCGTTCTCGGTACTTTGTCCCATTTCGCTTGCTTCAGCAAGATAGCGATGAATGCCTGCGGCTGTGCCGATTGCGATATATGCCGGCAAAATGCCGCATTCTTCTGCTAATGTGCCTGCACCGATGAGCCGGTCCGAGGGAGACAGCTTTCTGGTGGGATCGTTGCCTACGCGCTGGCAGGTATCCTTCAGTGCGGCATTGGTAAACCGATACAGAAGATCGTCAATATGCAGCAGAATTTCATCCAGAGAAGCATTGTATTTTCTTGACAGTGTGCGGGCGCTTTCGGTCATTGCGTTACGGACAATGATGTAAATATCATCCCGATCGATTGCTTCGTAGATGTATGTAAGGTTCATCAGACCGCCCAGATACGCACAGGCGGCGTGACCCATATTGTGAATATAAAGCTTTCTTTTTAGATAGAAATCGAAGGGAGATGCGGGAACAAGGGCTTTGATTTCAGGAATATCTCCCTTAAATGCGTCCTTGTCTACAGGCAGGAAGCCGTACCGCTCTACACACACGCGCAAAGGATCTCCGTCCTTCATTTCCTCGGTCTGGATGGGTACCATTCTGCCGATGGAGGCTTCCACAAGTCCCACATTTCTGCTAAACCACTGCTTTTCTTCCTCGTTCAGCTGCTCCAGGATCATACCTTCCAGGATCTTGTTTGCATCCATCAAATTTTCACAGATGATGATGTTGAAGGGTGCGTCACCCTTTGCCATCCGCATACGCAGACCGGCGACCAGATTGGGGATGATGAACTTAAGAATGTTGACACCAACTGCAGTCGCCATAATATCTGCCTGGCAGATCGCCTTTGCGGTGGCGTCGATATCCTTGCCGTTTACCGCACGCACATTGGAAACGGTAATATCCTGATGGCTATCGCTGGATATAATGCGAACGGGATAGCTGTTTCTGCGGTTAAGTTCGTTAACCACTGTATCGGCAACATCTACAAATGTAACCTCATAACCGGCCTGGGAGAACAAAGCACCGATAAAACCTCGTCCAATGTTTCCACCACCGTACATAACTGCTTTCATAGTTAACCTTCTTCCTGTATATCAGTTGCATTCAGCTTCCAGAGGACCTGCCAGTTCTTTCAGGAAGAAAAGTCTGCCGGGCAGAGTGGGGATATAAGAGGAAGTGATCCAGGGGGTCTTGCCGTACCGCAGAGTCATCCACAGGGAAAGACCTTGCCACTGCATACCGCGGCCCAGTGTGCCGTCTGCACCGCCGATGGCGTAGTCAGCCTGCAGGAAAAGGCCGGGGCCAATCGTATTGGCGCGGCAGGGAACCAGAGGGGTTCTGGACTTGAAGCTGGTCAGCGCATTTTGCTCCACAGTCAGGGGATGGATTTTTGCAGCGATCCGATAAGGTGCTGCTTCCCAGGCCTCTGCAGTTTCGTAGTCCGCGGCGAAGGTAGGCTCCCAGAATGCAATGTGGCACATTCTGCCAATGCCGTACACCAGCACCAGCTTCGCGCCTTCGGATTTCAGCTTGCTGATTTTCTCAGGATAGGTGGGGAGGTTGTCCTTGGTCGCAAAGTTTCTGTGGTCCTTGGGGACGGTCAATTCGCCCAGAGGATTAAACAGTGCCTGCTCCATTGCGTACTGGAAAGCACCGGGGTTGTCAGATGCCAGGGTGTTGCCTTCGGCGTCTGCCCACTCGTCCATATTGAAGGTGTACACGTGGTCGCAGGTAACATTCCATTCCTTCAGGAAGTAAACCACCCACTTGTACATACCCATAGGACCTACGGGAAGAATGAAAGCGATCTTCTCACCACGATCCTTTGCAAGCTTGATCTGCATTGCGATCTCGTGACCCATATATGTTTCAAATTCCCCAAGGGAGTCGCAGGAAATGGGGGTAAAGCCCTTGTTCCAATGTGCCTGGGGGACTGTGACGGTTTCCGGCTTGTCGATACAGGCGTCGATCTTGTCAAAATCCCAGCCCGCAGGGTAGAAGCCTTCCAGAGCGGAGCCCTTAACGGTAGAATTAAAGTTCATAGTGCATTTCTCCTTTACGGTAGTAATCTTTTTGTTGTACCCTTAAGATAGACCTGACATTGGGTAAAGCCCTCTGCATATTCGGCACCGCACTGGAAACCGCGGTAACGGCAGCAGGTTTTGACCATATCAGGGAAATCAATGTTGTCGTGGTCCCGCATCCAAACGATTTGGGATTCGTGGCAGTTAAGCATTTCCAGCTTCTTGTCAATGTATTCGGACACATCCACATACTCGGTAGGATTGAAATTCACACCGGCCAGAGTGTCCATATAGTAGATGGGCACAAGCCTTGCGTGGCCCTCTACCGCCGTTTTGTAATTGGGTAAGGTCGCTGTGAAGCTTGCATCAAAGACGAGGCGGGAAACCGCGGTATGGTCGGGCATATAGTCGTTTGGTGCGTGGGTGATGATAAAATCAGGATCGACGGATTTGATGATATCTACCACCTTATCACGGGCTTCCTTGTTGTTGTCATAGATGTCCAGATCGTCAAAACGGCTGTGGATGATCTCAATGCCTGCCAGCTCAGCGGACCGTTCGGCCTCCTTGGCGCGGATCTTGATCAGTTCATCGGGCGGAATGATCACGTGTCCCAGGTTGCCGCTGGATAAATGGCAGACGACCACACGGTCACCCCGCGCTTTACATTTCAGCAATGTTCCTGCGCAGGCGATCTCCATATCGTCCGGATGGCAAGAGATAACTAATACGGTATAAATAAGAATCCCTCCTTTTTTCTTTTATTATAGCAGTCAGGGGGTTGCAATGGAGTGTAAAATAGGCTATTATATTTATAAAATCAGACAATGAGGTTTTGATATGAAAGACAATTTTACAAGGATAAGCTTTGATAAGATATTTAATATTGAGAAGATCATTACATTGTTTTATATGGAAATGCCCCGTGATTTCAGTTATGACGGCGAAAAGCACGATTTTTGGGAAATGGTATATATCGATAAAGGGGAAATGTTTTGTACAGCGGATAAAAAGAGATTTGTGCTCAAAAGCGGTGAAATGACCTTTCACAAGCCAAATGAATTTCATAACCTTGCCGGAGACGGCAAGACTGCGCCCAATGTCAGCATCATCACCTTTGAATGCCGCAGTCGGGCTATGAAATATTTTGAAGGAAAGATATTCCGTCTTGACAGTGAGCAAAAAGGGATGCTTTCTATGCTTTTTGAGGAGGGGCTGTCCTGCTACCAGTTGAGCGAGCCGAAAAATCCGTTGATTCAAAATATGAAAAAACTGGAGACTGCACCTTATGGCAGCAGTCAGATGACAAAAAACCTTTTGGAGATCTTCTTGATAAAGCTTTATCGACACACGGATGTTCTGACCAATAAGGTGCGCCGCAGTTATGTGATCGACGGTATGGATGTACCTTACAATGTCAAGGAGATTTTGGATTACTTAAAAAGCAGTGTATACGATAAGATCACCATCGGGGATGTTGCGCGAAGGATCGGAAAAAGCGAAAGCACAGTCAAGCAGATATTTGCGACCTATCGGAAAAATGGGATTATGCGTTATTATAACGGACTTAAAATTGCAGAAGCCAAGCGCTTGATCCGAGAAGGAAAATACAATATGACCCAGATATCCGATATGCTTTGCTTTGATAATCCTCAGTACTTTTCCAAGTGCTTTAAGGATTTTGCAAAAATGACGCCCAGTGAATATAAGTCAACCATTATAAAATAAAAGGAGGCGGGAGAAAAATATGAAACAGATCGTATTGAACCACCGGGATGTGTTAAATCTTTTGCCGGACAGAGATCCTTATGCCCACAAAGGAGACTTTGGAAAGCTCTTGTTGCTGTGCGGCAGTAAAGGATATACCGGCGCGGCTGCACTTGCGGCTATGGGCGCATTGCGCAGCGGCGCAGGGCTGGTCTATCTGGGAGTGCCGGAAAGCATTTATATGATCGAAGCAATCAAATTGACAGAGGCCATTGTTTTTCCCTTGCCGGATGACGGCGGGATGCTTTCTGTACAGGCAGAAAAGGAAATTGAGAAGCATTTAGAAAACAAGGATGCTGTGCTGATCGGACCCGGACTGGGTCGATCCCAGGGGACATTTCAGGCTGTAAAGACGGTGTTGGAGCATTTTGATGGTCCGGTCGTTTTGGATGCCGATGGAATAAATGCCATAAAGTCGCATAAAGATATTGTGCGTGGAAGGACAAGTCCGACCATCCTGACACCTCATAGCGGTGAATTTAGCCGTATTTTCGGAAGAATGCCAGAGGATCGGATCGCGGATGCATCAGCACTTGCATTGGAGTTGAATGCTATTGTATTGCTGAAGGGTCACCGGTCGGTAATTACCGATGGGAAAACCTGCTATATCAACAGCACAGGAAATCCCGGAATGGCAGTGGGCGGCAGTGGAGATGTGCTGGCCGGTATTATCGTCAGTTTGCTGGGGCAGGGAATACCGCCGCTGGAGGCAACTGCCTGCGGGGCCTGGCTTGCCGGTGCGGCAGGTGATATTTGCCGGGAGGAGATCGGACAGTACGGTCTGCTGCCAAGCGATACGGTGCAGGTCCTACCGCGACTGTTAAAATAAGGCGGGATGATATGAAACGCATTTTTGCTGTGCTGTTGCTGATGGTGTGTTTGACAGGCTGTGAAAGTTCCGGAAATCAAATGCATCGCCCAATGGCACTGCGCGAGAAGCTGTTAAAGGGAAACGGCTGTACCTTTGATGCAGTTATTACAGCGGATTACACCGATAAGGTCTATACATTTTCTATGGCTTGTCAGGTGGACGGACAGGGAGATCTTACATTTACAGTGACCGATCCTTCGTCGATTTCCGGAATTACCGGATCGATCACGACGCAAGGGGGTCACCTGACTTTTGACGGAAAAGCACTGGCTTTTGAGATGCTTGCCGACGGTCAGGTCACACCGGTCAGCGCCCCGTGGCTCTTGATGCGCACCTTGCGGGGCGGTTACCTGTCAGCCTGCGGGCAGGACGGTGAATACTTGCGCGTTACCGTAGATGACAGCTATGAGGAAAACGCCCTGCATCTGGACATTTGGCTGGACAGTCAGGATGCGCCTGTCCGGGCGGAAATTTTATGGCAGGGTCAGCGCGTGGTGTCGCTTGAGGTCAGAAGCTTTTTGTATATGTAGCATTTTGTCAACCGTGGCATAGGATAAATTACAAGTGATACCGTATATTTTTCTGTTGTGCGTGGGAGAATACTTTTAACCGCGTTACATATGGAAAACTTCCGGTAGCGCAGGTAATGATTTCCCACGGAGTGTGAAAAAAATGGACAGCACGGTTAAACGCGGTGATATTTTTTATGCAGACCTATCTCCGGTCGTCGGCAGTGAGCAAGGCGGAACACGCCCGGTACTGATCGTACAGAACGATACGGGCAACCGACATTCCCCGACAGTGATCGCCGCGGCGATCACAAGCCAGACTTCAAAGGCCCGGCTTCCTACCCATATCAGCATTGCCGGGGGCAGTGTTGGTCTCAGCAAGGATTCTGTCATTTTGCTGGAGCAAATTCGTACCATCGACAAGCGCAGACTCAGGGAGCATATGGGCAGATTGGATGACCAGCATATGCTCTTGGTGGATGATGCCATTGCCATTAGCTTTGGACTCAATGAAAACAGAATAATGTGAATGGAAAGCCCCCTTATCGCATACAACAGTGATAAGGGGGTATTTTATGCAACGGTGTTATGATATCTTGTTGGGTGAACAAAGAATAGGTACTGCAAAAGTGATGCCGGAAGGCCTTTATTACCACTTCCAATGCGTTTGCCGGCTGTCCGGAGAGGTGATGTATCAGCTAAAAGCTGTGTGTGGTCAAAAGGAGACATCTCTGGGAATTTGCGTGCCGGTTCCGGGCGGATTTGGGGTGGATACAAAAATTCCGGTAAAGACAGTAGGGGAAGGGGAATTTGCATTTTATGCTGCACCAAGACACAAGGATGTGAAAGGAAAATTTGTGCCCATTCGTGCAGAGGAACCGTTTATGTATATGGAAAGACTGGCAGACGCATCTCTGAGTATGGAAAACGGACAGCCTGGGATTTGGATCGGGGGAATGTGATCATTCCGGTACATAGACATATTCAATGAGCTTATTAAACCGGGTCTGTCCTATGCCGTCTACATTCAGAAGCTCTCCAATACCGGTAAACGGACCGTTTTCCTCCCGATAATTTACAATGTTTTGGGCAGTAACCTCACCGATGCCCGGAATATCCAGGAGCTGTTCAACAGTTGCGGTGTTTATATTTAATTTATTTTCTGTCTGAACTGTGGCTTGCGTCCCGGAGGATTGCTGTTTCTTTTGATTTTTTAACCAGACGGCTGAAATCGTGTTTCTTCCGATGAAAATGCCGATCAGGATACACAAAAAAGCAGAGGTAACAAAAATCAGTGCGGCTTGACCTTTTTTCATATAACGAACCTCACATAACATTGACGGGAAAGTAATTTGTTGCTATAATGCACTTATATTATATACGGGATTTTTCCGGTGGGCAAGTCCTGTAACAGAATATGAGGAAGAAATATGAAAAAAATAGGCCTTCTCTGCCTGAGCTTTTGCCTTGCGTTTGCACTTTGCTTGAATGTATATACGGTTTCCGCTGAGGAAATTTCCCAAAATCAGACGATCGCGAAGGGAGCACATACCTTAGATGGCGGTGTGCCGCTTTTGGGTACGGACCCCTTGGTGAGCAATGTTCAGTCTGCGATCGTCTATGAAACGAAGTCACAGACTTTAATGTATGCGTATAATGCCGATGAACAGATACATCCAGCCAGCCTGGTAAAAATACTGACGGCTTTGATCGTTGCGGAACAGGCGGATCTTTCCGATTCGGTTACGGTTCAGGAGGCCACGCTTAATTCGGTCGCGTCCGATGCAGTTTCTGCGGATCTGCTTGCAGGGGAAGTTATGACCGTCTCTGATCTGCTGTACTGTATGATGGTGGCATCTGCCAATGATGCGGCAGCTGTTCTGGCGGAGTATGTAGCAGGCAGTCAAAGCGCATTTGTTGAACAGATGAATGAATATGCACTGGAGCTTGGCTGTACCCAGACGAATTTTACCAATGTTCACGGCCTGCACGATGAACAGCAGTATTCAACGGCTCGTGATATGGGAAGAATTCTTGCCAAGGCAATGGAAAACGAAGTTTTTCGGGAAGTGTTCGGTGCAATTTACTATGATGTTCCGGAAACGAATTTATCAAAAGAGAGAAAATTGGCAACCGGAAACTATCTGATGAACAATGATGATGTTCAGATCTATTACGATGGCAGAGTTACCGGTGGACGGACTGCAGTGACCAATTCAGGCTATCGCAGTGTTGCCACATCCGCTGAGGCTAACGGTATGCAGCTGATTTGCATTGTTACAGGTGCGCAGTCTGTTATTCGGGATGACGGCTATACAGTTGAAATTTTCGGTGGCTATAACGAAACATCCCTTTTGCTGAATTCCGGCTTTGACGGCTTTGAGGCAAAACAAATTGTGTATGCAGGTCAGGCAATGGAGCAGTATGCGGTGGAAAACGGCGCATCGGATGTGGTTGTGGGTGCGGTCGATTCCGTGTACACGGTCTTACCCCAGGAGGCAGGCATTGACGATCTTGACTATCGGCTAAATAATGTCACAGGTACGCTTAAGGCACCGATAGACAAAAACCAAAAGCTTTCCCAGCTGGAAGTATGGTATGGAGAGGTTTGCGTTGCACACATTGATTTGTGCGCTATGAATGCGGTGCCCGTTGCACAAAATCACATACAGGATGACGGCAATCACACCGGCAATTTCCCGTGGAAGGCCGTGTTGACAGTGGCGATCTGTATCATTGTGGGAATAGCGGTTTTGCTGATCGCTTTTCGTGCAGCGGGTGCTATGAAAAAAGCTTCCGGCAGGAGCCGCGCGCGCAAGCATAGAAAAAACCGCAGAAGGAGCAGATAATATGCTGAACTGGGAGGAATTGGAGCAGCGGTGTCAAAGCTGTTATAGCTGTCCGCTGTGTCACACCCGAAATAATGTCGTGTTTGGCGTAGGACCCAGAAATGCAGATGTGATGTTTATCGGAGAAGGCCCCGGAGAACAGGAGGACCTTCAGGGTGAGCCCTTTGTGGGCGCGGCAGGAAAGCTTCTGGACGATATGCTGTCGATCATTGACTTAGGTCGCCATAATTGCTATATTGCAAATATCGTTAAGTGCCGCCCACCGGGAAACCGTGACCCAAAGGACGAGGAGCAGGATGTATGTATCCATTACCTGCGCAATCAGGTTGGGCTTATCCAACCGAAGATCATTGTTTGCCTGGGAAGAATTGCGGCAAAACGGCTGATAGATCCGGATTTCCGCATTACAAGGGAGCATGGCACCTGGTATTGTAAAAATGGAATTTGGATGACGGCCCTTTACCATCCCTCTGCGCTCCTGCGGGATGTTACCAAGAGACCGGATACCTTTGAGGATCTGCTGGAAATTCGCAAGAAGATCCGGGAAGAACATATCGATATATAAAAACTTCGGATCGATTACTGATCCGAAGTTTTTTCGTAGGTTAGTACTTCTTTTGCAATATAAATAGGTCTGTTTTTACTTTGCTCAAAGGTTCTGCCCACATACTCGCCGATAATTCCGGTGCAAAGCAGCTGCATACCGCCCAGGAAAAGAATCAGGACAATATTTGTAGCATAACCGGGGATATCAATACCGGAGATCAGCTTTTGCAGGATAACAAAAATCAGGTACAAGAAAGCGGCCGCCGCACTGATGCCACCTAAAAGGGTGGCGATTTTCAAAGGCTTGGTGGAATAACCGATAATGCCGTCGACTGCATAGTTAAACAGCTTGCGGAAGCTCCATTTGCTGGTTCCGGCTACGCGCTCACAGGCAACATAGGGGATAAAATGGGTGTTATAACCGATCCAGGCAAATATGCCCTTGGAAAAACGGTGATATTCCCCCATATCAATGAGACTGTCTGCAACACTTCTGCGGAAGGTGCGAAAATCGCTGGCATCGGATTTCAGATTGATATCAGACATACGGTTAATGAGCCGATAAAAACCCTTCTTAAAGAAGGACAGCAGTTTCCCTTCGCCGCGACGGTCCTGATAAGCGGCGACCACATCGTAGTCCTCATTGTTTTCCAGAATATCTACCATTTCCCGAACGATCTCAGGCCGTTGCTGAAGGTCTGCATCGATCAGAGAAACATATTCTCCCGATGTTTGCTTCAAACCAGCGTAGAGAGCTGCCTCCTTGCCGAAGTTGCGGGACAGTGTGATAACCTTTACCGGGCATTTTTGTGCCTTGTGGAGCTTGCGAAGCTGGTGCAAGGTAGCATCCTGACTGCCATCATTTACATATACAATTTCAAAATCATAGCCACAGCCTGCAAATGCGCTGATGGCCGCTTCCTGAAAGGGGGCAACATTTTCTGCTTCGTTATAGCAGGGGACAACCAGAGATAATTTCATAATTTTCAACTCACAATATCTAAACTAAAGCTAATTATACGCATATTTCTGATTTTCGTCAAGAAAGATGCTGTTTATACTGCCAGAAGGCCCGCGAGCATCATAAGACAGATGGTTATAAACAGTGTAAAGATCGAAAGAAGGCTGGTCCACACAACCAGCTGTGTCGCAAGCTGTCCGTCATTTTTCATACCGGATGCCATAATCGCGCTGGAAACCGCAACGGGAGAACCGAATACCGCGATCAGCGCGGGATACTCGCTGATACCGCAGGAAAGGAGGCTCGTATATCTGCTCAGAACAAATGCCAACCCAATACCAATGACCGGCGCCAGGATCGTTCGCCAAAGAGTGCCTACCAGAATTTCCTTGAACATACCGCCAACAGCAGAAAATTGGAATTGGCCGCCCAGCAGGATCAGCGCCAGCGGCGATGTAATGGCTTTAATATTGTCAAGGGTCGTATAAATGAATTTTGTGTCCCGGCTTAATGAAAACAGTGTCCTGCCGAGGCAATTGGCTTGCAGCTGCCGCAATCCCAGACACAAAAGTCCCAGAACAACGCCAATGATCAAGGGATTTGTTACCACGCCTTTGAGGATGTTCTTCAGGTCTATTTTCTTGCCTTCAGAATTTCGCATAAAGATCGTCAGAGAGATCACAGCAAAGGTGTTATATAAAGGAATTAAAAATGCTGAAACGATTGCCGCAACAGCCATAGCCTCTGCACCGCCCAGCGCATTGGCAAGGGGCAGTCCGATGATCGCGTAATTGCTCCGGTAAACACACTGCATCACAACGCCTTTGCGTTCCGGTATGCGGGTCGACCGTGCGGCGATAAAGCTTAACAGGAACAAAAGACACACGGCAAATACCGTGTAAATTACAATATCCACCTTGATCGTGTTCAGACCTTCAATGTCGTACACATTGACAAACAGCATAACCGGCAAGCAGATATTAAATACGAACTTGTTTCCGGTGACAATAAAGCTGTCGTTGAGTATGCCCACACGGCGCAATATATATCCAATAATGATCAGCAGCAAAATCGGAAATATAGAATTGACCGCAGTCAGTAAAATATGTCCTAAACCCATAGTGTTTCTCCCGATAAGAATATGCAGTCATTATACATCCACCACAGTTTTGTGTCAATTGTTTGAAGATAAAAACATCAGTTGACAGAATGACAAAAATGTGGTATTTTATCTACGAATTATAACACATTGATGGGGAAGTTTTGTCCGAAATCATTTCAGAGAGCGCGTGGCTGGTGTAAATGCGTATGGATCGGAGCAAATGGTCGCCCCGGAGTGGATTTCCTGAAAAAGCAGTAAGGAAGTATGGGTGCGCCCATTACAGCGCTTGAGTGCCCTTATTTGGGAATTCAGGTGGTACCGCGGAAATTTTTTCGCCCTGAGCTTTTGCCCAGGGCGTTTTTTATTGAAGGAGTATGAATATGGCAAGAGAACTTCCAAAGGTTTATGAGCCCCAACAGGTAGAAAATCAGATTTATAAGATGTGGGAGGAGAACGGTTATTTCCGTCCTGCAGGTAATCGGGATGCAAAGCCGTTTACCATCGTTATGCCCCCTCCCAATGTGACCGGACAGCTGCATATGGGTCACGCAATGGACGCAACCTTGCAGGATACCCTGATCCGCTTTAAGCGTATGCAGGGCTACAACGCCCTGTGGGTGCCCGGTGAGGACCACGCCGGTATTGCAACCCAGATCAAGGTTGAAGAGGAGCTTCGCAAGGAAGGTCTGACCCGCTATGATCTGGGCCGTGAAAAGTTCCTGGAGCGGGTCTGGGACTGGAAGCATAAGTACGGCAACCGCATCGTAGAGCAACAGAAGAAGCTGGGTGCTTCCTGCGATTGGGAGCGCGCCCGCTTCACAATGGACGAAGGCTGCTCCAATGCAGTGCGGGAGGTCTTTGTTTCTCTTTATGAAAAGGGTCTCATTTATAAGGGAAGCCGTATTATCAACTGGTGTCCCAACTGTGTGACTGCACTGTCCGATGCTGAGGTCGAGTATGTTGATAAGCCCGGTCATCTGTGGCATATCCGCTATCCTCTGGCAGACGGAAGCGGGGAAGTGGTGGTTGCTACCACCCGTCCTGAAACGATGCTGGGCGATACCGGTGTTTGCGTAAATCCCAATGACGAGCGCTATCAGGCGATCGTTGGAAAGAATGTAATCCTGCCCTTGGTGAACAAGGAAATTCCTGTAGTAGCAGATGACTATGCAGAAATGGAATTTGGTACCGGATGTGTCAAGATGACTCCTGCCCACGACCCCAATGACTTTGAGGTTGGCTTGCGGCACAATCTGGAAGTGATCCGTGTGCTGGATGACAATGGTGTTGTCAACAGCTATGGCGGCAAATACGAGGGTCTGGACCGCTACGAGGCCAGAAAGGCGATCGTTGCCGATCTGGAGGAACAGGGCTATCTTGTGAAGATCGAGGATCACGCCCACAATGTTGGCACCTGCTATCGTTGCCACAACGATGTGGAGCCGATCATCTCTGCCCAGTGGTTTGTAAAAATGAAGCCTTTGGCAGAGGAAGCTGTGCGTGTTGTTAAGGAAGGGGAGACCAAGTTCGTACCTGACCGTTTCTCCAAGACATATCTCAACTGGATGGAGAATGTCCGTGACTGGTGTATCTCCCGTCAGCTGTGGTGGGGTCACCAGATTCCTGCCTGGACCTGTGAGGATTGCGGTCATATTACTGTATCCCGCACCGATGCCTGCAAGTGCGAAAAGTGCGGCAGTGCAAACATCCAGCGGGACCCCGATGTGCTGGATACCTGGTTCAGCTCTGCATTGTGGCCCTTTGAGACACTGGGTTGGCCTGAAAAAACAGAGGATCTGGAATACTTCTATCCTACCGATGTGCTGGTTACCGGCTATGACATTATCTTCTTCTGGGTCGCCAGAATGATCTTCTCCGGCTGTGAGCATATGAAGAAGACGCCTTTCCACACGGTTCTCATTCACGGCCTTGTTCGGGATGACAAGGGCCGTAAGATGTCCAAATCCTTGGGCAACGGCATCGATCCGCTGGAAATGATCGAAAAGTTCGGTTGTGATGCTCTTCGTATGAATATGGTTACCGGCAACTCTCCCGGAAACGATATGCGCTTCTATGTAGAACGGTGCGAAGCAATGCGTAACTTTGCAAATAAGCTGTGGAATGCCAGCCGTTATGTGCTGATGAACCTGGGCGAGGATGCAAAGAATGAGCTGCCGGCTATGGACCAATTGACCATTGCTGACAAGTGGGTCCTGTCCAAGCTAAATTCTCTGATTGCAGAAGTAACTGAAAATCTGGAAAAGTATGAGCTGGGTGTTGCGGTTGCAAAGGTCTACGATTTCCTGTGGGATACCTATTGTGACTGGTATATTGAGCTGACAAAGGCAAGACTTTACAGTGACGATGCACAGCAGAAGCAGACTGCACTGCAGGTGCTTGTGTATGTTCTGGATCAGACATTGCGGTTATTGCATCCCTTTATGCCCTTCATTACAGAAGAGATCTGGCAGAGCCTGCCCCATACAGGTGAGGCACTGATCATTGCCAAGTGGCCGGAATACGCAGAAGCGCTGGCATTTAAGGCTGAAGAAGCACAGATGGAATCTGTGATGAATGCTATCCGGTCTATTCGCAACCGCCGGGCAGAAATGAATGTTCCCCCGTCCAAGAAGGCATCCTTGTTCGTTCTGACCTCCAAGCCTGAGATCTTTACAGAGGGTGAAGGCTTTATTCAGCGCCTTGCCTACGCAGATCAGGTGACGATGCTTGATAAGGAGCCTGAAGATCTGAACGGTATGGTTTGCTGTACCACAGCGGATGCAAAGCTTTATATTCCTATGGGTGAGCTTGTGGATGTGGCTAAGGAAATGGAACGCATTGCCAAGGAGCTGGAAAAGGCAAGAAAGAATCTGGCTATGCTGGAAGGCAAGCTTTCCAACGAGAACTTTGTGTCCAGAGCACCGGAAGCTGTTGTGAATGCAGAAAAGGAAAAAGCGGCAAAGGCCCGTGACCTGATCGCACAGCTGGAAGAAAGCGAAGCAGCACTTAAGAATATTTAACACCAATTTGGCAGGGATCGTATGTGATCCCTGCCATTTTCTATAAAAACAACTATCTCCTCTTAAGAGATAAAACCGTCTTGTCTTTGGCACGATTTTTTGTTAATAGCATATTTTGTATGTTATAATTACAAAAAAATGCGGAGGCTGATCCAATGAAACTTACAAAAACCAGTTCGATTGCCATTATTATACCGAAAATGCCTACTCCCAGAGAGAAGTTTGCCGCAGAGGAACTGCAAAAATACCTCTCTAAGATTTTCCCCGGTATGTATGCATATATCCTTACGGATGCGGATACTTGCGTGGATGAAAAGATCCTCATTGGCGGACCTGAGCATAATAAGGTCACGGCACAGTATATTTCAGAAGCTGAATTTGATGCCGTCGTTCCCGGACCGCAAGGTATTTACATTAAGGCGCACGGTGAGGATACATTGATACTTGCCGGAAGCAGCAAGAATGTAAACGAACTTGAACGGGGAACTCTTTATGCAGTTTATGAATTGCTGGAGCGTTATCTTGGCTGCTGTTTCGGTGCGTTTGTAAATCCCACCATCGCCGGCGGTGAGTATATTCCCCAACTGGATGAATATGACCTTGCAGACGCAGAATACATAAAAGCAGCTGCTGATAATATAATTCGTTCTGCCGGTATTGAATATTTTTCCCGTAAGGTAAACCACGTTCTAAATCTTGCTTATATTGATTGGTTGTGCAAGAACCGATATTCTAGCATTGGCCTTTGGATGAACGGTTATGAGAGATACAAAAAGTATGGACTGCTGGAAGAAGTTTTGAAGCGAGGCATTCAGCTTAGTGTAGGCTCTCACGATATGTTGCCCACATTGCTTCCCTGGGAAGGAAACGAGTACTTCCCGGAGCATTACTATCAGACCCATCCGGAGTACTATAAGCTGATGGAAGATGGGACGCGCTTCAAACCTGATCCTGCAAGACCTAATTTTGGCGGACTGCCGTTTTGTAACCGAAATCCTGATCTTCCCGGTATTTTGGCTGAGCACTTGCTGTATTGGCTGGAAAAGAATCCTGGAATTACCAGAGTGGGTCTATCTCCTATGGACGGAAAGCGGCCCCAGTGCTGCTGTGAGGAATGCAGTAAGTACAGTAAAATCGAGAATTACACACGACTGGTAAATGCTGTTGCAAAAGAAGTGCAAAAGACCCGTCCGGATATAACTGTTGGAATGGCACTTTATGTGGATCAATGGGATTATCCGGAAGGCCTGGAATTGGTGGAAAACCTTAATGTTTGTATGTGTGTATGGCACCATACAGGTCTTCGAAATGTTGGCAAGGCAGATGGTAGTTGTATCGTTGGAACATTCTATGAAGAGGATCTGAAAAAATGGATCGCGGCTGGCGCTACCACCAGTTTTTCTGACTATTATATGGGTGTTCACTCCGGACGGCAGCGCTATATGCCCGCCGCTGACGAAATTCAAGCCTACTGGAAAATGTGTATGAGGATCGGTGCAAAGGGCATCGGTTCTCAGATGGAATATTATAACTTCTGGAACAATATTTTTAACTTCTATGTGTTTGCCCGGACGGGTTATAACAGCGATTTGTCAATGGAAGACAATCTCCAGGCCTTTTCCAAGATCTTCGGTAAGGGTGGCGCATATATTGCGGAGATCATTCGCATTGCTGAGGCAACTCTGGAAGGACAGGAAAATCACAAGAGAGCCGGTCTGTATGTAATGCAGAACATCGATAAGAAAACCTGCTATGAACTGTTCGATAAGGCTTTTGATGCGGCAGAGACACCTGCGGCGCGGAATAATGTCCGTATGTTCCGTATGGCTTTCCGTTATTCAGATCTGGAATGTGAGCATACAGAGATCATCGGTCAGCACGGAATGATCTATCCTGCTTTTGAGAAGCCTGTGGATCCTACCGGCGAGCTGTACTATATGTGGAAGCATTTTGACAGCGGCCATCAGAACAATCCCGGCTTTGGCGTCTATTTCCCGCTGGATTGCGACGAACGGCTGGATTATGTGCCGGACAAGTGGTATCAATTTGAAGCATAATTCAAATCACACATTTTGCAATGTTTTTGAGAGCTTTTTGCAATTTACAATATTTTCTGGCTTGATATAATATCCCTATCGAAAATTTGGAGGTAGGAATTATGAAGATAAATGCTTCTGTCAAGCTGGGAATCGTTGTGCCGGCGGAGGCTTCAGCCCGTGAACAGTTTGCATCAGAGGAGCTGCATAAATATTTGTCAGTAATGTTTTCCGGAATCGATGTGTCTATAGTTACGGATGCGGTGTCATTTTCCGGAAACAAGATCCTCATTGGCGGTCCTGAACGAAACAAAGAAACAGCCCGGTATATAAGTGAAGCTGATTTTGACGCGGCTACCCCCGGCCCAGAGGGTATGTATATCAAAGCCTTTGGTGATGATACATTGGTTATTGCCGGCAGCAGTAAGAATGCCGGTGAGAATGAAAGAGGCACTCTTTACGCAGTGTATGAGCTGCTGGAACGGTATTTTGGCTGTAGCTTTGCTGCATACTTTAACCCCGATTTTGCAGGTGGTGAGTATGTTCCTGCTTTGGATGAAACCGATCTGTCCGATATCGAATATATCAAGGCTGCTGCGGATAATTCCTACAGAACAGCAATTACGGAATATCACGGCAGAAAGCACGATAATGTTTTGAACTTCTCATTCATTGATTGGCTGACGAAAAACCGTTATAACCGTATGCTTCTTTGGATGCGATCCTATGAGACACTGAAGGAAATTGGTGCAATTGATGAAATTGAAAAACGCGGCATTGTGCTGACTGTTGGTCATCACGATGCAATTCCTACTTTCTTGCCGCGGGATGGCAATCAGTTTTTTCCGGAGAAATATTATCAGACACATCCTGAGTATTATAAGCTAATGGAGGACGGCACCCGCTTTTACAGTGAGGAACGGTGGCACTTTGGTGCTTGGTGCCTGTGCAGCCAAAATGCGGAGGTACATCAGGTCCTTGCCAACAATGTAATGCAGTGGATCGAGCAAAATCCCACAGTAGATACCATTGCCTTGTGGCCAATGGACGGCAAGCGCCCTATGTGCTGCTGTGACGAATGCAGAAAGCATTCCGATGTGGAAAACTATGTCCACGCGCAAAATGCAGTGGCAAAGATCATTGGAGAGAAGTATCCGCATATTAAGATCGATATGCTGGCGTATGCAGGCCTGTTTAACTGTCCCGACGGCTTGGAGCTGGAGCCCAACCTGTTTATTGATGAGGCGGTCACCTCTGCGGAGCTGGGTATCCGATCTGTTGGTAAACCGGACGGCAGCTGCCTGATCGGAACAGCCTATGAAGAAAATCTTCTGAAATGGAAAAAATCGGGCGCCTCTGTCGTTTACTATGAGTACTTTATGGGCACCCATTCCTGTCGTCACCGCTGGATGCCTTGCGCTGATGAATTCCAGAGCTACTGGAAGCGATTTATGGAAGTAGGCATCAACGGCGCAGGCACGCAGATTGAGTATTGGAATTTCTGGAACAATATTTTTAACTTCTATGCCTTTGCCAGAACCGGTTATGATACAATGCTTTCCTTAGAGGATAATCTGTCTGCATTTACCAGGATCTTTGGAGAGGGCGCTCCCTATATCGCGGAGATTATTCGAATGGGCGAAGCTTGCCTGGACGGACAGGTTAACATTAAGAAGGCGGGTCTGTTCCTGATGGAAAATATCGACAAGGAATCCTGCTATGCAAACTTCGAAAAAGCGCTTGCTGCCGCAACGACTTCTGTGGCAAGAAACAATATCCGAATGATCAGAATGATATTCCGTTACTCTGACATTGAATGTAAATATACAAAACTGGGCAAGGATGACTTCTATACATATGTTGCTTACGAGGATATTGAAGATCCTGACGGCGAGCTGTACTATATGAGCCATACTTATGACACATCCCGCTGGAATGTTCCCGGCTTTGGTTGTGCGTTCCCGGTGGACAATCAGAAACAGTCTGAATTTGTTCCGGATCATTGGTACGATTTTGAAGCATAATAACATCCCCCGTCCTGCAGGACGGGGGATAACTGTTTATTTTGTGAAGTTTACCAAAGACGCACTGTCCAGCTTGTCGTAGCGGGAAATAAAGGCCGCCAGTTCCGTTGCGATGATCTTTGCACCGCCTTGAATGTTACTTTCAATGTTCAGAGGAAGCAGGGGATCGTGGAGAGAGAGCCGGAGCAGGAACCAGCCGTCTCCGTGTTCTTGGTCCAGATTGACCCGCACACCTTCAAAATTGCTGGGCGCAAGGGACCAGCCGGGCTGATTTTCGGCGTATGCAGTCAAGGACTCGATTACATCCTGACCGTATGCCTTAAAGTCATCCAGAAGAATGTTCATACGGAATTCTACACTCTCAGCCGGTTCTTCCAGGGAATCGATCAAAGATTCCAATGTGTAGCCCTCTTTCTTGCCGCGGGCAAGCTCGATCAGAAGCTTGGTAACCAGATATGCGCCGTCATCCAGAAAGTAATTTTCCTTCAGCGCACCGTGTCCTGAGGTTTCGATTGCCAGCTGGCTGTCCTGACCTAAGTTGTTCAGGCGGATGGATTCGTTGATAACATTACGGTAACCGCGCTTGAAACGGTGATGAATGCCGCCTTTTTCCTCGATGAATTTTGCAAGTCCGGTGGAGGTGATGGAGTCGGTAACGATGGTTGTACCGGGATGCTCCCGCAGAAGAATTGCGGCAAGCATAGCAATAATGCGGTTGCGGTTTAATTCACTGCCGTCGGAAAGAACGGCACCTGCCCGATCCACATCGGTATCAAAGATAATGCCAAGGTCTGCGCCTGTTTCGTTCACGGCCTGGGTGATGCTCTTCATAGCTTCCTTGTCTTCCGGGTTGGGAATGTGGTTGGGGAAGCTTCCGTCAGGATCCAGGAAGCGACTGCCATCGGTATTGGCACCCAGGGGCTTGAGGACCTTGTCTGCATAGAAGCCACCGGCACCGTTGCCGGCATCCACAACGATTCTGAAGCCCTCCAGCGGACGGTCTTCTCCGGATGCAGCGCGGATCTTATCAGCCAGGATAGCGGCATATGTATCCATAAATTCGCCCTGTGCTATAGAGCCTTCAGAAAGTCCGGTTACATCGTTGCCTGCGGCATATTCCAGGATCTGCTTAATATCGCCCTTTTCCAATCCGCCTTCTGCAGTAAAGAACTTAAAACCGTTGCGGTTGAAGGGAAGATGACTGGCGGTGATCATTACAGAACCGTCAAAAAGGTAGCCTTCTGTAACGGTGGACATAAACATAGCCGGGGTACTTGCCATACCAAAGTCGGTTACCAGCATACCCTGCTGTGCCATTGCCTCACAAATCCACTGGGAAAGATTCGGTCCTGAGAGACGGGAATCTCTGCCTACGGCAATGCGCAGATTGCTGTGCTTTCCTGTTTTGCTGGAAAGCCATAAAGCAAAGCCACGGCCAATATCCCGGCAAACCTGCTCCGTCAGATTCACGCTCTGACCGGGAATTCCCTCCAGTGCAACACCGCGGATATCACTTCCGTTTTGAAGCTTATAGTAGTCCATATTATTTCCTCCGGTAATTTTTTCTATAGTATATCACAGTTTTCCATAAATTTCAATGCTCAGACTGGTGACGCAACAGAAAATCCCGGAGCAATGCTCCGGGAATAAGGTTGGGTTATTCGATGGACTGAAAATCTGAGTCTCGACGGAAATAAGAAATGGCATAATCGATAAAAGCTGCCAGCATAAACAAAGCATCCACTGCAGCAATGATATAGACGATCTTTGTGGGGATATCGGGGATCATAATAAGCACGATCAGGCTGACAAACAGGATCGTGGTGCAGACCTTGCCGGTCATCAGGGCACCTTTGAGCATTTTTCCCTTGCGCAGATTCAAACAGCCGGCAATCAACTGGAAGCTTTCCTTAAGAACAAATAAACCGATCAAGTATTTTAAGATGGGATATTTTACTGCCAGGCAGACAATTAAAGTAAACTGTGTCAGCTTATCTGCCAGGGGATCCAGGATCTTGCCAAGAGTAGATATCATATTAAAATGCCGTGCAATTTTACCGTCTATTAAATCAGTCAAGCAGGATATGGCAAGAATGGCCGCAGCTAAATAATAGTCAGCAGGGGATTGGGCACCCAGGTAGATCATAACATACACAGGGATGAGCAAAAGCCGAAATAAGCTTAGCAGATTTGGAATTGTAAATATTTCTTTTTTCCAATTTTTAATAAACATACGGGCAGCTTCCTCCAACCTGCACAGTAATATCATATAACTATCTATATTATAAGTTAAAATTTTGGATAATCAAGGTTTTTTGAAAAAAATTTATAAATTTACCTTTGAAAATGTGCGTTGCGTCTGTGTGCGTCCAGGGTAAAATGCAGTACAAGATGCTTCCAGGTGATCCTGTCGATCTCACCGGTCACAGCAAGACCGGATAGCTTCTGAAATTCTGATACCGCATCGGCGGTGGCTGTGTCTACTACGCCGGTTACATCCGGAGGCACAATGGCAGAATTCATTTCTGAAAGCTGCATAAGCATTGCCTGAGCAAGGGATACATAGGGATTGCTGTCGCCCATACTCAGCACCTGCCCCGCGTCCAAGAGCACTTCGATCGGCTGTGCTTTGCCAATTCTTACAAGACTTGGTTCATAGACAGATACGATCGTATCCCAAGTGATCTGATCGGTAATTCCGGTGATGGGCAGGCCGTATTTGCGCTGAAAAGCACTTACAGCAGTCATAGTGTCGGGACCGTATATCCCGTCCGGGATGACTGTCGGCAAGCTTCGATCGTCCTGCGCGATAACCCGGAGCATTGTTTGAAGACTTCTGACCGGTTGCTCGATAAAGGATTCCTGTGGTCTCATCGTACTACCTCCTTACGCACAGTGTCCTGAGATCCGATACTTAGTTCTCTTCCCGGATATTGCGTTAAATTGGTTGTACGGGCATAGGGGGTGCGCTGGGCGTTGGCCTGACTATTTACCGGTCGGCTGAAATTTCCTGCAGCGCGGACATTTCCGGCAGGCACAGCGGTAATTGAAGAATTGGGGAATGTGGTTTGCAAACGCAGGGTGGTGTTTTCAATACCGGAATACTGGTCATAGATCGCATCCCAGGTTGCGGCATCTACTGTTCCGGTTTCCGGCAGACCGAAACGGCGTTGGGCGGCAAGAACCGCGGCGCGGGTAGCCTGACCGTAAATGCTGTCAATAGCGATAGGCGGAATGTTGGGGATAAACCGGGATAGGACGGAGAGCATATACTGCAGAAATTCCACCTTGTCGCCGCTGTCGCCGACCTGCAGGGAATTGGGTGCGGTCCAGTTGATCGCGTAATATCGCTGACCCTGACTGCGTAGTTCGGATAAGCTGTTAACACCGCCGTACAGACGGACGATCTCGTACCAGGTTGCAGGACCTACAATGCCGTCAGCAGTCAGCCCGAATATTTCCTGAAAGGCGCGGACTGCGGCTTCTGTACGGCTGCCAAAGATGCCGTCTGCCGCAGGTATCTTGGGAATGGCGGGGTAGCTTTGGGATATTCGGTTCAGAGCTACCTGTATCACCACCACATTCGGTCCGCTGCTGCCTATTCTTAGGGGCGTTCCCGGATAGGATGATGTAATACCCCGTATCGGTGCGTTATTTACGGTCTCCACATCCCCGTAGTAGCTGCGCAGAATTTGATCAGAATTATATCCCTGCAGTGCAAGGTTCTGACTGCCCCACTGACTGAGTCCCTCACAGGTTACAGTCGTTCCGTTGCAGAATTTAGCTGCCAGGGGTTCGACAAAGCCGGGTCTGCGCAGGTAATCGTTAAACAATTCATCCACAAGTGCGGAAATATTCTCAAAATAACTTCTTCCGTTTACAAATGCCTGATCGTAGGCGGTACTGTTGGTGATCTCAAAATCATAGCCACGGCTTCTGTAAAATTCCGTATAGACCCGATTTAGGGCAAAGGAAACGATGGCCAGTATATTTGCCCGCAATGCACTTTCGTCCCAGGTGGGATAGATTTCGCTGGATGCAACATTTTTTACATAGTCCTGAAAGGAGACTGTCACATTTGGTGCATTGGATGACGGTGCGCCTAAATGTACAGTAATATTCTGTGGTACATATGGAATGACTGGTGGCATAAGTCGCCTCCCTACAGATTTTGTGCAGGTATTTGGAAGATTTCAGCTTGATTTCTGGAATCGGGGAATTCTGATAAAGGTATCAATTCCAGATTTTGAAGTGTTATAGTATCCGGAAAGATCTGCAGATTTTCAATTTCAATGGCTTCAAAATTCTCAGCTCTGGCATATAGGTTAACGGCTGTGAAGGGAATAATGCCGGTATTTGGCGTTAAACCGGCTGACAGATCCGGGACACTGATTGGAATTGCTGTATCCAGCAGTCCGCTGCGATTGGTAAGCCGCATAGCAATGGCGGAGCCGCTGGCATCGGTTATGGTGATGGCGGCATTTTCTATGGGTATCTGGGCGTTGCTGGTATAGGCGTGAACCTGTATATATCCGGTAGCAGACAGAATGATCCCTCCTTTTAATGTTTCGGAATTATTCTATGCTTCAGATGTATAAAAGTGCAGGAGTTATAAAAACTCCTGCAAAGTGCGAATGTTCTCCTGCTCGTAATCCAGCAGCTTTTGACATAAATTTGTGACGCGTTCATCAGATGCTGAAATCGCGTGAAGATTTTTCACGCCCTTGATGATCCCACGGGTGCTTCCGTTAATCATCATAGCAGCAGCCTTTGAGTTTTTGTTGCCGAAGGATAAATGGGTACGCACCATTGCATTTGTCATTCCGACAATGCTGTAGGAAAGAGAGTCCAGTTCCCAGCCCCTGGTGTTAGCAATTTCCTTCGCCTCCCGTTCAATACTGTCGTATTGCCGGAGCTGGTCCTTCAAAGCATCGCGGAAACGGGCGTTTATGGGGGATTTTAATATAGAGCGAATGCCGATTTGCCCCATTTGTGCAGTTTTGAGTGTGGAGCCTAACAGATCCTTGCTGTCTTTCATTTTTATCACCGATTTCAGTATGCCCCATATTTCTGCCGGTATACACAGTTGTCATTTGAATGCATAGAATATACAGATGAAAGGAAGGGATATCCTATGTGTGCAATTGCAGGAATTATCGGACTGGAAATCGATGAGCTCATTATGGATAAAATGATCGATACAATGAAACGGCGCGGACCGGACGATACCGGGCGGTTTCAATGCAGAGATTGCGGACTGCTACATTGCAGACTTTCGATCATTGACCCGGAGGGCGGAAGACAGCCTATGCAGATCCAGTGGGCAGGGGAGACCTATACGATCGTATATAACGGTGAGCTGTACAATACAAGGGAAGTTCGAAAGGAATTGATAAATCTTGGACACCGGTTTGTGTCCCATTCGGATACAGAGGTTATTTTACATTCCTATGCCCAATGGGGCGGCAAATGTGTGGATAAGCTGAACGGTATTTTTGCCTTTGCTGTTTGGGAACATAAAAATCGGCGGCTGTTTATGGCAAGAGACAGGATCGGCGTGAAACCGCTGTTTTATACCTTGCAAAATAACGGTCTGATCTTTGCGTCGGAAATCAAGACGATCCTGAAATATCCCGGTGTTACCCCGGAATTGGATGCAGAAGGTGCCGCACAAATTTTGTTGATCGGTCCGGGGCGAATACCCGGTTCCGGCGTGTTTCGGGGAATTATGGAATTGGAGCCCGGCTGTTGTGGGATATTCAGTGACGGGAAGTGGGTTTGGCGTCGCTATTGGAAGCTGACAGACAGAAAGCATACAGATACATTTGCACAGACTGTAGAAAAGGTACGCTATTTGGTCAAGGATGCAATTGCCAGGCAAATGGTTTCGGATGTTCCCATCGGTACATTTTTATCAGGAGGTCTGGATTCCAGTCTGATAACGGCCATCTGTTCCGGAGAAATGGAGAAGAAAGGCCAAAAGCTTAAAACCTTCTCTTTGGACTACGAAGGGAATGCCCGCTATTTTGTGCCGGGAAAATTCCAGCCAAATTCAGACAACAGTTATATTGAAATAATGAAAAAATCCTTAAATGTGGATCACCACTGGACAGTCCTGACACCGCAGGGGCTTATAAACGATCTTGAAGCTGCAACGATAGCCAGAGATCTACCCGGAATGGCGGATGTAGATTTTTCCTTGCTTGCTTTCTGCAAAGACATCCGCTCCAATGTAAAGGTCGCACTTTCCGGTGAATGTGCCGACGAAATATTTGGGGGATATCCCTGGTATCGCGACCCGGAGGTGCGGTCGATAGATGGCTTTCCCTGGGCACAGAACACCCAGCAGCGAATAACCTTCCTGCATCCGGATATCACAGCGAAGATCAACGGCAGAGAATTTGTATGGGATCATTACCGCCAGACACTGGATGAATGTGACATTTTGCCGGATACATCCCCGGAGGAACGGCGCATTAAGGAAATGGTGAACTTAAATCATCGCTGGTTTATGCAGACCCTCCTGGACCGCAAGGACAGAATGAGTATGTATTGCGGGCTGGAGGTCCGCGTTCCTTTTTGTGACTGGCGAATTGCCGAATATCTATATGGCGTGCCATGGGAATATAAGGATTATCAGGGATATGAAAAAGGCCTGCTGCGGTGTGCTATGGAGGATATCCTTCCCAAAGAGATCCTTTGGAGAAAGAAAAGTCCTTATCCGAAAACGCATCATCCCCGTTATATGGAGCTGGTGAGTCAAAGACTTTCGGAAGTTCTGGAGGATAAAAATGCGCCTGTTTTTCAAATCGTCCGCAGGGAGGCTCTGGAAGACTTGTTCCAGTCAGACCATCCCTGGCCCTGGTACGGGCAGCTTATGAAGACGCCCCAAACCGTTGCATTTATGCTGCAGCTTAACTTTTGGCTGGTGCATTATAACATTCGCGTGGCTTGAATTGTGATATTCCACAAAATATAGTCAAAAAAGTCTCCCAAATTGAATTATCTTATAATTTTCTGTAAGACGGTTGTCTTTTTGAGATAAAAATGTTAAAATACTCAAGACAAATGTGCGCTTAGCAAGGACAGAAGGTGATTTGGAAATGAAATATATCGTTATTCTTGCCGATGGAATGGCTGACGAACCCCTGAAGGAATTCAACAATAAAACACCTATGGAGTATGCATATACGCCTGCAATGGACGCGCTTGCTTCAAAGGGCTTCGTTGGTATGGTGCAAACCGTTCCTCCGTCTATGAAGCCCGGCAGTGATGTGGCAAACCTTGCCGTGTTGGGGTATGATCCTACCAAAAATTATTCCGGACGGTCACCGCTGGAAGCATTGAGTGTGGGAGTTGGAATCAAGCCCACGGATGCGGTTATGCGTTGTAATCTGGTAACACTTTCTGAAGACGAACCCTATGCACAAAAGGTTATCATTGACCATAGCTCCGGTGAGATTTCTACCCAGGATGCCGATGTTCTGATGGATGCTGTGCGTGAGGCGTTTAACAGCGATGAATTCCAGTTTTATACCGGCACAAGCTACCGCCATATAACTGTATGGAACAAAGGCAAGGTCCTGGATTTTGAACAGCCCCACGATCATTTGGGAGAGAAGATTGGTCCGTACCTGCCGAATGAGGCGGTATTTTA
Organism: Faecousia sp.; assembly: GCA_045587925.1. Taxonomy (GTDB): domain Bacteria; phylum Bacillota; class Clostridia; order Oscillospirales; family Oscillospiraceae; genus Faecousia. Next base: position 31,692 of record JAZNDF010000121.1, read on the forward strand.
TCAGATGATGGAAAAAAGCTTTGAAATACTCAACCATCATCCGTTAAATGTAAAACGCGCCGCAGCAGGGAAGAATAAAGCAAATTCACTTTGGTTCTGGGGTGCAGGCACAAAGCCTTCTCTGGAAAACTTCTATGAGAAAAACGGATTGAAGGGTGCAATGATCTCTGCGGTTGACCTGCTTAAGGGAATTGCGGTTGGAAGCGGTATGAAGGTCGTGGAGGTAGAAGGTGCTACCGGTTCTTTGGAAACGAACTACCTTGGGAAAGCTTCTGCCGCTGTACAGGCACTGGATGAAAACGACTTTGTCTATGTCCATATTGAAGCACCGGATGAAATGGGACATCAAGGCAGTGCGGAAAACAAGGTCAAAGCCATTGAAGAGATCGATCAGAAAGTGGTTTCGGAGATCTGTAAGCAATTGGATGAAAAATCCGTTGCGTATCGGATGCTGATCCTTCCGGATCATCCCACTCCCATTCGCTGTCGCACCCATACCGGTGACCCGGTACCGTTTTTGCTGTATGACAGCACCTGCTGTCAGGAAAACAGCGCTCCATTTTCCGAAAAAGGCGGTGCATCAACCGGCTGCTTTATGAAAGACGGTACACAACTGATGAACCACTTTATACAAAAGCACGCGTAACTGAAAGCGAGGAATTCCTATGTTTAAGATCAATTACTTAAATCCGATATCTGAGAAGGGCACAGCCCTGTGGACATCTGATTATGAAAAGACAGAAAATTTTGCCGATGCTGATGCGGTTATGGTCCGCAGTGCCCAGATGCACGAACTGGATATGCCGGAAAATCTGATGGCAATTGCCCGTGCCGGCGCAGGTGTGAATAACATCCCCCTGGACCGTTGTGCAGAAGCAGGCGTTGTGGTTTTCAATACGCCCGGTGCCAATGCCAACGGCGTTGTGGAGCTTGCACTTTGCGGTATGCTGCTGGGCTGCCGTGATGTGGTAGGCGGCATTAACTGGGTGCAGGGAATTAAGGACGAAGGCGATGTTGCCAAGAAGGTGGAAAAGGGCAAGTCCAAGTTTGCCGGTATCGAACTTGCGGGCAAAAAGTTGGGCGTGATCGGTCTTGGCGCGATCGGCGGTCCGCTTGCCAACGCCGCAATTAAGCTGGGTATGGATGTTTACGGCTGTGACCCCTTTATTTCCATCAATGCCGCCTGGCACTTGGACAGCCGCATTATTCCTGTTAAGACCCGTGATGAGATATACGAAACCTGTGATATTATTACTGTCCATACACCCCTGCTGGAAGATACCAAGAAGATGATCAATGCCGATGCCTTTGCAAAAATGAAGGACGGTGTGATCCTTTTGAACTTTGCAAGAGACCTGCTTGTGGATGACGATGCATTGGAAGATGCTCTGAAATCCGGCAAGGTAAAGCGCTATATTACCGATTTCCCCAACGATAAAACAGCCGGTATGGCTGGCGTTGTGGCAATTCCCCATCTGGGCGCTTCCACAGAGGAGTCTGAGGATAACTGTGCAAGAATGGCAGTCAAGCAGGTGATGAATTACCTGGAAAACGGCAATATCGTAAACTCTGTGAATTTTCCCAACTGTGATATGGGTGTCTGCACCAAGGCTGGCAGAATTACGATCCTGCACAGAAACATCCCCAACACCTTAAGCCAGTATACATCCGCAATGGCTAAGGAAAACATTAACATTTCTGACCTGTTAAACCGAAGTAAGGGTGAGTATGCTTATACAATGCTGGACCTGGACGGTGTTCCTTCTGAGAAAGCGATCGAAGAGCTTAAGAAAATGGATGGCGTCCTTCGGGTGCGTGTCATTCATTGATCTGAATAAAAATCGGAGATGTCTCGGTTGAGACATCTCCTTTTTGTTAGTTACCCAGTTCCTGATTTCGTTTGTATGCGGCGGAAATGCAGTCCATCACTGCACCCCGGAAGCCGTGGGCTTCCAGCGCCTGCAGGCCGGCAATGGTACTGCCGCCGGGGGAGCAGACTGCATCCTTCAGGGTGCCGGGGTGCTGGCGGGTCTCCAGCAGCATTTGCGCGGAACCGTACATCGTGATGGCGGCATACTCGATCGCCTTGTCACGGGGCAGTCCGCAGGCTACAGCACCGTCAGCCAGAGCCTCGGCAAACATATACATATACGCCGGGCCACAGCCTGCCAATGCAGTTGCACAGTCCATAAGCCGCTCGTCTATTTTATCCAGCTTGCCGCAATGCTGCATATCAGCAACAAATCCGGAAAGCTCTTCGTCCGTTACCAACTCGTTACAGCAGTACTGGACCATACCACAGCCAACGGCAACAGGGGTATTTGGCATAATGCGGATAATGGGAAGCCTTGCATCCAGCAGGCTTTCCAGCTTCCGGATGGTAATTCCGGCGGCCATTGAGATCAGCAAAGGCTTTTTCTCAAGAAGAACCGGTTTCAGCGCATCCAGAACGGAAGGTAAAAGCTGAGGCTTCACCGCAAGGAAAATACGGTCACATTCCTGCGCAACAGTTTCGGAATTTGCATAAATGCAATCGTATTCCTCTGCAAGCTTCTTCGCTTTGCCGCTTCTGTCTGTAATCATTATCTGGTCTGTGGTTTTGCGGAGCGCCTTCAAAATTGCACCGCCCATATTGCCACAGCCAATAAAGCCGTATTTCACTTCGTTCACTCCTATCTGATATGACCGTTTCCTTCGATAATGTATTTATAAGTGGTTAATTCAACCAGTCCCATCGGACCTCTGGCGTGCATTTTCTGGGTGGAGATGCCCATTTCACAGCCCAAACCAAATTCACCGCCGTCTGTAAAACGGGTGGATGCGTTCACATATACTGCGGCGCTGTCCACGCCGGATGTAAAGTGGGAAATAGCAGTGTCATCGGAAGATATGATCGCCTCGCTGTGACCGGTGGAATGGGCGCGGATATGCACCACAGCTTCCTGCACATCCTCTACACATTTTACTGCCAGGACGTAGTCTAAGAATTCAGTGTCAAAATCCGCTTCCGTTGCGGCAGTTCCGGGAATGATAGAGTGGGAATGATCATCCAACCGTAGTTCAACCGGCGTCTGTCCCGATGCCTTGCGCGTGGTAACCAGTCTGTCATAAAGCTTGGGGAGCAGGGAGGAGGCAACAGCCTTATCCACAAGCAAAACCTCCTCCGCATTACAAACACTGGGCCGGCTGGTTTTTGCGTTTTCTATAATTCTGATCGCCATTTCCTGATCGGCGCTCTTTTCCACATATATATGGCAAATGCCGGTACCGGTGGCAATGCAGGGCACAGTTGCATTTTGCACACAGGCGTTGATCAGACCGGCACCGCCTCTGGGGATCAGCAGGTCGATATAGCCGTTGGCAGTCATCAGTGCTGTGGCGCTGGCTCTGGAAGTGTCCATAACAAGATTGATCGCATTTTCAGTAATGCCGGCAGTTTTCAGACCGGAGCGCAGAGCATCCACAATGGCGCAGGCAGAGCGGAAGGCCTCCTTGCCGCCCCGCAGAACGCAAACATTACCGCTTTTGATCGCCAATGCCGCCGCGTCACTGGTGACATTGGGGCGGCTTTCGTAAATGATGGCGATCACACCCATCGGTACTCTGACTTTGCGGATGGTAAGACCGTCCGGGCGCACATAGCGGTCGATTTCCTTATGCACCGGATCGGGAAGCAATGCCACATCCCGAATGCCCTTTGCCATCCCTGCAATTCGTTCCGGTGTCAGCTTAAGGCGATCGAGCATAACCGTTGAAATGCTCTCCCTCGCGGCATCCATATCCTGCGCGTTGGCAAGCAAGATCGTCTCCTGATGGGAAAGGAGCGCATCGGCCATAGCATTTAATGCGTTGTTTTTTTGTTCAGTTGTGAGGGAACAGACCTCTACAGTTGCTGCTTTGGCAGCTTTGAGCATTTCAATCATTTTCTTTCACCGTAAATGTTGTGCCAATGGTTTTGCCGTCTAAAACGGCATACAGATTGGCGGGTTTGTCTCCGTTTGTAATGATCATATCACAGCCACAGCTCAGGCAGATCTTTGCGGCCTGAAGCTTTGTAACCATACCGCCGGTTCCCAGCTTCCCACTGCCGCCGGCAAGGGAGAGAAGACTGTCGTCAATTACAGAGACTTTTTCGATCAGCTTCGCATTGGGGTCGGTGTGGGGGTCAGCTGTGTACAGACCTTCGATATCAGAAAGCAACACAAGCTTGTCAGCACCGATGCTTTCTGCCGCAATGGCGGCAAGGGTGTCGTTGTCACCAATGCCGATCTCGGCAGTGGATACGGTGTCGTTTTCATTGATGATAGGAATCACGCCCAATGAAAGCAGACGATTGATCGTATTGCTGAAGTTTGTGTGCCGTTCCTCGTTCTTTACATCGTCACCGGTGATCAGAAGCTGAGCAACGATGTGGTTGTATTCCCCAAACAGCTTGTCGTATGTATACATCAGCTCGCATTGACCCACAGCGGCGGCGGCCTGTTTTGTGGGCATATCAGAGGGGCGTTCCTGAAGACCCAGCTTGCCAACACCCATACCGATGGCACCGGAGGACACCAGAATTACCTGGTGCCCGCTGTTTTTAATATCACTGATAACCTTGCACAGCTCCTCCACACGCCGGATATTTAAGTGTCCGGTGGGATAGGCAAGGGTACTGGTTCCGATCTTTACTACAATACGCATACAAGTGCCTCCGTTGTCGATTTCTAAATATTATAACCCATTTGCTGTCATAAATAAAGAGATAATTTCTGTTTTTGTAAGAATTATCGGTTTATATAACAGATTTTGCTTTCGGTGATCAGGGGATAAGAAATAAGCTGTGCTTGTTCCAGATCCTCTGCGTGCAGATCCACAGCGCAGATCTGACTGTTTTCGTAGGTTTTATAGTAATAAAGGCCCCGGTCTGTATTGCAGCAGCTGGAATATACGGTTTTCTCAAAGCCGTCACCGACCCGCACACAACCTTCCTGTTGCGCTACTGCGCCGAGAATGTGGAAAAATTGATTGACACAGGATGCTTCATCGGATCTACAAACAGAATTATATTTTGTAAATACGGCACGAACGAACCGGGAAGCGGAGGACAGATCTCCCGGAAGTCCAATGGCACCCATCCCACGGCTGAAAGGGGTTAGCTCCAGTTGGGGCGAAAAACGGTTTACAGGTTCTTCCCGTGTTAAATTCAGATAATTGCTTAAATTGTGAATGTGAAAATCAAAGGGTGGATTGTTTGTTAAAACGCCCACTGGGTTTTCGTAGATTTTCAGTCCGCTTGCCAGCGGCTCAATGGTAACAGAGCCTGTTTTGTCAGACAGCATCCAATGCAGTGGGGACAGGGGATATTCCTTGCTGAAGGAAATATTTGCAAGATTTATTTGATCTATCAATTTTAAGGCGTCAGCAAGGGTAGCGCACTGACCCAATACCCAGGGGATAAATTCAAAGGGCGCAATGTTATCAACATCCTCATTTGCAGGCGGATATACAGCATTTCCCGGGAAATTTAATCCTGCCATAGAAAGTCCCGTTTCGTTGGTAGCATCGTAATATAAGGGATAGTTATCTGCTATGGTAGCAACGCCGATCAGGGCGTAGTGGGTATTCAGGGAGGTTGCCATACGGAAATGGAAAGGGAAGTACCGTGGGGTAATTGTAACAGCTTCCTGATAGTGGTACTCCAAGTCCAGATTTCTGCCGAAATAATGGTCCTTTGTCTGAAAGGTAATTGCAGTGCACATAAATATTCTCCTTAAAGTAGCTTTTCAAGAAAGGAATTTAGTGCTATAATACCCATATAGGAGGGCTGATTATGCTTACTTATAATGAGGTTATCAATAATGAGGCAATTAAGATCTATATTACCCGTGCGGATGAGTCCCTGGGTGCATTGGGATACACAAAACACGGTTTTGACCATGTAATGCATGTGGCGCAGATGGCAGGGGATATTCTTGCGAAATTAGGCTATGACGAACGGACAGTGGAGCTTGCCAAGATCGCAGGATATCTTCACGATATTGGAAATCTGGTGAACAGATCGGAGCATTCCCAATCCGGTGCAGTTATGGCCTGGAGTATTCTGTATAATATGGGCTGTGATCCTGCGGAGCTTGCGACCATTGTAACGGCGATCGGCAACCACGACGAAGGCAACGGTGTGCCGGTCAATGCAGTTGCCGCGGCACTGATTTTGGCAGATAAAGCAGATGTGCGCTGGACAAGAGTGCGCAATTCAGATATCTCCACCTTTGATATCCACGACCGGGTGAATTATTCTGTGAAAAAGTCTGCACTGAATATCAATGCGGATAAGACATTTGTCACATTGGAGCTGACCGTCGATACAAAATTCGGTTCCGTAATGGACTATTTTGAAATTTTTATGGCCCGAATGCTCCTGTGCCGCAAGGCCGCAGAAAAGTTGGGCCTGCAATTCAAGCTGATCATTAATAACCAGCAACTAATTTGATATGAAAAAATAGCAAGCCACCGCCCTGCAACAACCGTAGGGCGGTGGCTTATTGCTGATGTTTGCGCGTTGATCGCTTCCTCCCGGGGGGAAGCTGTCAGCAAAGCTGACTGATGAGGAATGGCGTACAGTGCGATTGGGCGGATGCCTACATCCGCCCGATAAATGCAGAGATGGACGATAGGTTGTTGGGACGCCGAGGTCGTCGTCCCCTACATAAGGTTTCGAAACCTTCCCGTAGGGACACCCAACCTTTTGCGCTTTACAAGCCCAATGCTTCGTAGACCTCGTCGCGGATGGGGGCATAGAAGAAGCCCATCAGACGCGGCCAGTTTCTTATATGCTGCATAAAGGAGAAGGATAAGTGATTCTCCGGGTCGATGATCACGAATGCGCCGTTTGCGCCGTCCCAGCCAAATTCACCCAAAGGACTGCGCTGTCCCTGGCTTTTATCGATCAGTGTACGAACACCCAGGCCGTAGCCGTAGCCGGGTCCTGCATAGCACATATACTCGGTGTCGCGAACAAATGTGCCGATCTGATTTACCCGGAGCGCGTCAATAGATGCTTCTGACAAAATGCGGTTGCCGTTGGCACCTACACCGCCGCAAGCCATTGCATCGGCAAACAGAGCATAATCATCCAAGGTGGAAATCAGTCCACCGCCGCCGCTTTCATAGTGGCTGTTAAACAGGTAAGGGTGCGCATCTCCAATGTAAACCACCTCGCCGCTTTCCTTCAGGCAATGGTACTGAGAGGCTATAGGAGAGACACTCCGATCAAAGCCGGTATGCTTCATTCCCAAAGGATCGAAGATGTTTTCTTTCAGGTATTTACCGAAGGGAACACCGGACGCAACCTCCATAACCGCGGCCAGCACATCCAGGCAAATGCTGTACTTATAGCGGTCGCCGGGATGGAACAGCAGGGGCTTGCGGCACATTTGGGCTGCCATTTGACGGGTGTTGACCGTTTCACGGTCCCCGGTGAAATCTTCGCCGATATTATAGTTGAGACCGGCGCTCATAGTCATCAGATGGTGAATCGTAATCGGTTCGTGGGGTGGTACAAGGGTGCCGTTTTCGTTTACCATTACATCGGCGTATTCCGGAAGATATTTGGAAACGGGATCATCCAGCTTGAAATAACCCTTTTCCATCATCTGCATTGCGGCGGTGACAGTGATTGGCTTTGTACAGGAGAAGATGTAGAAATATTCTTCGCCTGTCATAGGCTCACGGGTGTCCCGATCCCGAACACCGCAAATATAGCGATAAATTTCTTCGTGGTCCTTCCGAATGGAAATGGAGCAGCCAGGAACGCCCAGCTCCAGCAGTGCGTCCATTCGCTTTTGCACACAGGATAGATCCATTATTTTACCTCCAATGATATTATGTGATTGCATCAAACTGGGATTGATACAGCTTTCGATAAAAACCGTTTGCTGACATAAGTGTATCGTGATCTCCTTGCTCAACGATGCGACCGTCCCGCATCACAAGGATATTATCTGCTGACCGGATGGTGGACAGACGGTGGGCAATGACAAAGCAGGTTTTGCCATTCATAAGCTTTCGCATTGCATCCTGAATTCGCTGCTCTGTTCTGGTGTCCACATTGGAAGTCGCCTCGTCCAGAATCAGCATTTGTGCGTCCAGAAGCATAGCTCTGGCGATGGTCAGAAGCTGTTTTTGACCCTTTGAAATGGATGTGCCGTTGTCTGTCAGAACTGTGTCGTAGCCCTCCGGCAGACGGGATATGTAACCGTGGATATGCGCCGCTTTGCAGACGCGGATCACATCCTCCAATGTGGCATCCGGCTTGCCGTAGGCGATGTTCTCATAGATCGTTCCGTGGAACAGCCAGGTGTCCTGCAGGACCATTGTATAAGCCTTCCGCAGACTGTCCCGCGTAACGGTACGGATGTCTTTTCCGTCGATCAGCACGGCACCCTTGTCCACATCGTAAAAACGCATCAGCAGATTGATGATGGTCGTTTTGCCTGCACCTGTGGGGCCTACAATGGCTGTCAGAGAGCCGGGAGGTGCGTGCAGTGAGAAATCATTGATGATTTGCTTTCCGGGCACATAAGAGAAGTCGATGCCTTGCAGCTGAACATCACCGGATACATTGTCAAGCACTTCGGCATCCGGCGCATCTGCCTTCTCAGGCTCTGCGTCGATCAGGAAGAATACTCGCTCCGATGCGGCAAATGCACTCTGCAGCTCGGAAATGATATTTGAAAATTCATTGATGGGACCGGCAAATTTTCTGGAGTATTGTACGAAGCTGGACAGGTCGCCCAGACCGATTTCGCCCCGGAGCATCAGCAAAGAGCCGAAAACGCATACAAATGCCAGGGAGATATTGTTGATAACATTGTTTACCGGACCGGTGATGGAACCGTTTGCCTCGGCTTTGATGTAAGCATCAACAGCCTCCTGATTTTTCTGATCAAAGCCGTCCTGAACAACATCCTCCCGCCCGTAAGCACGGATCGTCTTCTGACCGGAGAGCATTTCCTCCACAAAGCCGTTCAGCTTGCCCAGCTTCGCACTTCGGTTGCGAAACAGCGGGCGGACAAGTCCGGTGATCCACTTGGTTACAAAGAAGGTGACAGGCACCATTACCAGGAAGATCAGCACAAGCTTTGGGGCGATGGACAGCATCATAAACATTGAAACAACGATCGTTACGATGCTGTTGAGGATTTGGATCAGATCTGTTGACAGTGACTGATTGACGGTGTCAACATCGTAAGTGATAATACTGATCAGCTCGCCGGTTTGATAGCTGTCAAAAAAGCTTACAGGCAGACGGCTCATATTCTCGAATATGTCGTGCCTGATTTGCTTGGAGACTCTGCGGGACAGGCGTATCATAACAAAATTCAGGAAATAGGTCAATCCGGCAGAGAGGATATAGCATATTGCCATCAGCACGACACAGCGGATAACAGTATCCAGATCCACTGAGCCGCTTTTGATGTTGATTGCATTGATCGCAATGCCGGAAAGCTTGGGGCCGTAAAGACCTAAAACACTGGAAGCGGTGGAAAGAAGGATCGCAACGATGATTAGAAGCCGCTGGCGTCCCATATATTTCCAAAGTCGCTTCAGAAGTACGCGGCGGGGCAGGTGTGTGGTGCGGTCACGCATATTAACAGGGTGCCGTTCACCGATCATATTGGGATTTTTCATACCTGCACCTCCTCTGCACCCATCTGAGTCTGTGCGATAATGCGGTATTCTTCACAGCTTTCGATCAGTTCCTCGTGGGTGCCGCTTCCAATTACCTGTCCGTCGGACAGGACCAGGATCAGGTCCGCGTGGCGAAGGGAGCTGACGCGCTGTGCAATCAGAACGGTCGTAGTATTGCGGTAGTTTTCCCGCAGGGCTTTTCGGAGCAGGGCATCCGTTTGATAGTCCAGAGCAGATGAGGCATCATCCAGCACCAAAATATCCGGATCGCCAGCCAATGCGCGGGCAATCAGCAGGCGCTGTTTTTGTCCGCCGGATAAATTGTTACCGCGGATCGCGACTGCAGAAGCCAGTCCGGCTTCCTTTTCCATCAGGATGTTTTCCGCCTGGGCGTGCTGGACGGCAAGGGAAAGCTTTTCATCGGGAATATCCCTGAAAAAGCGGATGTTATGGGCAATGTCACCTTCGGCGATGAAATCATTTTGGAATACAACACCGAATTTAGCGGTCAGCTCCTGCGGGGGAATGGAGCGAATGTCCGTTCCGTCAATGAGAATCTGACCTTCATCAACATCGTAAAGCCGCAGTAATAAATTTATAATGGTGCTTTTGCCGGAGCCGGTAGAGCCCAATATTCCAAGTGTCTGACCTTTTTCCAGTCGGAAACTGAGATTTGTAAGGTTTTTACCGCGTCCGGTGTATGAAAATGTAACATTGCGAAATTCAATGGTTGCATTTTGCTTTTCTTCTGCCGTTGCTTCCTGCAATGCCTGATCTTCGGGCAAGTATAGCACATCTGCAACGCGCAGTGCGCTGGCTTCGGCTTTGGACCACATTACGAAGATACGGGTAACGCCGACCATTGCATTTAAGATCATTGTAAAATATTGCAGGAAGGCCACGATCACAGAGGGTTCCGTTGTACCGCCGCGGACGCGAATTGCACCCAGCAGCACGACGATCGTTAAGCCTAAATTCAGGATCAGTGAGGTCGCCGGCATTGTGATGGCTGTGACCGTTCCGGCTTTTTCACCGATGTCATTTAGCTCGGAGTTTACGACATTAAACCGCTTCTTTTCGTGCTCTGTTTTGCTCAGCGCCTTAATCACGCGCACACCGGTAATATTTTCCTGAACAGTACGAACAACGCGATCGAGAAATGTCTGCTGTTTGGTATAGAGGGGAATACTGTGCTTGGTCACGAAGTAAGTAATAAGCGCAATGATCGGAAGCAGGGCAATGGGGATCAGCGCCAGACCGGCGTCGATCATCAGCATCATAACGATGCCGCCGATCAGCAAAATAGGGGCACGAATGCCCATTCTCTGCACTCTTGCCAGACTTTGGTTGATATTGTATGTATCGCTGGTCAATCTTGATTCAGCAGAGGAAACGGTAACACGATCCATTTGACGGGCGGAAAGGTGCATTGTCTTTTTGAACAGATCGTGCCGGATGGACTTGGTAATTTTACCCGCAGACACTGCGCTCATCCGGTTGGCCAAAATATTAAGACTTAAACCCATAAGGGCACAAAGGATCATAAGGCCGCCGTACAGATAGACTAAAGACATATCATCGGACCGGACATCTGCAGATAAAATTGCTTCCATTAAATAGGGGATGATCAAGTCAGCAGAGGACGCAAAGATCTTAATTAAGAGTGTCAGAAGAATATAACCGATAAACGGCTTTATGTAGGGATATATTTTTCGCATAAATCATCCCTCCATCCATTCAGACGCCCGCTGTTTCATTTTTTCCAGCAGGGAGATCAGTGTTTCCCGTTCTTCTTCGGTCAGTCCCTCAGATACAAGATTTTCCCAATCCCGGAAGGATTTTCGCACTTCAGGCAGAATGTCCAGCGTTTTGGTGGTGGGGTGAATGTGCATAACCCGGCGATCGGAGGAAGAAACCTGTCTTTCAACAAAGCCGTTTTCTTCCAGAAATGAGATCTGGCGGGCGACACTGCTCTTATCCAGGAAAAGCCTCCTGGAAAGCTGGTCCTGGGTGATACCGGGATTTTTGCAAATGCAGACCAGATAGGATGCGTGCATAGGTTTGATTCCAAGGGGGGCAAGAATTGGTTGTCGGTATGCTGTGGAACAGCGGCTGATCGCTGAAATGTTATGCATAAGAGCCGGCATAATTAATTCCTCCCATAATAATAGTTGCATTTGCAACTATTGTAACAGATAGAAGGCATATTGTAAAGAGGAATTATATTAATAACCACCCGAAAAAATGTTCGGGTGGTTATTTCACAGCTCTGTATGAATTTTGAGCATTCTGTATGCTCTCGGCGTTCTTCCGGTGTGTTCCTTAAACAGCTTTATGAAATATGCGGAGGAACAAAATCCGGTGCGCCAGGCGATTTGTGATATGTCGTGCTGAGTTGTTACAAGCTCGTTTTTTGCCATTTGTATTCGGTAGTGGATCAGGTACTGATGAAGGGTCTTTCCGGTTTCCTCCAGGATCAAATGGCTTAAGTGATCGGGATGATAGCCGAAATGCAGTGCGATATCCTTGTTTGTCAGGGTCGTTTCTGTAAAATGCTCGTGGATATAATTCAGCACGCCTTCGCAAAGCCTGGAGCGCTTGCTTTGTAAATTTGCTTCTATCATTTCCAGAAGACACATTTTCAGCAATGCTGCAGACTTTTCCCTGAAAAAAGGTTGTTGGAGCAAAAAATGATCGCAGCATTGCGTTAAGGGCGGATCCAGCTGGGGAATGGTGCGGACGATGTATCCCGAAAGCTCCTTCGGGAGCGTATAGGAGGGAACACGGTCGGGTACAAAGCAGGGGAGGGTTACCGTGCCCAGGGAGGAGGTCATATCCGCGTGGATGGAAGTCAGATCAAAGTCCATCACGATCGCTTTTGCTTCCTTATGAAAATGCACCTGAAAAACATATTGGGTTTCCGGTGGTAAAAAGATCGCGGTTTTGTTTGTGATAGCCTGTTCAGCGCCGTTGATTGTGATCGTACCGCTTACATTGTCAAAATAAAACATACGGCAGTCATAACAGATCCGAACCTCGTGTTTCAGACTGACAGCAGTCTTATGTACTCTGGCATACCGTATATGGGGATTTAATTCATATAATTCCATAGGTCACACTTCTCTGTTTTGTTATATTTTTGATAGTTTCTATTATACAATATCTTGTCAAGATTTGATATATTCAATATGCGCGTTCAAAGGGAGGTGCAGTTATGAAATTCAGTGTTGGCTATCAACTGTTTTCTGATACAAATTACATCGATGAGATCATTAAAAGAAAAGATGCAGTCTCTGAGGTGTATTTTTCTTGGGGGGATATTCCCAACGGCCGTAACAGCCAGCTTCATCGGCTGGATATGATGCCCTGGGAAGCGCAGGGGAAACAGATATTTGACCTGGATATGCTAAGCAAGGAAAAAATTTCCCTGAACCTACTGTTAAATGCTACTTGCTACGGTAAGGACAGTCAATCCAGAGCCTTTTTTGAAAAGATCGGGGACACGGTGGACTATTTGAAGGAACGGTATGGACTTGCTTCTGTGACTACCACATCGCCCTTGATCGCTTCCTTTATTAAAACGAATTTTCCTGACATTGATGTGCGCGCTTCCGTTAATATGGGGATCGGCTCCGTTGAGGGTATGGAGTATGTGTCGGACTGTTTTGACAGCTTTTATCTCAAACGGGAATTTAACCGCAATTTCGGCACGATTCGCAACCTGAAGGCCTGGTGTGACGATAACGGCAAAAAATTGTACGCCCTGGCAAACAGCGGATGTCTTAACAATTGCTCAGCGCATACCTTCCACGATAATCTGGTAGCCCACGAACAGGAAATTGCATCTATGGACAATGCATTTTCTTTTGAGGGGATTTGCGGTAAGTTCTTAAAAAGCGGGAAGAACCTGCATAAAATTCTGGACTATACCGGTTTTATCCGCCCGGAGGATGTTCCTCTTTATGAAGAAATGTTCCCGGCAATGAAGCTTGCGACCCGCGTCAGCGCGGACCCGGTTCGCATTTTACAGGCTTATATTGACCGCGGGCGTCATATCGGCAGTGCGCTGGATCTTTTGGAGCCCAATCATACCCGCACGATCTATCCCTATTTTTTGGAGAACAGTGATATTCAGGCAACTGTCAGTAACGACATCCTGATATACAGCAATATAGAAAAAGCACTGATAAAACTAGAGGAGGATGTATATGTTAACCAGTGAGATGATAAAAAAAGCTGCATTGGAGGCCGGTGCGGATAAATGTGGCATTGCGCCTATGTCCCGCTTCGAGGGTGCACCCAAGGAGATGGACCCCAGGTACTTATTCCCCAATGCAAAAAGTGTGATCGGATTTGTTTTCCGTATTCCGCGGGGTGTCCAAAGAGGTATTGAAGAAGGCACACAGTTTTATCAGTACCCGTCTATGGCATACGGCGGAATTAATGAGATTTTTGCTCCGGCGGTGCTTCATCACGTTGGCCGTGTGATTGAGGATGAGGGCTATGAAGCAGTGGTCTACAGAAATACCGGTGCTCGCGGTGTTGTTTCGGATATGGATGGCTCTCCCGGAAATACACTGTCTCCCGAAGAGCAGATCGAAGTCAGCAAGCACGCAAAGGGTAAGACGGCTCACCACAGAAGTGTTCAGTTTACCCGCCCTGTTTCCGATGATAAGGTTCCGCCGGACCTGCAGTTCCAGTTCCGTATTGCCGCAGTCGCTTGCGGTTTGGGTGAGATCGGCTGGAGTAAAATGCTGCTGACACCGGAATTTGGTCCTTTACAGCGCGTTGCCTTCATTTTTACAGATGCAGAGCTGGAATATGATGAAATGTATTCCGGAGAGCCTCTGTGCCGCCGTTGCGGTGCCTGTGTACGGGAATGTCCCGGCGGTTGTATCCCTCCCATCAAGGGTGGCGCAAAGAAGGTTATCAATCTGGCGGGTAAGGAAATCGAATGGGGCGACATTGATATGTGGCGCTGTTATGCCTTCTATACCCACGGTGGCAGATATTACAATCCTTTCGTGCCCAAGGAAGTCTTTGATAAAAACGAAAACGGTATGCTGGACCTTCTGGAGGGTATTACCGATGCGGCAAATGAGAAGGAAGTTATGAAGGTTTATACAGCCCTGGAAAAGTACTTCCCCAGCTGGGTCGGCTATAATATGGCAAAATGCGGCGGCTGTATCCGCGGCTGTGTCAGTGTTTTGGAAAAGAAGGGCGGATGTATGCACGATCGCTTCCAATCACCGTTACGCACGAAAAAAGCCTGGAAAATGGACAGATAATGAGGTGACGCTATGAATGCAGAATTTATAAAGCAAAAAGCTAAGGAACTGGGTGCCGCCGTTTGCGGAATTGGTGACCCTGAAATGTTCCGGGGTGACGACCCTCAGCATAATCCTTTTTCGATCCTTCCCAATGCGAAAAGCATTATCGGTTTTGGTATTAAAATCCCCCGTGGACTGTTCCGGGCTATGGAAGATCAGACACAGTATTATAACTACACAAATCTTGGCGTTAAATATATTGACGAAACATTTGCAGAAATCTTCCTGTTGAAAATGGGACAGATGATCGAAAACGAAGGCTATGATGCCTGCCTGCAAAGAACGGTACCAGGCTTCAAGGTCAAGGGCGACAAGACCACAAATCCGGAGGTCAACAGAATTTATGAACTGCAGTTTGCAAGTCCTGTTGAGGAAGGAAAACCGGCACCGGATGTGATCATTGATTATAACAAGGCGGCAATGGTGTGCGGTTTGGGTAAAGCCGGTTTGCACAATAAGGTGATCGTTCCCAAGTACGGTACCTATATGCGTTTTGTATATATCATCACAGATATGGAACTGGAATTTGACAAGCCGTTTACGGATAGTCTTTGTGATAACTGCGGACTGTGCCTTAAGGCCTGTCCCGGTAAAGCGATCGACGAAAACGGCGTAGATACCTGGCAGTGCAGTGTGTACTACCGTGGTGCCCATAAGTCAAATCCCTTTATTACGGATGAATTTTTGAAGGATCATCCCAATAGGGAAGCGATCCTGAATGGCGAAATGCGGTTTGATAAGGACAGTGCGTTGGAGATCTATGATAGCTTAAAGATCCTGCCCAATACCCATTTCGGATATGTGCCCTGTTTGTGTGGAAAATCCTGTGAAACGGTTTGCTATAAGCACTTGAAGGAGGTGGGCAAGCTATGAAAAATCAAATCATAGAACTGGCTCAGAAATATGATGCCGATGTAGTAGGCTTTGCGCCTGCCGGCAGATTTTCTGCAGATGACCCGATTTTTAAGATTTTCCCCAATGTAAAAACTGTGATCGGTCTTGGCTTCCGTGTTCTCAGAGGCATTTACAGGGGCGTGGAAGAGGGCACAACATACTACCAGTATACTACTATGGGCGTTGAAAATCTGGAAGAAACGGTTATGCCCCTGGCACTGATCAATGTGGCGAACTTTATTGAGGAAGAGGGCTTCGAGGCAATTCCCCAGAGAAGAAACCAGCTGATCCGGAACGATACGGGTAAGACAAATCCTGAGGTGGACTACACGGATGTTGTCCACGGAATTAAGGCAGAAAACCAGCTGGATTTCCTCAATTGTGCTGTTCAGTGCGGCTTGGGTGAAAAAAGCTTGATCGGTTCCTTGCTCAATGATGAGTACGGCCCCTTTATCCGCTATTGCTTTATTCTCACCGATGCAGAAATTGAGCCTACCGAGCTGGTTGAGCCCAGTCTTTGCGATCAGTGCGGGGAATGTATCAAGGCTTGTCCCGGCAAGGCGATCAGTCCTGATGGAGAGGTGGATTGCTGGAAATGCACCGCATATTATAACGGCGCAAACGGCAGTAAAAATCCATTTATGCCTCCGGATGCTTATTTGGATTTTGAAAATCGGTTGGAGATCATTTGCGGTGAAGCGGATATCGATGTGGAGCTTGCAAAGAAGATCATTGATGCAACTTATTTCTATCCCCCTGCAAAGCATTTCTACCGTACATCCATTTGCGGTCGCGCCTGTGACAGAGCCTGTTACATCCATCTGGAAGAAAAGGGCGTCCTGAAAAAGAAATTCCACAAGAAATTCCGCGAAGGCGAGGATTGGAAGCTGAGCACTGTTCAGTTTGAAACCCTGAAGCGGGAAAAGGAATGGGAGTTTACAAAATAATAAAAATTTACCCTCCGGTTTGATTGCCGGAGGGTAATTTTTATGAATGATGATGGTGATGATGGTGACAGCAGGTGTGTTTTTCAAATGCTATACCGCAGTTGGTATCCTTGCATTGTGCCCAGGGTGTTTCCGTTTCCAAAGTCGCGTGACTGATTCCCAACTCCAGCAATTTATCACGGACCGCATTTTTGACCCCTTCCGGGTCGGCGTTTGTTACAATGTGCATCGTAGCACAATTTGTTCTTCCGTCGATGCTCCGGATATGGATATGGTGTACATCCAGTACGCCGTTTATGTGCATAATCCGGTTTTTTACCTGGCTGACGGAAATGCCTTTGGGCGTTTTCTCCAGGAACAGGTCCAGCGCTTCGCTTAAGTTTCCCAATGCGTTACAGATAATGAAAACGGCAACGCCGATGGACATTATGGGATCGATCAGTGTAAAATCCGTAAATCGCATTACAATAGCACCGAACAGAACAATGATCCACCCCAAAACATCTTCCAGCATATGCAAATTTACTGCTTTTTGATTGATGGACGCGCCATCCCGCGTAACGATCGCCGCCACCAGATTGACCATTACACCAACGATCGACAGCGCGATCATTCCGTTATAATTGACAGGCTCCGGATGAAGGATCCTGCCTGCGGCATTGTATATGACCATAAAAGATCCCAAAAGTAAAATCAATGTTGTTACAATGCCGCCTACAACCGAGTATCTTGTATACCCGTAAGTGTAAATGTCGTCAGGACCTTTTTTACTTTTCCGTTCCAGAAAATAGGAGATGCCAATGCTTGCCGCATCGCCCATATCGTGAACAGCATCGGAAATAATGGCGATGCTTCCTGTGATCATTCCGCCAAAAAACTCAAATATGGAAAATCCGAGATTTAAGATAAATGCAATAAAAATATTTCGTTCCGCTTTCATAGTATCCCCCGATTGACGAATTTGAAAAATATGATACAGTATATAATATCGAACATTGTGTTCAGCTATATTATATTTTAGTAATCATATAACATCAATATATGATATGCCCGGAATGTTCATTACGGAACAAATTTTGCAAATTGTATGGAGGAACAAGATGGACCGTCGACAGAGAAAGACAAGGGAAGCCATATTCTGCGGATTTACAAAGCTTCTTTCCCAAAAGGATTTTAACAGGATTACTGTGGGTGAAATCTGCGAACAGGCAGATGTTGGCAGAGCCACATTTTATGCGCATTTTGAAACGAAGGAGTATTTGCTGAAGGCGTTTTGTGAAGAGCTGTTCTGTCATCTGTTTGATGCGCAGAGCGGTGACAAATGCGGCCATAAGCACATTTTTGACTGCGACAGTACAGATGCGGCATTTTTGCATTTATTCCGCCATTTGCAGAAAAATGACAATAACATTTTACTTTTGCTGTCTTCGCCCAATAATGCTCTGTTTTTAAGCTATTTCAGAAGTAATCTTGAAAGCCTGATTGATAATCAGTATGCACACTTTGCTTCATCTAGACCCGAAAATGTCCCTGAGTCTTATTATAAAAATCACATTGTATCGACCCTGATTGAAACGATCAGGTGGTGGACCGATAACAAAATGAAGGAAACCCCGGAAATAATAACGGAGTATTTTTTTCAGAGTCTATATATCCCGAAAAGATAAATATGGAAAGAAAAGCCGTGGAGTAAATAGCGATCAATCAGATTATCGTATTTAATATATTTAATTTTTTCTTGCATTTGTCTTTGCCGTGTGCTACTATGTTTATGCTACACAAACTAAATAATCAGAATAGCGGTATTTTTATCGTTATAGGGTTTTTATACCCTGTTTATACTCTCTTTGCTGGAAACTTGGTAAAAACGCAAGCTCCTTGCAAAGAGTTTTACGGAGATACCGTAATTCTGATTTGGTTTGTGTAGCAACAAATGGGGCTATGCGTTTTTCGGTGTGTAGCATCCTTTGGTGCTACACACTTTTTGTTTTCGGAGATATTCTGCATATGAAATACATTTTTGCTATTATAAAATTGATTAAATGGATGGCACCTGTACTATGTATACTTGCCGCTGCTTTCTGCTTGATTATAATGTTTGTTTTCTTATATAAGAAGCTAAAGAATTTAGATGTTTCCGGTTTTGTGCAGCAACAAAAAAATAAAAAAATGGTACGCAAAAGAAATAGACAAGCCCAAAGAGGTGTATGGCAGTTTCCGTCCGAATATTTTTACTTACAGTGTGCCGATTGCAGTATAACCGGCTTTGATAGTGATTACAGTGTTCAAAAAGCAACTAATATCATACTCACCTTTGCAAATGATGAAGGTATTAAACAAGATAGTCTTCAAAAATACTTGATCCCTGACAAATTTTACGAGTATTATAAACAGGGGAAGAAAATTGTAGAGCATAAGATTAGTACGAATGCAATACTGGGCAAACAGCCTCGTAAAGCGACACCAATCTACAGCGAAACTGTCTTTTTTAGACGGGTTGCAAATCTAACGAATTTAACCGGCCAGGATAAACGCAGACAAATGCTTCAATATCTTCTTGGGGACTTTCAGCACGAAATTGAGGTCAAGAAAGAATATGAAACGAACCTTGGCGTATTTGAGGCGGCGTTGATGTTGCAAAATCAAAAGGAGTACATACCGGATCAAACTGCGATGAATGCAAAGTTGAGACAAAATGTATACTATCTTATGTGTGGCATCCCGGATTTGCCATATAATATGGATTTTCTTGAAGAATGCGTTAAGGATGTGGCGGTGCAACTGGAAAATGTTAATAGTAAAGTGGTTTTATCCTCGCCGTCAGATGCGGACATTCTAAATAATTTTCAATTTTTTATAACAGAAGTCAAAAAGGGTGATGGCGGTGTTTTGCATATTTCATTAAGTGTTACTCTGAAAAAGCCCTTTGATTTAGATGTGCCCCAAAACATCAATATGACCGTTGACGGTGTGTTGAAGGGAACGGTTATGTTTGAAAATTCGCCGGTTGGGGAAGTCCTGTTTCCACTTCCTCTATATGGCATTCCGGTCAACGCAAACAAGACGACGAAACTAATTGGTTTATGCGACTATTTTGTTACGTCCGATCACAATTTAGAAGTTTGGAATAAGTTTACGGATATCGATAGTCCAAACCATATATCGGAAATACTAGGCGATATCCTTGGTGAAAAGTTTGATGGTTCTTCGTCTGCTCGTTCCGGTTGCGAGTATACCGTGAAAATGGCAGATGATCAAAATCTCTGGATAATGGAAGTTTGACTAATCTTTCTGTAAACAACAAAAGGACCGCACTGGCGATCCTTTTGTTTTCTTTATACAATAAAAATCCTTGTTCCGAAGAACAAGGGTTTTTGGTCGGAGTGTCGGGGTTCGTTTGCATTTTACATCTCGCAGGTGTGCGGAATGTAAAATTAAGGTTCGCCGCCATATAAACTGGCAGCGGCAACGCTCATCCGCGTTGCATTTACATTATTCGAATCCCTCCATCCTCCAATGATAAAGAGAGGGCTGCAGGAGCAACCCTCTCTTTATCATTGGTCGGAGTGTCGGGATTCGAACCCGAGGCCTCTTGGACCCGAACCAAGCGCGATACCAAACTTCGCCACACCCCGATATCTCAGCCATTATATTGGAAAAACAAGCACTTGTCAAGTCCTGACCTGTTTTTTCTGCACAGCATTTTTTCTCTGCCTGTCCATATACTTAACCGGGAGGGATTATAATGAGTTACCGCATCGAATATGATCCGCAAAAGAATAAACGGTATCCAATTCCATCGGCAAGAAAACCCGGATGGCTTGTGATCACGCTTGCTGCTGTGGTTGCTTTGTTTGCCTTACAGAAGCTTGCCCAAAAGGAGAAAATGATGTCCTGGCTTATACCGGGAGATTCTGCGATTACCTCCGGTGCGTTTTCTGAGATGCTGGATAACATCCGGGAAGGGGACTCAGTCGGCACTGCGGTGACAGCCTTCTGCAGGGAGATATTGGATAATGGGTAAAAATCTGATAAAGCCCCGTATTTGTGTGAGGACAGAATACATTATCTTTTTGGCACTGGCATTGCTGATCATACCTGTTCGGTGGATCGTTTCCTGGCTGGCGGCTTCTGTATTTCACGAGTTGTCCCATATCTTAGTGCTCAGGCTCAGCGGCTGCAGAATTTATGGCATAAATGTTGACACCAACGGTACAGTCCTGGATACGGATGCTTTTGATGGCGTCAAAGGCATACTTTGTGCCATAGCGGGACCGATCGGCAGTCTGCTGCTGGTTTTTTCAGGCAGGTGGTTTCCGAGACTTGCGATCTGTGCCTTCTTTCAATGTGTATATAACTTGATACCCATATATCCTTTGGACGGCGGACGAACGGTTCGGTGTTTGCTTAATAAGCTGTTTTCGGAAGAACGATCCGGAAAAATTGAAAAGATAATTGAAAACTGCGTGCTGATTTTGCTTTTACTCCTGGGCGCATACGCGACCTTTTGCTTAAAGCTTGGTGTCATACCGTTGCTGTTTTCCGGAATTTTGTTTATGCGCAACAAACAGGGAAAATATACTTGCAAAGAAGTGTCTTTCGGAGTAAAATAGTTTATTATCACAAATGAGGTGCGAGTATGCCCGAAATATTACAAAGAATTCTTCCAACTGTACAAAAACCTGCCCGGTATACCGGAGGAGAATATAACGAAATCAAGAAAGACCTGCAGAATGTTCGTGTTCGTGTGGCTTTCTGCTTTCCGGATACATATGAGATCGGTATGTCCAATGTGGGTATGCGGATCCTATATGGCGTGATGAATGAAATGGACGGCGTTTGGTGCGAGCGCGTATTCGCACCCTGGGGAGATATGGAAGCGGCTATGCGCGCGCATAAAATTCCCCTTTGGGCACTGGAAAGCCAATCTCCGGTAAAAGATTTTGATATGATCGCTTTTACAATTGGCTATGAAATGAGCTACACCAATATACTCAATATGCTGGAGCTGTCCGGTGTGCCGCTATATTCCAGGGACCGTAAGGACCTGAAGAATATTGTCTTCGCCGGTGGCGTGTGCGCCTTCAATCCGGAACCGCTGGCTGACTTTGTGGACTTTTTCGCCTTGGGAGAAGGGGAGGAGATCACGCCTGAAATTCTCAGCCTATACGATAAGGCAAAAGCGGAGAATTGGAGCAAGGATGCCTTTTTGCTGGAGGTATCTAAATTTCCCGGAGTTTATGTTCCGTCCTTTTATGTGCATACTTATAATGAAGACGGTACACTGGCAAAAATCACAGCGGAAAATGGCGCGCCTGCAGTTGTTCAAAAGCGGATCGTAGAGAACTTGGATACTGCCTATTTCCCCACGAAGATGATCGTATCCTCCACAGAGATCGTACACGATCGGGCCAATCTGGAGGTTTTCCGCGGTTGCATCCGTGGCTGTCGCTTTTGTCAGGCCGGTTTTTCCTGCCGTCCCGTACGGAAGAAAAGCGCTGATGTACTGTATAGACAGGCAGTTGAGACTCTGGAAAATTCCGGACATAATGAGATCACTCTCTCCAGCCTCTCCACATCGGATTATCGGCAGCTAAAGGAACTGACAGATGAACTGATACCCTATTGCCGGGGGAACAAGATCAATCTTTCTGTGCCGTCCTTGCGTGCGGACAATTTCTCCCGTGAGCTGATGGAAAAGCTGCAAACTCTGCGTAAAAGCGGATTGACCTTTGCGCCGGAGGCTGGTACCCAGCGCCTGCGGGATGTGATCAATAAAAATCTTACGGAAGATGAGATCTTGACGACCTGTCAAAATGCATTCTCCGGCGGCTGGAATAATGTTAAGCTGTATTTTATGCTGGGCTTGCCGACGGAAACGGACGAAGATGTATTGGGTATTGCAGAGCTTGTATACAAGGTGATCCAAACCTGGAAGGAATGTGCGTCCAATAAGAAAAGGGGATTGCGTGTCCATATCGCCACTGCTTATTTTGTGCCGAAGCCCCACACCCCCTTCCAGTGGGAAAAGCAGATCACGCCGGAAGAATATATGCGCCGGTGCAAATTGCTCAAAAGCCATTTTTATTCCAAGTCTATCGAGTATAATTATCACGAACCCGAACTGAGCCGTCTGGAGGCAGTTATGGCCAGGGGAGACCGTCGTATTGGACCTGTCATTGCGGCGGCTGTACGGCGGGGCGCCAGACTGGATGGCTGGGATGAATACTTCCGTTATGACCTTTGGATGGAGGCCTTCCGGGAATGTGGCGTTGACCCGGACTTTTACACAGTCAGAGGCTATGGGGAAAACGAGACCTTACCTTGGGATACTGTGGATGTGGGCGTTACAAAGAAATTTTTGCTTAGTGAACGAAAACGCGCATTTGATGCCGTCATAACACCGGATTGCAGACACGGATGCAGCGGTTGCGGTGCCAATGCCCTGCTGAAGGAGGTGCCTTGCGATGCCTAGACTTTTATTTGAAAAGACGGGTAACGCTGTGTGGATCTCACATTTGGACCTGATGCGCGTCTTCCAGCGCACCTTTAAGCGGGCTGGTTTGCCCCTGACCCATACCCAGGGCTTCAATCCCCGGCCTTCGGTTTCTATTGCACTGCCGCTGTCTGTGGGCACACAAAGTGTCTGTGAGCTTCTGGATTTTGATCTGGACGGCGAAGAAATCGCTTTTGATGAAATAACCAACCGCTTAAATGCGGTCCTTGTGGAGGGTGTACGGGTACTGCAGGTCTATGGCGAAGGCAGAAAGCTCAGAGACCTTGCCTTGATGCAATGTGCCGTCCGGCTTCATTACGATGATGTCCTGCCGGTCGGGGCGGGGGAGAAGGCACAAAAGCTTTTTAGCAGCAACGCATTGATCGTTCCCAAGAAAACGAAAAACGGCATACAGGATCAGGATATAATTCCTATGATCCGGCGTATTTCGGCAGATCAGATCTCACAAAATCAGATAGAGTTAAAGGCGTTGATCTGCTGTCAAAATCCGACATTGAATCCGATGCAAATGGTTGCGGCAATTGAAATGTATTTGCCGGAGCTTAAGCCGGATCACAGCTGCTGCAGTCGTCTGGAGCTGTATGACAACAATGAACAAGTATTTCGATAAGGAGTTTGTTATGGAGAATTTAATTGAATTGGAAGAATGCCCCTGCTGCCGCGGAGCAGGTATGATCAGCCACGAGGGTGGCTGGAATGTGCAGGTGGTTTGCGTTGATTGCGGCAGCTGCACAGCCTATGTAGAATATGAAACAGATGCCCAAAAGTTAGAGGCAGAACGCACGGTTGCACGCCTCTGGAATATGGGAAAAGTGGTAAAATCCAATCCCGGAGAATAATTTTTAGAAAATTTGAAAAAAATGCTTGCATTTTCTGACAGGGTGTGCTATTATACTTTGGCGTTGAGAAAACGCAAGCATATATCCGGGTGTGGCGAAGTTTGGTATCGCGCTTGAATGGGGTTCAAGAGGGCTCGAGTTCGAATCTCGACACTCGGACCAAAAAGCAGGAAAGGACATCGGTTCTTTCCTGCTTTTTTTATCGATTTACGAATACGAACTCGAGGCCTCTTGTATTACAATAACTGGCCGAAGGCAGTCGGCACAAAGTGCCAGACTGCCTCGAGTTCGAATCTCGACACTCGGACCAAAAAAGCAGAAGCAACAACTGTTGTTTCTGCTTTTTTCTTTTCCAATGCGAGATTCGAATAACCTAAATGCAACGCGGACGAGCGTTCCCGCCGCCAGTTTATATGGCGGCGAACCTTAATTTTATATTCCGCACACCTGCGGGATATAAAATGCAAACGAATCTCGACACTCGAAATGAAGAAAAAGTTTCTATTGATTTTCCTTAAAAACAGTGGTATACTGTAGTTGCCAAACTAACTTAATAGATGTGATAATGGGTGTATTTTCTTTTGCAGAAAATATGCTTATTTGGCATATCCTAGATTGTATGAATTTGTTAAAAACGCAAATTCCGCTACGATTGGGGTATGCGATGCATCCATTTCACATCGAGTTAGTTTGGCGACTATCGGAGTTTGCGTTTTTTGTGCGGTTACTTCGGTAGCCGCACTTTTTATTTTTGTGAAAAAGAGGTATGATTATGAAAAGACTATTTGTAATGTTACTGACTCTGTTATTGGTGTTACCCTGTGTGGGCTGTTCAAAGTCTGAGCTATCCAAAAATAGTAATCCCGCCAATTCGAACCGGGAAGATGTTGATAATTCACTAAATGACAAAACAGATACTGTAGAAACTTTTGTGGAAAAGCAATATGATGAAAATGCCATCTTATTTGTTTGTCAGGATCGTGCAGATAACGACGATGACAGATATAAAATGTATTACTATAATTATTATGGTGAAATGATCAAAACGGAGGATACTATAAATATTGGCTTTTATGCAAAGAATGGATTGGCACCTGCATACGATCCGGCCAGCGGCTTAACGGGTTTTGTTGATTTAAGCGGTGTGTTTGTTATTGAACCAAAATGGGAGGAGGCGGCTGCCTTTTCAGATGATGGTATTGCGCTTGTCTGTGTTGAGGAAGAAGAAAGTTACAGAGACAAATATGGCTTTATCAATGAAAAGGGTGAAGAAATCATACCGTGCATTTATGATGTAGCTTCCAGCTTTTATCCAAATGGTTTTGCGATTGTGAGTGTTGATGAAGAAACAATTGATACGCTTGAATACGATGGTGAAGTAGTATATACTTATCCTCGTTATACACATAAATACGGTGTGATTGATAAAAAGGGGAACACAATTATCGAGCCACAGTATACGATGATTGAGCATATTGCCGGAGATTACATTATTTGCAGAGGTGAAACTGCTGTAGATATTTATAACCTTAAAGGTAATAAGTTGTATAGTGAAACGATTGCAGATAATGTAAGTTATAGATATCAGGATGAAAGTACTTTGCTTCGAATCACCTATGATACGCAGAGCTATATACCATTTCCAATCGGGTGGGAAGTATTTGACGGAAATAAATTTGTTGAATGGCACGACCCTTCCGGCGTAATAATTGAGAGCAAGCATGTTGCAACAACATCCACAGGCATTGGCTTCGGTGCAACACAGAACGGTGTTACTGTAATTCCTTATGAATATGATTTGATTGCAGAAGTCGACAGTTTTTATATAGCAATCAAATATATGTATAAAAACGGCGCAGTCGACGATATGGTATTCGACATTTATAATATGGACTTTGAAAAAACAGCTGAAGGTCTTGAATATTTCTTATATCCAAATCTAAATGAATTAACTGGTGAATATACAAAGCTTCCCAGTGGTTATTTTGAAGTTTGGGTATATGACGAAAGAACGCAAAATGTTTCTCGCGGAATCATTGACTATACCGGAAAGGAAATAATTTCTCCTGTGTACAATAGTCAGATTAGACCGTATACATATGATGGATTTGGAGGATTGTTCTATTCCTACATATGCTATTAAGAATTATGCTGTTAAATATATAAAAATTATAAAAATACAATTGGTTATGTTTGTTTGCAAAATAATATAAAAATATTTGAAAATAGTACTTGATTTCCAGAAAATGCTATGTTATAATTACTCGGTCTGAAATCAAGGTGAGTCCTCTGCGGAGCCGGGAACCATATCGCCGGATGCATCTTCGTATGAACGCCTAATACTAAGGAGGACAAAGATATGGATTTAGTAAAGGCACTGTCCAGCCAGTATATGAAGGAAGAGCTGCCCGAAATGCGGGTTGGCGACACTGTTCGTGTACACGTGCGGATCAAGGAAGGCTCCCGTGAGCGTATTCAGGTGTTTGAAGGCACCATCATCGCTCGCAAGCACGGCGGCATTGGTGAGACCATCACTGTGCGCCGCATCAGCTACGGTGTAGGCTGTGAAAAGGTTTTCCCTGTTCACTCTCCCCGTATTGCCAGTGTTGAGACTGTTCGTAAGGGTAAGGTTCGCCGTGCGAAGCTGTACTACCTGCGTGGTCGTTTTGGCAAGGCTGCTAAGATCAAGGAAAAGGTCTAAAACAAAATTCAATAAAAAAAGAGGGGTTTACCCTCTTTTTTTATTGCCTAAAATCGTTTATAATGATACAATATAATCGATTTTTTATAATTATATTGAATTATTATGTTTGATCCGCCGTCGGGAGGTAGCTTATGAGACACGGAAAATTTGAAAACGGAAAAGAGTACAAGCCTCTTTTTGAGAAGGAAACACAGCTTCAGAAGCAGGAAGCTCAGAATGTGCAGACAGTGCAGGCAAAGCAGGAGAAGGAATCCTCTCCTGCAAAAAGTGTCTTGAGCTACCTGCACGACTTTGTGGCATTGCTTTCCTGCGTGCTTCTTGTACTTTTATTGTTACTGCGGATCGTTGTTGTTTCCGGTCCGTCTATGAAGAACACTCTGGTGGATGGGGACTATATTGTTTTGCTGAGCAATGTGTTCTACGGCGAACCGAAGCAGGGGGACATTGTTGTTGCAAGCAAGGACTCCTTCAAAAACGGTGAGCCCATTATCAAGCGGGTGATTGCAACGGAAGGACAAGAGGTTGACATTGATTTTAATGCCGGAATTGTCTATGTTGACGGAGAAGCACTGGATGAACCGTATACAGCTACATTAACTGAAAATAATGGCCATATTTGCGTTCAGTTTCCCCTTGTTGTAGATGAGGGATGTGTATTTGTGATGGGTGATAATCGCAACAATTCCAGCGACAGTCGCAATCCGCAAATCGGATTGATCGACAAGCGCGAAATTTTGGGAAAAGCAGTATTTTTGCTGTTTCCCGGTAAAGATCCGCTTACGGACAAGCGTGATTTCAAGAGGATCGGAGTGCCTTCCTGATGGATGAGAAAATGATGAATATTCAATGGTATCCCGGTCATATGACGAAAACCCGCCGTCAGATCGAGGCAGATCTGAAGCAGGTGGATGCCGTTTGTGAAATCGTGGATGCCAGAATACCCATATCCAGCCGCAATCCGGATATTGATGCCATATGCGGCAGTAAGCCCAGAATCATTATTTTGAACCGGATGGATTTGGCAGACCCGGAGGCGACCAAGCGGTGGATGGCGTATTTTCGCAGTAAGGGTATGGCCGCGGTCGCCACTGACTGTAAAAGCAGAAAGGGCATTTCTGATTTTCAGCCTGCCGTGCGTTCTGTTTTGAAGGAAAAAATTCAGCGCAATCTGGAAAAGGGAATGAATAAGCCTCTGCGGGTTATGATCGTGGGCATTCCCAATGTGGGTAAGTCCACATTGATCAATCAGATCTCCGGCCGCAAGGGTGCAAAGGCGGAAAACCGCCCCGGTGTTACCAGAGGCAAACAGTGGGTCACAGTTGACAACAGCCTTCTTTTGCTGGATACGCCCGGTATTCTCTGGCCTAAATTTGAGGACCCGGAAGTAGGTATGATGCTTGCGTATACCGGTGCGGTTAAGGAAGGCGTTATCGATCTGGAAGAACTGGCATACCGCCTGATGGAGCTGCTTTGGAAATATTATCCCGATACAGTCCGCCAGCGGTACAAGGTGGATATGCCTGCAGATACGCCCGGCTATGAACTTTTGGAAGAGGCAGGACGGAAAAGAGGATTTTTGCTGTCCCGCGGCGAGATCAATACCGAGCGTATGGCAAAGGTTTTAATGGATGAGTACCGCGCAGGTAAGCTTGGCCGGCTCACCCTGGAAGAACCGGAGGATGCAAAATGAGCGAACATAATATGTGGCAATTTGAAGAAAAATACTATGAACAGGGTATAAAACTGGTTTGCGGCGTGGATGAAGCCGGGCGCGGTCCTCTTGCAGGTCCCGTCTGTGCGGCTGCAGTGATTTTGCCTGCACATATTGAAATTCCCGGTCTGGATGACAGTAAAAAACTTTCCGATAAACGGCGCAGAGAACTGTTTCCGTTGATCAAGGAACAGGCAATTGCCTATGGCATTGGTTTTGCAGACTGCAAGGAAATTGATGAAATCAATATTTTACAGGCTACCTTCCTTGCTATGGAGCGGGCAATCGGGGCTTTGGAAATCAAGCCGGAGGTTGCACTGATCGATGGCAACCGCACAAAGGATTTTGGTCTGCCTGTGGAAACAGTCGTCCACGGAGACAGTCTGAGTGCCAGCATTGCCGCGGCATCTATTCTTGCCAAGGTGACAAGAGACGATGTAATGATGCTGATGGCAGAGGAATATCCTGAATATGGGTTCCAAATCCATAAAGGCTACGGTACAAAAGCCCATTATGCCGCCCTGGCTGAGTTTGGACCTTGTCTCATCCACCGTATGACATTCCTGAAGAAGCTGTATGGGACGAAATAATTTAGCGGGAGCCTGGGGAGAGGCGCAAGCGGCGGCGTATTTGCAAAAGAAGCGATACAAAATCGTCACTGCGAATTACCGATGCCGTTTTGGAGAAATTGATCTGATCGTGGAAAACCGCAAATACCTTGTTTTTGTGGAAGTGAAATTAAGAAAGAATGACCGCTTTGCAAATGCCTACGAGTTTGTGGATACCTATAAGCAAGCACGCTTGCGCACAACTGCAGAGCTGTATTTGTCTCAAAATCCTACGGATCTGCAACCCCGTTTCGATGTGATCGAAGTGTATGCGCCTGACGGTGTGCAGACCGTTAAGCCGAAAATTTACCATATGGAAGGTGCTTTTGAATGAATTTTCCTGTCTTTGACCTGCATTGTGATACAGCCCTGCGCCTTTTGGGAAAAAGCCTGCAGGAATGCGGCAGCTTGTATCAAAATGAATTACATATTGATTTGAAACGGGCTGAGGAACTGGACGGATACGCGCAGTGCTTTGCTTGCTTTACATCTCCTGATTCGAAGAAATCCATAAAGCCGGATGAATTGTTTGAACGGGAAATGGTATCTGTTCTTCGCGAGGTGGAGACCCATAAGGATAAAATTTCTCTGGCATACGGTGCCGGCGATGTGGTCAGGAACTACGAAGACGGAAAAATGTCTGCGATCTTGACCATTGAAGGACCTGCGGGCTTCGGCTTTGATCCTGCACTCCTGGAAGATTTGTATAAGATCGGTTTTCGGATTACGACACTTGGCTGGAATGAGCAGAATGTTTTGACCGGCTCTCACAAAACCGGCGGTGGACTGACAGATCTGGGCAGAGAATATGTAAAAGAAGCACAGCGGTTGGGTATGCTTGTGGATGTAAGCCATATCAGCGATGAGGGATTTTGGGATATAATGGATATAACAAGCGGTCCGGTGATCGCATCCCATTCCAACAGCCGTGCGGTTTGGAATGTAAGTCGAAATCTGACGGATGATATGTTCCGCGCCATTTGCAAAACCGGCGGTGTTGCGGGTATCAATTTATATGCCGGTTTTGTTGGTCAAAATCCGACCCTGGATACGGTGTGCGATCATATTCTGCACTTTATGGAACTGAATAACGGCGCATCCCATATTGCTCTCGGAGGCGATCTTGACGGTTGTGATAAGATCGTATCCGGTTTTACCGGAATTGAAGATTACAACAAACTGGCAGATGCACTTGAAAATCGCGGCGTGAGCGAGGAAGCGATACATAATATTTTCTGGGATAATGCAGTGGGAGTGATGAAATTATGCTGTATGTGAGTACAAAGGATAAAACTGAATCTTTTACTGCGTATAGAGTTTTGCACGCGGATAAATCCCCGGATGGAGGACTGTTTACTCCCTTTCATTTGCCGGTATTCTCTGAGGATGATTTGGAGCAGATCAAAGAACTGTCCTTTTCTGAAACAGTTGCGAAAATCCTGAATCTTTTCTTTTCAAGGAATTTGACCGGATGGGATGTGGAATTTTCTGTTGGCAGACGCCCGTTTCAAATCGTAAATATCGGACAGCGAATTACCGTGGCAGAGCTTTGGCACAACAACCGGGCAGACTATGATTATATGGTTTCCGCGCTTTATCAAAAGCTTTCCGATCAGCCTTGTGCAGATGTTCCCCAGTGGGTTTATATTGCCACTGAGATCGCAATGCTTTTCGGACTGTACGGCGAGCTGCAGCGCAGTGGGACAGAATTTGGTGATGTTGCGATAACGGATCATCTTCCGTATTATTCTGTGGGTGCCTGGTATGCAAGAAAAATGGGATTGCCCATTGGGATGATTCTCTGCGGATGCTGTGAAAACAGCGGTCTTTGGGACCTGTGGAGCAGGGGAGAGGCATCGCCGAATGTTCCGGAGGGAATGGAACGGCTTGTTTATGAGAATTTTGGCGGGGATGTGAGCAAATGTTTCGCAGACGCCCGTGAAAACGGCCGTAATTACCGCTTTACTGAAGATCAGACTTCCGTTTTGCGTCAAGGCATCCATCCGTCTGTTATCGGAAATTCCCGCATAAATGCGGTTATGTCCAGTATTCAGCGGACCTGCGGATACGAAGCGGATTCCCATACTGCCGCCGCATATGGAGCAGTTCAGGATTACAGAGCCGCTGCCGGCGAAAACCGCCCAACCTTGCTTTTATCCCGGCATCGCACTAAGGAGTGAGCTTCCAATGGCTTTATATGCAATCGGAGATCTGCATCTTTGCCTGGGCGCACCGAAACCGATGGATATTTTTGGCGGTAACTGGGTAGGGTATATGGAAAAATTGAAATCCGGCCTGTCAGTGATCAAGCCGGATGATACCACTGTTCTGCTGGGAGATCTGTCGTGGGCATTGGATCTTTCTCAGGCGAAAGAGGATTTTTCCTGGATCGATCAAATACCCGGAAGAAAGATCATTCTGAAAGGTAATCACGACTATTGGTGGAGCACAGCTGCAAAATTTTATGCGTTCTGTGAAAATCAGGGCTTTTCCAACCAGTATATCCTTCATAATAATCATTATGAATTCGATGGCTGGGCGATCTGCGGTACCCGTGGATGGTTTTTTGAGGAGGACAGAAGCGGTACTCACGACGAGAAGGTTTTTCGCCGCGAGCTTATGCGATTGGAGGCCTCCTTGCAATCTGCAGGAGATCTTCCCAAACTGGTCTTTCTCCATTATCCGCCCCGGTATAAAGGGTACGAATGCGGCGAAATATTGTCCTTGCTGAATAAATATGATGTGCGCCGCTGTTTTTACGGACATCTGCACGGGGCAAGTCACGCGCTGGCAATGGAGGGACTGTGGGATGGTATCGAATTCAAACTTGTATCCGCAGACAGGTTAAATTTTCAACCGTTGCAGATTATTTTATAATTTTTGAAGAAAAGTGTGGACATTTGCAATATTTTTTGTTAGAATATATCGGATGTAATTTAGAATATTGAAGGGCTGATAAAAGCAGTCTGAAGTAGGAGGACATAAAAATGAATGTAAAGAGCATCGAAAGAAATGGCAATCAGGCTACAATCGTCGTTGAGATCGACAAGGAGCTGATGGAGTCCGGTGTCCAGAAGGCATACCTGAAGGCACGGAAGAACATTATGATCCCCGGTTTCCGTAAGGGCAAGGCTCCCCGTAAGATGATCGAGTCTATGTACGGCGCACACGTTTTCTATGAAGACGGTCTGGAGGAGATCTTCCCTGAGATCTACGATTTTGCTGTTGTTAAGCAGGATGTGAAGGCTGTTGGCCGTCCCAGCCTGACTGATATGCAGATTGGCGATGACAATGTTGTTACCCTGACTTTGACCACCGATGTTTATCCTGAGGTTACTCTGGGCGACTACAAGGGCCTGGAGATCGAGAAGGCAGAAGCTGTTGTTACCGATGAGCAGGTACAAGCTGAGCTGGACCGTATGGCACAGAATGTGGCATCTACCGAAACTGTTGAGCGCGCTGCTGAAATGGGAGATACTGCCAACATTGATTTCGAGGGCTTTGATAACGGCGTTCCCTTCAAGGGCGGCAAGGGCGAAGCTTTTGATCTGAAGCTGGGCTCCGGTTCCTTTGTGCCCGGTTTTGAAGAGCAGGTCGTGGGTATGTCTGCAGGCGAGGAGAAGGATATTGATATCACCTTCCCTGAGGATTATCATGCTGAGCTGGCAGGCAAGGCAGTTGTTTTCCACGTAAAGGTCAATAAGGTCACTGTAACCAATGTTCCTGCTCAGGATGATGAGTTTGCAAAGGATGTGTCCGATTTCGAGACTCTGGAGGAGCTGAAGGCTGACATCCGCGCCAAGGCTTTGGAGAGTGCACAGAAGCAGATCGATTCTGCCTTTGAGCAGGCTTGCGTTGATAAGGCTTCTGAGAATGCAACGGTTGAAATGCCCAACGGTCTGATCGAGCAGGAGCTGGACAACCAGATGGAGCGTTTTGCATACCAGCTGCAGATGAGCGGCTACTCCGTGGAGCAGTACGCCAAGATGATGGGCGGCGATATGAGCACAATGCGTAATGCATTCCGTCCTGCCGCAGAGAAGCAGGCTAAGGCCAATGTGACTCTGGCAAAGATCGTGGAGGCTGAAGGCATCGTCATTTCCGATGAGGATGTGAATGCTGAGTATGAGTCTATGGCAAAGCAGTACGAGCTGGAGGTTGAGAAGGTTAAGGAAATGGTCCCTGCTGAAGAGATCAAGACCAGCCTGGAGACCCGCAATGCTGTCAGCGTGATCGTGGATTCTGCTGTGGCTGTTGCTCCCAAGGCAGACAAAAATGCTTCCGAGGAATAAGTAACCTTCCAAATGGTTAGAATGTTTCAAACCCTGAAAGGAGACATCACCATGAGTTTTATCCCTTATGTTGTTGAACAGACAAGCCGCGGTGAGCGCAGCTATGACATTTTTTCCCGTCTGCTTAACGACAGAATCATTTTCCTGTCCGAAGAGGTCAACGATACGACCGCAAGCCTGATCGTGGCGCAGATGCTGTATCTGGAAGCACAGGATCCGGACAAGGATATTCAGTTTTATATCAACAGCCCAGGCGGCAGTGTAACTGCCGGTATGGCGATTTATGACACGATGCAGTACATCAAGTGCGATGTGGCAACCATTTGTGTTGGTATGGCTGCCTCTATGGGCGCATTTCTGCTGTCGGCAGGTACAAAGGGGAAGCGGATGGCTCTGCCCAATGCTGAGATTATGATCCATCAGCCCTCTGCCGGCACCCAGGGTCAGATTACTGATATGGCGATCCACCTGAAGCGCTTGGAGAGCATTAAAACACGGATGAACACCATCCTTGCACACAATACGGGTAAGTCTGTTGAAGAAGTTACCGATGCCTGTGAGCGTGATCATTTTATGAGTTCTCAGGAGGCTCTGGAATTCGGTCTTGTAGACCGGGTACTTGAGCGGCACTAATCCGGAAAGGCGGTACCTGCATAATGTCTAATCAAGAGGAACAGATCTTAAGTTGCTCCTTTTGCGGGAAGCGGGAAACACAGGTCAGGCTGATTGCCGGTCCGGGTGTTTATATCTGTAATGAGTGTGTGCAGGCCTGCTGTGACTTGTTGGAAGCGGACGAGGAAACCCAGGGTATGCCGGAGCATCTGCCTGTTCCGGCTGAAATGAAGGCATACTTGGATAATTATATCGTCGGCCAGGATGATGCAAAGATGGCATTATCTGTTGCGGTATACAATCATTATAAGCGCATTTATCTTTCTGCACAAAGCGATGTGGAGCTCCAGAAAAGTAATATTCTTCTGATTGGTCCCACCGGGTCCGGTAAGACCTTATTTGCCCAGACCCTGGCGCGGGTGTTGGATGTGCCTTTTGCCATAGCCGATGCCACAACCTTAACGGAAGCGGGCTATGTGGGCGACGATGTGGAGAATATTCTGGTTCGCCTTCTGCAGGCGGCAGACTTTGATGTGGAGCGGGCTGAACGGGGTATTATCTATATCGACGAAATGGATAAAATTGCCCGGAAAAGTGAAAACACTTCCATCACAAGAGATGTTTCCGGTGAAGGCGTTCAGCAAGCGCTTTTGAAGATCTTGGAAGGGACTGTTTCCAATGTTCCGCCCCAGGGTGGACGCAAGCACCCCCAGCAGGAAACCATCCCTGTGGACACCAGCAACATTCTCTTTATTTGCGGCGGCGCATTTGACGGTCTGGATAAGATCATTGAAGCCAGAACGGATAAATCTGCAATTGGCTTTGATGCACCGGTGGAAAGCAAAAAACACCGGGATATTGGCAAGCTTTTTGCCCAGGTCCAGCCTCACGATCTGCTGAAATTTGGTATTATTCCTGAGCTGGTTGGCCGTATGCCTGTGATTACCAGCCTTCAGGATCTGAAGAAGGAGGATCTGGTCCGAATTCTTACAGAACCGAAGAATGCACTGACAAAGCAGTATAAGGCATTGCTTGAAATGGATAATGTCGCTCTGGAATTTCAGCCTGAAGCGCTGGAGGCGGTTGCACAAAAGGCGGTGGAACGCCAGATCGGTGCCCGTGGCCTGCGTGCAGTAATGGAAGAGATCATGCTGAAAATTATGTTTATGATCCCCTCCGACCTGTCCATACAGAAGGTCGTAATTACACCGGAATGTGTCAGCGGCGGTGAGCCGAAGATCATTCGAAATTCTAAAAAGCTGCGTCCCAAGCTGGGCGCACAGCCTTAATACTATTGGGAGGGGGTAGGCAGCTACCCCCTTTTTAATTCTCAGAAAGGAGAATTTTATGAGCCAACAAGAAACAACAGCGATCTTACCGGTGCTTGCCCTGCGTGGTTTAGCTGTATTTCCTGAGCAGACGATACATTTCGATATTGGACGGATGAAGTCTGCACTGGCGATTGAAGAAGCAATGAAAAATGATGGTATATTGTTTCTTGCAACCCAAAAGGACATTATGGATGATGATCCGGGGCTGAAGAGACTTTATACCATAGGAACTGTTGTTAAGGTCAAACAGGTTCTAAAATCCCAGGGTGATAATCTTCGGGTGCTTGTCAGCGGCCTTTACCGCGGAAAGATAACCGATTTGATTACCTTTGAACCCTATTTGTCCGGCGTAATTGAAACGGTCGCGGATATCCAGGTTACAAAAGACCTGCGTGTTCGGGCGCTTTGCAGAGAAGCCAATAATCTCTACGCCTCTTATCTGGAGATTATTGAGCATCCCCCGCAGGGCGTACAGCTTAAAATGCTCTCCAGCGACGATTGCGGGTTTATTGCAGACTCCATTGCACAGCATTCCGGAATAGATTACAGAGATAAAGCAAAATTGCTTTCTATGTTAAATCCGGTTCGCAGACTGGAATCGGCTCTTTTTATGCTTCGCCAGGAGATCCAGGTGCTTCATCTGGAAAGTGATATACACGAGCGCACAAGAGCGCATATGGACCAGGAACAGCGGGATTACTATTTGCGGGAGCAGATGAAGGCGATCCGCGAAGAGCTGGGTGAGTGGGATGACGAGTCCGAAACCGCTGAATACGAGAAGAAGATCCTCCAGCTGAATTTCCCTGCCGACACGGAGAAGAAGCTTCTCAAGGACATTCAGCGCCTTAGAAAGCAACCCTTCGGTTCCGCCGAAGCATCGGTTTTGAGAGGGTATCTGGATACGGTTCTGGAAATTCCCTGGAATGTTTATACCAAAGAATGTGTCAATGTGGAAAGCGCCGGAAAAATTCTGGATGCCGACCATTTTGGTATGGAAAAGGTAAAACAGCGTATTCTTGAAACCATTGCTGTGCGCCAACTGGCACCGGAGATGCCGCCGCAAATTCTTTGCCTGGTGGGACCTCCCGGCGTTGGTAAAACCTCCATTGCATATTCCATTGCCCGGTGCTTAAATCGGAAAATGGCTCGCATCTCTCTCGGAGGCGTTCACGATGAAGCGGATATCCGCGGTCACAGAAAGACCTATGTGGGAGCAATGCCCGGTCGGATACTCTCTGCGGTTATTCAGGCAGGCAGCTGCAATCCTGTGCTTTTGCTTGATGAGGTTGACAAGCTGGGCAAGGACCACCGGGGCGACCCAGGTGCGGCACTTTTGGAGGTTCTGGACGGGGAACAAAATAAGACCTACCGGGACCACTACCTGGAAATTCCCTTTGATTTGAGCGATGTGATGTTTATCACAACTGCCAACACGACCGATACCATACCCCGTCCGTTGCTGGACCGTATGGAGGTTATTGAGCTTGGCTCCTATACCGATGAAGAAAAGGTTATGATTGCCAAAAACCATTTGCTTCCCAAACAAAGGAAGAAGCACGGCCTGAAGGGCAATCAACTGCGCATTACCGACGACGGCTTGCGGGAAGTTATAAGGTGCTATACCAGAGAGTCCGGTGTTCGCAAGCTGGAACAGTCCATTGCAGAAATTTGCCGGAAAGCGGATATTAAGATCCTTTCAGATGGAAATCTGAAGCGTATCAATGTGAACGGATGCAATCTGGAAGAGTTCCTGGGTGTGCGTAAATATTTGCCGGACAGATTGCCCAGCAGTGACCGTATCGGTCTGGTGACCGGACTTGCCTGGACATCTGTTGGCGGTGAAGTGCTGGAAGTGGAAGTAAATGTAATGGACGGCACGGGCAAGCTGGAATTGACCGGCAACCTGGGTGATGTTATGAAAGAATCTGCCCAGGCGGCATTGAGTTACATCCGCGCCAATGTACAGCAGCTTGGTATTTCTCCGGATTTTTATAAAACCAAGGATATCCACGTTCATTTCCCGGAGGGTGCTGTCCCGAAGGACGGTCCGTCTGCCGGTATTACTGTGTGCACGGCGATCGTTTCTGCGCTCACATCTGTGACAGTTCGCTCGGATGTGGCGATGACCGGTGAGATTTCCATTCGTGGCCGCGTTTTGCCGATCGGTGGACTGCGGGAGAAGACAATGGCGGCGTTGCGTCAGGGTATTCGCACCGTGATCATCCCGAAGGATAATGAAAAGGATCTGGAACAGATCGACCAGACCGTGAGAAGATCCCTGAATTTTATTACAGCACAGTCTGTTGATACTGTTCTTCGCGTTGCTTTGAATACGAAACCGGAACCGATCCCAACGATTTTGGGAGACATTCCGGAGGAAATGAAGCAAAAGTCTCACAAATCGGTGATTCGTCAGTGAGGTGACATATGAACTTTCACAATGTTGAATTTCTGATTTCAGCCGCGTCCACAAAGGATTTTCCCGGTAACAGACTGCCGGAAAT
The DNA here is from genome assembly GCA_045587925.1 of Faecousia sp. Taxonomy (GTDB): domain Bacteria; phylum Bacillota; class Clostridia; order Oscillospirales; family Oscillospiraceae; genus Faecousia. The sequence continues at coordinate 69,656 of JAZNDF010000121.1, forward strand.
TGCATTTGCCGGAAAGTCAAATGTGGGTAAATCTTCGGTTATCAACCGCCTGCTTCAGCGAAAAAATTTCGCCAGAGTAGGAGAAAAGCCGGGCAAAACGGTTCATGTGAACTACTTTACCATTGACAGCAAATGCTATTTCGTGGATTTGCCCGGTTACGGCTATGCCCAGGTCTCCCAAAGGGAAAAGGAGCGCTGGGCAAGACTGATGGAAGACTATTTTGCGGCAGATCGAATCGATCTGGGTGTGTTGATCGTGGATGCACGCCACGCGCCTACAAACAATGATATTACAATGGCAAGATGGTTTTTAGACAGTCAATGTCCCTTTGTCGTGGTTGCAAATAAGCTGGATAAGGTGAAAAAGAGTCAGCTTGCGGGCAATCTGCAGACCATTCGTGAGGATCTGGAGCTGCCGGAAGAATGTCCGATCATTCCTTTTTCCGCAGAAAAGGGCAATGGCAGAGACGATTTGATCCGCCTGATTATCGCCGCGGCAGGAGAATAAAAATTAAGATGGAGATGTCGCCTGACATCTCCATCTTCGTCATATTGTGGGAATAAAGCGGTGTTTTACAGCAAATCGAGCATCTTTTTGCCGCTGAAAATTTCACCGCGGATTTCTTCCGGGAGCTTCGCCCTGTCGACCAAAATAGCGGTGGACTGCATTTCCAGCAGGGGAGCGGAAGAACCGTATACAAGGTGTTCACTGCCGATATTCTCGCTGATTGTTTCAATAACATAGTTACCGTCCTTGAAGCCGGAAACATCCACAAAGAGGTTATTTCTGGCGGCAAATTGCTCCTTCAGAGCGATCGTTTCTTTTACCCGCGCACAGCCGATAAGGGTGACAATGTCCTTATATTTTTCCAGGAATACCTCGATTTCTTCAATGGGCAGAGTTCTGGGGGCAATCATCCAGGAGGTTCTTTCGTCACGAATACGAAGGGTCAAAATCAACGGCAGACGGTATTTGCGCAGGAAATCGCAAACCTCTTCCAAAACCGGATCACTCAGCTCATAGCCGTGGAAACCGGGCATAATCCGCACGGCGCGAATGTTCAGATCCCGAACAGCACGGGCAAGATCGTCTTTCCAGCCGGGGAGTGTTGGATTGAGAGTCATTGCGTGCATATAGGGTGTACCTTCCAGTTGCTTTGCCAGCTGGAGTTCTGCTTCGTAGGGATCTTGATAAAAGATTGCCTCAATGGCTGAAATAAAGCCGCCTTCAATGCCGCAACGGCTATGTAACTGTGCGATTTTTTCTACAGTGTTGTAACGAACGCGGAAGAAAGGCCAGTTTCCGCAGTAGCAGTTAAGATCCATTCTTTTCATAAGTAGTCTCCTTACAGACGATAATTTCTGTCCAAAATTTTCTGAGCATTTTTGTAAAATATCATTTCCCGTTCTTCTTCCGTCAGATCGGCACCCAAGATCTGTCCAATGTTTGAAAGGTAGACATTGTCTGTGCCGTAGAGAATGCGATCGGCACCGATGTTTTCCACTGCATAATTCAGATCTTCACCGTGATAAATGGTTCCGCTCTGGTCACACCAGACATTTTTCAGGTCGCGGATAGCGGGAATGCCGTCAAAGGCAGTGCCTCCCAGGTGTGCCATTAAAATTTTAGTTTTGGGATGACGGCGAGCAATGTTTGCTACATTAATGCCGGTGGTTTCGTTGGGAACTTGACCATTGGATTTTTTGAAGGAATGGAAGAGTACAGGAACGCCATTTTCGGCAGCATATTCCATAACAGGGTCCATAGCCGGTACATCGGCAAAAGTGCAGCACCAAAGCTTGATAAGTTCAAAGCCTTGCTCTTCAATAGCCTGTTTCAAGACATCCAGAACATTCTTGTTCTCCGGATTTATATAAACCGCGCCGCCAATCAGTCCCGGCTCTTCCTTCATAAACTTATAGACTTCGCTGTTAAGATAGTCAATTTCTGCCTCGTCAGAAATTTTACTGCACAGTCCGGAAACATAGATTCGGTCAATACCAAAGTCCTTTGAAGCATTCTGAAGCTTTTCTTTTGAGCTGGCGAGACCTTCCGGTGTCTTTCCCCAAATGTGGGCGTGAATATCGATAATCATAATTTTCACTCCTTATAAGCGGTAATTTTCATCAAGGATTTTCTGGGCATTTTTGTAAAAAACCATTTCCCGTTGTTCCTCTGTAAGATCGGCACCCAAAACTTGTCCGATGTTTCGCAGGTAAACATTGTCCGTGCCAAAAAGGAGCCTCTCGGCGCCCAAATACTCCACGGCGTAGTTCAAATCATCACCCTGACTGGCCGTTCCACTGAGATCACACCAGACATTTTTAAGCTCACGGATGGATGGAATGCCATCGTAGGCATTTCCACCGTAATGAGCCATAATAACCTTTGTTTCCGGATGCCTGCGGGCGATGTTTGCTATATGAATTCCGTAAGTATCACCCGGAGTGACCCTGATCGAATTTTTGAAGGCGTGAAACAGGACCGGAATACCGTTGTCCGCGGCATATGCCATAATGGGATCTACAGAAGGATCGTCAGCAAGGGTACAGCACCAAAGCTTAATGATCTCAAAGCCCTGTTCCTCGTTGGCACGCCTGAGCACATCCATTACATTTTTGTTTTTCGGATTTATGTACACCGCACCACCGATCAGTTTCGGATCCTCTTTCATAAGCTTTACAACTTCACTGTTGAGGAAGTCCACTTCCGCTTCATCGGAGAAGTAATTGCATAAACCTGAAACATAAATACGGTCCACACCAAAATCTTCTCCTGCCTTTAGCAGGAGATTTCTGGAATCTTCCAACCGCTCCGGTGTTTTGCCCCAGATGTGCGCGTGTATATCAATAATCATAACTTACTCCTGTTACAATGTTACGACCTTTCCGGTCTCCATTGACTCTTTGATGGCATCAATGATATGGACGGGCTTAACCATTTGCTCGGCAGACAGAGAGTCCTGATTGCCGTGCAGAAGCTCAGCAAAGGCGGAAGCTTCCAGCGCATAAAGACCTTCAGTGCTGATGTCGAAGTGGTAGTTTTGTGATTTAGAATAGATCAGTGCAGATTGACCGCCGGATGCAACGAATTGCAGGGAAACTGCGTCGTTTTCATACTGGACATTTACCAGAAGATTTTTACCTGTACGCATTGCCTGAATGTTTTTTACATCAAAACCGAAGGCTTCCAGACACATTTCTACAAGGTGCGGGGCATAGAAGTAAATGCCGTCATAGGGACTTTCCAACATAATACGAAAGCTCATAGATGCACCGAAAAAGACACCTTCTTCTCTGAGCTGTGCAACCAGTGCCTTGATCGCCTGAATGTCAGGCAGATATTTACAGGCAGAGCCACCCATAATGGGACAGTTATACTGGGTGATCTTGGCCATCAGCGCATCGGCTTCGGCAGGGTCGGAGGTGAAGGGCTTGTCGATAAACAGGGGAATTCTCTGTGCTACAAAGGGAAGCGCCTGCTCCAGATGCTGCGAACCCCATCTGCTGGTGATCATAACCGCATCCACAAGACCGATCAGATCCTCCGGCTTCTCTACGATCGTGTCAATTCCGGCCTCTTCGGCAGTTTTCTTGTTTGCATCTGTATCTGTACCGTATAAAGCAGTGACGCGCACATCTTCGTGATTATACTTTCCGGTTTCCGGATCAGGAAGATTATAATATTTTGCAAAGGCAAGCGCGTGAGAGCTTTCTGTACCCACAATTCCGATTTTGAACATATAATGTCTCCTTAATGCTGTTCTTTTTCCTGCCATAATTATATAGCAATGAAAATAAAGATGCAAGGAAAATAATTCCTTTGCAAATTATTTAAGACGCAAGATTTTACATAGAAAACCGACAAGTTTCAATGTTGACACATTTATGGGGGAGGACTATAATGAACACGAAGCAACCAAATATAATTTTACGGAGGAGATTATTATGAAAAACACATTGCAAGTCGGCTTCAGCCGAGTGAATATCACACCCCCGCTGGGTACGCCGCTGGACGGCTACTACAATGTTATCGAGCGCCTGGCTGAGATCATTATGGACGAGCTGGAGGTCAATGCCCTGGCAATTTCTGACGGCAAGAATAAGGTAGTTATGCTGTCTGCTGACCTGCTTTTGATTCGCAATGAGCCTACATACGAATACCGTATGCGTGTTGCGGAGGAAGTCGGTCTGCCTGTGGATAATATCATTCTTTCCTGTACCCATACCCACAGCGGTCCTATGACTCAGAAGTCGGACAGAAATGAGCATCGCATCAAGGGTAATCAGTATATTGATTTTTTGGCAGCCCGTTTCTGCGATGCTGCAAAACTGGCGCTTGCTGATCTGAAACCCGCGAAAATGGGCTGGGCAGTTGGCAACGCACCAAATGTATCCTTTATCCGCAGATATGTA
>JAZNDF010000122.1:0-5388 GCA_045587925.1 Faecousia sp.
ATCCATTTTTAATAAATTGTCCAAGGTGTTATAGTTCGTCTTTGCGTTATTCAATTTACAAGGTACAGTCCGCACGCCCCGTTTGGGGTGAGCCTGATTAATTTACCACAGCATAATTCATTTGTCAAGAACTTTTTTCAAATTTTTTCAACTTTTTTTCATTTATTTTTTAAGGCGCTAGAATCGGCAGGTTTACCCCCACATCCCACGCCTTTAACGGACACCCGATTTCGTGGGCAGACATATATTTTGCAGCATCAGAAATACTCCCCTTTCCTTCCCACTGGCACAGCTTTACTGAGCCTTTGAGATGCTGTCGCAGAGCAGGGATCTGATCCAGCGCATTTTCAGACACCAGCAAAAACTGCGCCGTGTCCAGATAAATGATCCCCAGGCAAGCCGCCTCCATATCTGCGAGGGCATCCCCAACCGTCCTGCCCGCACCTGTGTCACCGGTATCGGTCTGCAGAACGATCTGTCCGTTCTGCTTACTGATCCACACCGCCTGTACCGGCTTTAATTTTCCCACATCCGTTTTCTTAACCGGAATTGCCAGTGTCCCCGCCAGGATCAGGCAATAGATAATGATTCGTTTCATTTTTGATTTCTCCTATCCTCCGGGCGCAGTTTATCTGTGCGAAGCACCTGTTTTTTCAGGCGTCTGCGGAAAAAGTATCCCGTATGGTCCAAATAGCGAACGCCCAGGCATTTCAGACCCGCCAAGTGAATCAGCAGGATCAGCACACCCGCCGCGGTTCCGTACAAGCCGGCCACAGCAGAAAGGACCGCGATCCCAAACCGCCAGACCCGTACCGCATTGGCAAGGTCCCGATTTGGCAGCACAAAGCCGCAGACACCGGCGATGGACACCATAATCAGCGCGACCGGGGAGATCAGTCCCGCCTCCACCGCCGCAGTACCCACCACGATACCGCCCACCACCGACACCGATTGTCCGATCGCCTGGGGCAGATGCAGACCGGACTCCTGCAAAAGCTCAAAGGCGACCAGCAGGCCCAAAACCTCTGATATGGTCGAAAATGGCACAGATTCTTTACTTTCTATGATCGACCGCAGTAACGGCAGTGGAATGACTGCCTGATGGAATGTCGCCAGCGCAACATAAATGCCCGGCAAAAGCAAGCTGGCAAGGAGGGCGAGATATCTCAGCACGCGAACCGCCGATGCCCCGATGTAATCCCGTCCCCGGTCCTCCGGGCTTTCCATTAAATACATAAGGTCTGCCGGTGCCAGATATCCCAACGGCAATCCGTCTATAAGCAGGCCCACTCTCCCGTCCAGAAGTCCCTGGGCAAAACGGTCCGATCGCTCCGTGTATTGCAAAAGAGGAAACGCGGTAGTGCGGGAACCGGTGACATACTCCTCCACTGAGGCCGGCGACAGCATTCCGTCAATGTCGATCTCCTGCAGACGGGCGATCATACGGTCCACCAGCTTTTTATTGGTGATGCCCTCCAGCCACAGCACACTGACATTGGTCAGGCTCCTTCTGCCCACCTGCATTTCCGTCAGGCGCAGATCCGGAGATCGCAGATGCCTGCGCACATAGCTGGTGTTGGAGCGAATGGTCTCCACGAAGGCATCCTTTGCACCCTTGACAGTGTTCTCCACCTCCGGCGCACTCGTCCCCCGCTTGTCAGGGGTCCTGACCTCAAAGCCGATGGCGCCCACACCCGGAAACAGTACCACGCAAAAGCCGTTGACCAGCAGAAACGACACATTCTCCAGATCCTTACAGGGGGTCGCTACATTATTATATATCATACCGGTCATTGCGCGGTCATAGAGCTCCTGCATTGTGGATCCTCTCAGGTGCTGGGTTATAGGCTTGAAAATATAATCGGATGCATAAGCGGAAGCGATCAAGCCGTCAATGGCATAGGCGTAGATTGTATGATCCCCGCAATGCAGCTCCCGGCGGATAAAATCCGCCGCCCCCCGGAAGATATGACTGATATTCTCGTCGGTCATCATAGACTCACCTCCCGGCTAGTATTCCCAAAACCACTGGTAATATGTGGATTTGCGTTGAATTTATTGCTGGGATATGGTATGATATCCTCATACGGAGGGCTGATTATGAAAAAACAGAACGATCAGAAGGACAAAGGCATATTTATCGCCCTTGTTTTGATGCCTATTGAATTACTTTGTGTGGCCTGGATGTGGTCCAAGCACGGATTTGCTTACGGTCTGCTGGCCGCTTCTGTTTTTACAGCCAGTGCATTTTTCAAGTTTTTTGCGAAAAAGTAGAAAGAGGTATTCTTATGTCTCATATCATTGCCGCGGTATCTACCGGCAACCAAATATCTGCCATCGGCATTCTGCGGCTGACAGGCGACGGCTGTGCTGAGGTCGCCGGGCGTGTATTTACATTAAATAACGGAAAGCCTCTGCAGGAGGCTCCGGACCGGAAGCTGATGCTCGGCCAGCTTCACGACAGCCAGGGGCGTGTGATCGATTCCTGCCTGGCCGTTTATACCCGCGGTCCCCGTTCCTACACCGGTGAGGACACTGTGGAAATTCAATGTCACGGCTCTCCGGCAGTTCTTGCGGCAGGACTGGACGCCCTGTTTCAGGCCGGCGCAAGGCCCGCCAAGCGGGGAGAGTTTACCAAGCGCGCCTTCTTGAACGGTCAGCTGGCGCTGACACAGGCAGAAGCAGTGATCGACCTGATCGAAGCGGAAACTGCGGATGCCGCCGCCAATGCCGCCGGTCAGGTGGAAGGCGTTTTGCAGAAAAAGCTGATGCCCATCTACGACGATTTGGTTAATATTTGCAGTCATTTTCACGCGGTTCTGGATTATCCCGATGAGGATATTGAAGATTTCGGTCTGGCAAACTATACTTCTCCCCTGCGTGCAAACGCCAAGGCGCTTTCTGCCATTATGCAGACCTACGGACAGGGCCGCATATTAAAGCAAGGCGTTGCCGCCGCCATTGTAGGCAAGCCAAATGTGGGAAAATCCAGCCTGCTCAATGCGCTGGCAGGCTACGAACGGGTCATTGTTACAGAAATCGCCGGTACGACCAGAGATACGGTGGAGGAATCGGTGATGGTGGGCACTACCCGCCTGCGGCTGATCGACACCGCCGGCATTCGCCAGACAGATGACCGCATCGAGGCGATGGGTGTGGAGCGCTCCCGGCAGGCGGCTGAAAATGCGGATCTAGTCATCTTTGTATGCGACGGCTCTCAGCCGCTGAGTGACGAGGACCAGGTCGTGATCAACGCCTTTGCAGATCACCCCTGCAGCATTGCGCTGATCAACAAATCTGACCTGGGACAAGCCGTTGTTCCCAGCGATCTGCCCTTTATGACAGTCATTCCCGTATGTGCAAAAACCGGGGAAGGTCTTGACCTGCTGGCAGACACGGTGGAAATGATGTTCGCCGGCGAAACGCCTTGCGACGGCTCTGTTTTAACAAATCCCCGGCAATATGATGCGGTTCGCCGTGCTTATGAGGCTATGGGCTCCGCTCTGCAGGGACTGCAGCTGGGTCTGACCCCCGATGCAGTACTGACCGATGTGGAGGCCGCTATGGATGCAATGGGTGAAGTCACCGGTGCAACCGTACGGGAAGATATTACCGCCAGAATTTTTGAAAGATTCTGTGTGGGAAAATAAGGATGTATCACAATGATTTATTTAGATAATTCCGCTACCACAAAGCCCTGCAAGGAGGCTGTGGAAGCGATCAATCAGGCATTGACCGAAAGCTGGGGGAACCCCAGTGCCCTCTATCAGTTCGGTATCGACACCGCCCATCTGCTCCGTTCTGCAAGGACAAAGGTCGCAGCGGCAATGGGGGCAGAACCGGACCGGGTGTTTTTCACCTCCGGCGGCACTGAAGCTGACAACTGGGCGATTTTCGGTACGGTCAAGCGCTTTGGAAAAAAGAACAGGCACATTATCACCACTGCTATTGAGCATCACGCAGTTCTCAACTGTATGAAGGAGCTGGAGGCGCAGGGATACGAGGTGACCTATCTCCAGCCGGACAGATCGGGACGAATCTCCCCGGAAGATCTGAAAGCGGCGCTTCGGAAGGATACCGTTTTGGTGTCCGTTATGATGGTCAACAACGAGACCGGTGCGGTGATGCCCATTTCGCAAATGACAAAGCTGACCCATCGGTTTGCTCCGGATGCTATTTTTCACACGGATGCTGTGCAGGGCTTTTTGAAGGTCCCCTTTGCCGCCAAGACTTTGGGTGCTGATCTGATCTCCGTTTCCTCCCATAAGGTACACGGGCCAAAGGGTGCGGGCGCGCTATATATCAGCCCCCGGCTTAAGTCCTTCCCGCCACTGCTCCACGGCGGTGGACAGGAAAACGGCTATCGCAGCGGCACAGAAGGAACGCCGGCGATCTTTGGTTTTGCCGCCGCCTGTGCCGCCGGAAACGGTACAATCCGCCAGGATGTTCAGCAGGAAAAAGAATTGCTGGATCGCCTTATTGAAAAGTTATGTAAACTCAATGGGGTAAAAATCAACGGCGCTCACGAAGCCCCCCACATTCTCTGCCTTTCCATCCCCGGTGTGCCTACCCAGAACAGCATCAACATTTTGCAGGATGCAGGCATCTGTGTTTCTGCCGGCTCTGCTTGTGCCAAAGGTCACCGCAGTCATGTGCTGTCTGCGATGAACCTGTCCCCCGAGATCATTGACAGTTCTTTCCGGGTGTCCCTTTCCCGGGACAACACACAGGCGGATTTGGATCAACTGATAGATGGCATTCAGCAAATTCTGAATTGGAAAAATAGATAGTCATAAACAAGGAGGGTCGCTGACCCTCCTTTCGTTATGAGCAGATGATTAAGCCGCTAAAATCTTCTGCTAAATTGTTTTCTCTTTTCGAATTCTTAAGCACCTTTTCTCCAAGGTATGCAACCAATTCAAAAGCATTAGGTCTGTTTCCCACACACGGAATTTTCTCCCATTCATTAATTGCTACAATATTTTTCTCCTTTGTGGCTGTTTCAATTGCCTCATTAATTCCCAATTCAATTTCCCATGCTACTTCTTCTACCGTCGTTCCATTGCGCTTAGCAACTTCCTTCAATACTCTGTATGCTCGTTCCATATCCATTTTATCCACCTCTTTGTATATATGTGCAAGATGTCTGGCATACTTCTTACATCTTACATTCCCAGTCTAACTTAGATAAACTATATTTGTCAATAGAAAACATTCGACATTTTTCGATCTTTTAAGTTGGGCGAAGGTGATTATATGGATTCCTATGGAACTATCCGAATTAAATTAGATGCATTGCTGGAACAATCCGGCATGAGCAAACGAAAATTAAGCCATCGCGCTGAAATGGAGCGCACACAAATCAATAACTATTGTAACAATAAGATT
>JAZNDF010000123.1:0-36078 GCA_045587925.1 Faecousia sp.
GACTGATGAGGAACGGCGTGCAGTGAGACACGGAAAAAGCCTGCAACTATGCAGTAAATGTAAGCCTACCGCCCGCATTCCTCATCCGCCCCTTCGGGGCACCTTCCCCCCGGGGGAAGGTATTATCAAACAGGAATTTGACGCGCAAAAGGGAGGTGCCTTAGAGGCACCTCCGCGTTTTATTTTGTTATTCACCCTTTTGGGAGCCGGTGGGGTTATCGATACTGTAGCCCACATTTACAAGGTGGTCTGCCACACGCTCCAGGCCTAAAACAACTGAGGAATAATAAGGACTTACATCCACACTGCAGTTGCCCTCTGCCAGCCGTGCAAAGTGGCTGGCGATCAGATCCTTCTTCATCTCATCAACGTCCTCTTCCAAAGCGGTCAGCTCCGGCAGCTGGCTTTTATCCAGATTTTCAAAGGCATTTTTGGAGATGACAAACATCTGCATAACGCGTTCACGCATTTCGGCAATGCCGCCACGGGCCTTATCCGAGAAGGTGATCTGCTTTCCGACCATTTCCACGCCGATCTCGTGGAAGTTCTCCGCGTGGTCACCGATACGCTCCAGGTCGTTAAGCACGTGGAAGTACGAACCGATGATCTTTTCACTGCTTTCCTCCACATTCAGGGAAAGCTTGATCAAAAACTGTGTCAATGCTTTATTTGTAAAGTCAATGATCTCCTCATTTCTGCAGATCTGCTCACCGTGCTCTGTAGAGCCGGTATCCACAGTGACAAAGGAAAGCCGGGTGTTTTCCTCTACCAAAGAGAGCATATAGTCCATTTCCTTCTTGACCTGCATCAATGCAACCGGAGGTGTGGACAGCAGTCTGTCGTCCACAAATTTCAGTGCCATCGCGGTCTGCTGGTTCTGCTTGTCCTTGATGACCGCGCAGGAATAGTTGACCAGCTGCTTTACGAAGGGAAGCAGCAGACAGGTGGTGCTCACATTGAAGATTACATGGAACGCAGACACGCGCATCTGCAGGGACATCGTATCCTCTCCGGGGAACAGGGAATTCAGGAAGCGGATCATCGGTTCCTTGAATATCCAGATGACCACAGCAAACAACACGGTACCGATCGTATTGAAGGTAAAGTGGATCAGCGCCACGCGCTTGGAATTGGCATTTGCACCAACGGATGCCAGCAGTGCGGTCACACAGGTGCCAATGTTGGCGCCAAGAATAATAAACAGTGCCAGCTCAAGAGGCATCACCTTCGTGCCGACCATAGTGATAACCACACCGGTGGCTGCAGAGGAGCTCTGGATCAGTGCTGTGAATATCACACCCACCAGGATCAGCAAAAGCGGGAAATCCATCTTCTCAAAAATTCCGGTAAACAGCTTTTCCACCGCAGAATTGCCAAAGGCCTGCTCACTGCTCATAATCTCCAGGCCCACGAAGATCAGGCCCAGACCGCTGAACAGCAGGCCGGCAAGCTTGAACTTCTCCTTCTTGGAAAAGCCCATCATAACACCTGCAAACGCCAGCAGGTACATCACCATATTGAAATAGTCATTTTTCAGTGCCACCAAAATACCGGTGACCGTCGTACCGATATTGGCACCCATAACAATAGGCGTAGCCTGCATCAATGTCATAACACCGGCATTTACAAGACCGATAACCATAACCGATGTGGCGGAAGAGCTTTGGATAATTGCCGTCACGCCAGCACCGATGCCCACGCCGGAAAGCCGGTTATTGCTGATTCTTTCCAACAGCCGCTTCATACCGCCTCCGGCACTTTTTTCCAGGGCGTCGCCCAAGAAATTCATACCGACAATAAAGATGCCGACGCCGGCCAACAGCCAGATAAGGCTTGGAATCAATTGCATAAATTCTGTCATAATTTTCTCCTTTCTCTCACTACATTTCTTCCCTAATTTCTATATACTACTATATGTAAAAATCCGAAAAACCGGATGGATAGTATCTTCTCCAACTTTTCCCATTTTATTATAAACTGAAGAAAATAAAAACACAAGTTGGCATATTTAATAATTATTTTTTTCTATCCTTTATATTTTTTACCCAAAAACACACATAACTTGCACTCCCCTTTTTCCTGTTTCTGTGATATACTATCACAAAGGAGGCGTATATTATGTACCGAGCATCTGATCTTCGCTACGACACGATGCCCTACCACCGGCTGGGCAACAGCGGTCTGAAGCTGCCTGCCGTTTCTCTGGGACTTTGGCATAACTTCGGAAGCAACGGCAGCTATGAAACTATGCAGAAAATGTGTTTTACCGCCTTTGACAACGGCATCACCCATTTTGACCTTGCCAACAACTACGGTCCCCCGGAGGGTGCGGCAGAGCTTAACTTTGGCAAAATTCTTAAGGAAGATCTGGCCGCTTATCGGGATGAAATGATCATCTCCACAAAAGCAGGCTACCTGATGTGGCCCGGCCCTTACGGAGACTGGGGCAGTCGGAAATATCTCCTTGCCAGTCTGGACCAAAGCCTGAAGCGGCTGGGGCTTTCCTATGTGGACATTTTTTACCATCACCGTATGGACCCGGAGACACCTCTGGAGGAAACGATGGGCGCGCTGTGCACTGCCGTGCGATCCGGAAAGGCGCTTTATGCGGGACTTTCCAATTACGACGGCCCCACTCTGGAAAAAGCAGAGGCCATTTTACGGGATATGAAGGTCCCCTTTGTGATCAACCAAAACCGCTATTCCATTTTTGACCGAACCGTAGAGCAAAACGGTCTGAAAGAAACCGCCGCCCGTCTGAAAAAGGGGATCATTGCCTTCTCCCCGCTGGCACAGGGTCTGCTTACGGACCGGTATCTGCAGGGCATTCCCCAGGACAGCCGTATCCGCACCGATACCCGCTTTCTGAAGGAAGCGGCTCTGCTTCCCAGGCTGGAGCAGATCCAAAAGCTGAACGCGCTGGCAAAGGGGCGTGGGCAGACCCTTGCCCAAATGGCCCTTTCCTGGGTCCTGCGGGACGGACTTGTTACCAGTGTGCTGATCGGCGCTTCCCGCCCGGAGCAGATATTGGACAATATCCGCGCCACAGAAAATACCCGCTTTACCGCCGACGAGCTGGCACAGATCGACGAGATCACAAAATAAATTCATACAAGCAAAGGCGCGCTGCAATTTTGTCATTGCAACGCGCCTTTTTTATTCCTTTTATGCCATTTCTTTGTCCATAACCTGCACCAGCTGTTCGAAGGTGACAAATTCAAAGCCGTTTTTCATCAGCATCTGAATGATCCACTCCACCCGCCGGGCGTAGGTGCGTATCCCCTGCCGGATATAAAATCTGTCATAGGATTTAAGTTCCTTCAAATAAGGCACTGCTTCCTTTGTCAGCTCGAAGGGATGCAGATAAAATACATAATAGTCGTGATTGTGAATATAGTGATTGATCAGCGCTTTAATAAACCCCCATTGGCTCAGCCGCACATAGCCGCCACCGGAAATGGGAAAGGGTCTGCCAAAAACCTTTTCCTTCGCCAGTCCGAATTCATAAAATCCGTCCTTCCGGAAAATATTCTGGCGGATCTGCTGGAAATTATTAAAGTTCATCTTCACCGTATGCCTTGCAGGCTTGTAATCCAGATGGCTGGAATCATAACGGAAGCCCAGCTCCTGCAGCACATCCAGGCGCTCTGCGTCCATACTGAAGCAGGGGGCACGAAAGCCTGTAATGTCCACGCCAAACAATTGGCTCAGCCGTTCTTTTGCCCGGCGGGTCTTTTCCCGAAACTGCTCCAGCGACACCTTCATAGGCGCAATATGCTCGTAGCTATGCAGAGCCAGACTGTGCCCTTCTGCCAGATGGGGGCGCAGACGGTCCGCAATTCTGGGCGCCAGATCGCCCACTGTAAACAATGTGCTTTTGATTCCGTGACGGTTGAGTATCTTCAAATATTCATCCAGACCGTCCATCAGGTCCACATCTACCTGAACACCGGAGGCGCTGATGCATTCCGTATCTGCAAACGTCTCCACATCCATTGTAAAAACTGCGTATTTACTTTTCATTCTCTCTTATCTTTTCTCTCTTTTGGTTTCTCTTATTCTGCAAAAAAATCTACAATTGCCTGATCATACTTCTGGGTATTGTTGATTCGCAGGTGGGAATGTCCCCCTTTTTCGAACCAAACCAGTTTTTTATCCTGAGAAATGCAGGTTTCAAACAGCTTGCGGCTTTTGGGCGGGATGGAGAAAATATCCTTTTCCCCGTACAAAAACAGCACACGGCAATCCGGTCTGATCTGACGGATGGCGCGAATGGGCTTGTATTTGTACACATTGGTGCCGGTATAGCGGTAAATTCTCCACATAACCATCTGCAGTACCGGGAACCGGGGACGGTTCAGGGCGATCATATGCCGCTTGAAGGTTTCCCGGAAGGAAATGTAACAGCCCTCCGTTACAACACCCCGCAAATAGTCGGGGCAGTGAGCCTTGTTCAGGGCAAACAGTGCCGAGGAGGTGCCGATACAAATGCCGTGGAAGTAGATCTCCCGGTTGCCGTACTTTTCGTGGGCAAGCTTTGCCCACACCAGAATATCCTGACTTTCCTTCACGCCGATGGTATTGTATTTGCCGTCGCTTTTGCCGTGACAGCGGGTATCCACGACCAGTACATTAAAGCCTGCCTTTTGGTAAGGGGGTGCGAAGTAATAGGAATAGACCAGACTTTCACATCTGCCCGGCAAGATAATGACGCAACGGTCTGCCCCGAAATCAAAGTACTCGCCGAAAAGCTTCAGCCCGTCATTTTCGATCTGCAGCTCCGTCTTGCAGCTGCGGTTTTCCTCCATCCAGGCAATACCGTCATTCCACATCTGCACCTGCTCTGCATCATCCGGAAAAGAGCAGGTCCTTCCCCATTTATCCGGTGCAGTGCGGACCAGCTGGTCTTCATACACCCGTTTTGCAATAGGATATGTGTAGCATACCATAAAGATAAGGCCGCCTGACAGTACCCCTGCCAGGATCGCCAAAATCCAATAAAGCTCCATAGAATTTCCTCCAACGCCTAATCTCTTGACACAGTATATCATAGCTTTTGAAAAATTGCATTATTTTTATTGGAAAATGTCGAAAAATCTTCAAAAAAAGAAAACTTTGTTGATTTACCTGCGGCATTATGCTATAATAAGTAAAATTTTTTGTATTCCTGATCCGGCAAAAATTCCACTAAGAAAGGAACCAAATCTATGTCCGATTTCGTAATTATTCCCGACGCCTCCTCAGACCTGACCAAGGAACTGCGGGAACGGTTCAATATCCCCGATTATGTCAGAGGCACCATCTATTTCCCCGACGGCTCGGAGCACGATACTGACCTGGACTGGGAGCTGATGAGTCCTGAAAAGTACTACACCGATATGACCGGCAGAAAGGTCCTTTACAAAACTGCCAGCGCCCGCCGGCAGGGGATCATCTCCGTTTATGAAAACCAGCTTAAGGCAGGCAAGGATATTCTGGCGATCACCCTCTCCTCCGCCCTGTCCGGCACCAATCAGGTTTGCCACAAGGTCGCCGAGGAGCTGCTGGAAAAATATCCGGAGCGGAAGATCCTGATCGTGGACTCCCTGCGGTACTCCACCGCTCTGTCCATTCTGGTCATTATGGCAAGCCAGAAGCAGCAGGAGGGTGCCACACTGGAAGAAACCGCCGCCTATGTGGAGCAAAATAAGCACCGCATCCACCAGATGGGACCTATGGACGATATGTTCTTCCTGGTAAAGACCGGCCGCATTTCCAATTTCAAGGCATTTTTCGGCACACTGATCGGAATCAACCCGATGGCCGATTTCAACCGCAAGGGTCTTTCTCAGGTGCTGGGCAAATTCAAAGGCAAACAGCGCGCCTTCGATGCAACCATAGAATATATGCGCCAAACCATTGAAGATCCCCAGGATCAGATCATTTTCGTTGCCCACTCCAACCGGGAGCAGGCGGCACAGCTTCTTGCCAAGCGGGTGGAGGAAACCTTTTCTCCCAAGGAGATCATCATTAACCCTGTAGGTCTGTCCTGCGGTGCATCTATTGGCCCCGGCCTGTGCGCTGTTTTCTACCAAGGTAAGGAAATCAGCGAAAATATGGAAGAAGAACTGGCGATTATGAACCGTATCATTCAAGATCAAAAGAAATAACGGAGGAGTAACCTATGAAGAATTTTGTCATTTTAACCGACTCTACCAGTGACTTAACATTGGAGCTGCGTCAGCAGTACAATGTAGATTACATCCCTATGCATTATGTCATTGACGGCACCGAATATAAAGCCTCCCTGGACTGGGAGACCCACGCACCCAAGGCCTATTACGACATTATGCGCGGCGGCACACGGGTCTTCACCACCCAGATCAACAAGGAGCTCTGCCACGAAGCATTTGAAAATGCAATCAAGGACGGCAAGGATGTCCTTTACATTTCCTGCTCCTCTGCCCTGTCCGCTTCTATCAATGCCGCCCGTGTGGTAGCACAGGACCTGATGGCGCAGTATCCCGATGCCGGCATTTACTGTGTGGACTCTTTGATCAGCTCCCTGGGTCAGGGCTTCCTGGTAATGGAAGCCTCCCGCAAGCGGGCAGAGGGTCTCAGCGCCGCAGATACTGCCGCTTACATTGAAAAGATCCGCCTGAATGTCAACCAGTGCGGCACCGTAGGCTCTCTGGAATACCTGCGCCGTGCCGGCCGTATCAAGGCATCCAAGGCTTTCTTCGGCAATCTCTTCGGCGTGAAGCCTCTGATCATTTCCGATATTAAGGGTCAGAACTATGCCTACAAGAAGGCAAAGGGTGCGGCCAATGCCCGCCTTGCCATCGCTGAGCATATCTGCGAGGCTGCTGACGGCGTTTACGAGGAGCTGTTTTTGACCCACGCCGACTGTGAAGAGGACATTCTGCTTCTGAAGGAAGAGATCCTGAAGATCGCGCCCTTCAAGAAGGTCACTATGAACAACATCGGACCCATTGTTGGCGCATCCGTCGGCCCCGGCACCGTGATTGCCTTCTGCTACGGAAAAGAAGTTACAATTGAAGGAATTGAGTAATATGCAAACCACATTAGACGGTATCGCGTTTCACCAGCTGCTGAGCAGTGGCTACCGTAACCTGAAAAAGAATATGCAGACCATAAATGAGCTGAATGTATTTCCCGTCCCTGACGGGGATACCGGCGCAAATATGGTAATGACCTTCGGCGGCGGACTGAATGTTTCCAATGACAACATCACCCACGTGGGTCAATATATGCAGGTTCTTTCCCGTGCAGTGCTTTTGTCTGCCCGCGGAAATTCCGGCGTTATTTTCTCTCAGTTTGTTCACGGACTGTACCGGGGTCTGGAGGATAAGGAGACCATCACCTTCCGGGATCTGGTATATGCCTTTGCCTGTGCCCAGGAGGATGCATACAATTCCATCCTCACCCCCACAGAGGGCACGATCCTGACCGTTATTCGGGAGGCGGCAGAGTTCCTGGCAAAAAATGCCGACCGGTACACCACCTTCGAAGAGGGTTTTGACGCCCTGCGGACACAAATGACCGTCACCCTGAAGAAAACACCGGAGCTTCTGCCTGTACTGAAGGAAGCCGGTGTGGTCGACAGCGGCGGTGCAGGTCTTGTTTGCTTCATCGAGGGTATCTGCGCCCATTTGCGGGGCGAGGCTCCCGAAGAAATTCAGGAGCCGGCAGATTGGAGTGCTCCCGTTTCCACTGCCAACATCGACTTCGGTCCCGACAGCCGCCTGGAATACGGCTACTGCACGGAATTTATCCTGCAGCTGATGAACTACAAAACCGATTTGTCTGCTTTCGATCTGCAAAGCTTTACAAAGCCCCTGGAGGAAATGGGCGACTCTATCGTTGCCGTACATAATGACGGTATCGTGAAGATCCATATCCACACCTTTACCCCGGATGCGGCACTGGCATATGCCAGACAGTTTGGCGAATTTGTCACGGTAAAGATTGAGAATATGTCCATTCAGCACAGTGAGGTCCAGCAGGAAAAGCTCCAGCGGAATAAGGTCAAGTACGCCGTGATCGCCGTAGCCTCCGGTGAGGGCATCAAGGATTATTTTGAAAGCATCGGTGCTTCTTATATCATCGACGGCGGTCAAACCAATAACCCCCCTGTCAGCGCCTTCCTGGACGCCTTCTCCCAGTTTGAAGCGGAGCACATCATCGTACTGCCCAATAACTCCAACATCGTTCTGACCGCCAACCAGGCGGCAGACAGCTATAAGGAATGTGATGTACGGGTGATCCCCACTAAGTCCATCGTGGAAGGCTATTCCGCCCTGTCTATGATGAACCTTTGGTGCGACACGGTAGAAGAGCTGATCGAGGATATGACCTCCAGCCTTCCCAATGTCACCACCGGTTATATCACCACCTCTATCCGGGACGCCCATATGGACGGTCTGGATATTGACAAGGGTGCTTACATCGGTCTGGACGGCAAGCATATTCTGGTTACCGCAAACGACCGTATGGAGGCTGTCAAGCAGCTGGTCAAAAAGATTACCGATCAGCAAAGTAAGGATGTGATCATCTTCTTCTGCGGCGAAAATGTCACCCAGGCGGAGATGGACCTGCTTTCTGAATATATGCAAAGCACCTATCCTATGGTCGATACAGGCTTTGTGGAAGGCAAGCAGGCAGTTTATGACTTTATTATTTCTCTGGAGTAAGTGCTATGACAAAAATCGTTATCGACACAATGGGTGCGGATATTGAATTTACTTCCATTGCTGCCGGCGTGGCGCAGGCCCTGCGGAACGGACATAGCTTCTTCCCCATTCTGGTAGGACCTGCCCTGCAGATCAAAGAGGTCCTGGACCGGGAGGGCATCGACCCTGCCCAATATGAACTGATGGACGCCTGTAAGTACATTCGCAACGAGGACCCTCCCACCTGTATTTTCGGTGACGCAGACGGCAAGACGATGGCCATCGCCTACGACCGGCTGAAAAGCGATCCTCAGTGTGACGCAATGATGTCCGCAGGCAGCACCGGTGCTATGCTGGTAGGCTCTATCTGCCGGCTGGGCCTTCTTCCGGGGCTGAAATTCCCGGCGCTGGCCAGTGCGCTCCCCTGCAGTGGAGAAAATCTGCTGTGTTTGGTGGATTGCGGTGCCAATGTAGAATGTACCGCCGATGACCTTACTCGCTTTGCCAGAATGGGTCACATTTTCTCCAGCCGTTACTGCGGCATCCCCAAGCCCCGCATCGGCTTGATGAGCGTGGGTCGGGAGCCCGGAAAAGGAACTGCCCTCACCCGCCAGGCTTACGAGCAGATCCACGCACTGGGTCTGAATTTTGTGGGCAATGTGGAAGGCAGTGATATGGTCAGCGACTATGCCGATGTGATCGTAGCTGACGGCTTCAGCGGCAATTTGCTCTTAAAATGTGCAGAGGCCGTGGGTAAAAAGGCAATGCAAATTGCCGAGCTTTTCGGGAACGGAACACCGGAATCGGAAAAGATCCGTCAGATGCTTTTC
This sequence comes from Faecousia sp., assembly GCA_045587925.1. Classification (GTDB taxonomy): domain Bacteria; phylum Bacillota; class Clostridia; order Oscillospirales; family Oscillospiraceae; genus Faecousia. The sequence continues at coordinate 9,503 of JAZNDF010000123.1, forward strand.
GAGACCTTTGACTTTAATTCCAGAGGTGCCGCCACCTTCCTGGGCACAAGGAAAACCGTGGTAAAAATGCACGGCAGTGCCAACATCGATACGGTGGAGGCTTCCATAGCTCAGGTTCTGCGCCTGGAGCACAACACATTCTCTCAGGCAATGGCAGAAGAATTTTCTAAATAAAAAAGCAAATCGCCAAATTTCTTTGGCGATTTGCAAATTTTTAAGCCGTTTATTCCTGACGGGTGCGCAATGCAATAAATGTAAACTTGTACAGCCAGTAGCGCAGGGGAATACATACAATATATGTCACATTGAAGGATACCCACAATGGCACCGTCGGGCAGACATAATAGGCAAGCAGACACCCCATTGTGTATAAGAAGAATGCAATGATCTGATGGATCAGCAATGTCAGCTGGTCGTAGCAGCGCACCTTGCGGAACACAAAGAACTTGTTCACCGCCAGATACACACCGTAGGAAACGATGCCTGCTCCGGGAACCGTTGAAAGCAAATGTCCGTAGCCAAACAGGATCGATGCCATAATGATCCAAAGCTCTGCCACCAGATGGGAAACGACCTGACCGATGGCCAGCTTGAACAGACTGCGGTAGATCCGCAGAGTATCCTTGACCGGCTGGAAATGGGAAGACTGATTGTTATTAATGTAAATGGACTCAATAAGTATGGTAGAAATGGGAATGGATTTTTTTGCCGCATAGTACAGCACATTCATCTCATAGTCATAATTATTCTTTTCCACTTCCACCAGCCAGTCGATATAGGAGCAGTGAAAGCCCCGCAAACCGGACTGATTGTCCGAAAGGTAGCGCTTTGTCAGCAGTGCATACACCACTCTGGACAGGCAATTGCCAAACTTAGAGCGGAAGGGAATGTCCTTCTTGCGCTCGCGCATCGTCAGCACAAATTTATGCCCGCCGTGCAGACGCTGGCTCACCCGGATCACATCTTCTACCCGATGCTGACCGTCCGCATCGCAAGTGATGAAGTTTTCTGCTTCCGGCATTTCCTCCCGGATATATGCCATACCTGTTTTCAGTGCGGCACCCTTGCCGCGATTGGCCCTGTGGGTCAGAATATGGGCATATTCTTCCACAGCATCAAAAATTTCCCGATAGGCAGGACCGCTTCCGTCATCTACCACAACGATGGCAAATCCTGCATCCTTCAGCCGTCTTGTCAGATCGATCAGCTGATCCTCCGGCTCATACGCCGGTATCAATACTATATCCACTGTACCCTCTCTATCTGTCCGGTTGCTGGACAAGCTCTCCTCTTTATTCCGAAATGCTCCGAATTAAAAATTCGTTTATCTGCTCCATAAGGGCATCGTTTGCAGTGCCGTCTTCATCATACAAAAGGTCTGTATGTCCCGCATCGCAAAGCAAATATTCCACCTGTGGAGATTGGATCTCCTCCCTGTGGGAGATGATCGACCCGGAGTCTGTGGGAAAATCCTCATCCAGTGTGCCGTGGACCACAAGCACAGGAACAGACTGGTCGGACAGGACCTCTGAAGCCTGCACATCCACAGTATCGGCACCGAAAAGCATAGTCTGGTACAGCCACAGAAAGCCGTAATTTCCGTAGCTCACAGGTCCTACCGCATTGGTGCTCATCTGCATAACTGCTTCCATAGCACTGTTGACTCCGCTGATGGACACCACCGCCGCCACATCCTCCCGTTGGGCTAACACACAGCAAGCGGCATAGGCACCGCGGCTGTGTCCGATCAGAACAAGCTTATTATAACCGAAACGCGCATTTTTTTCAACATATTTTAATGCCGCTTCCAGATCCGGAATGGATTGGGAAAATCCGACCTGATTTTCCCCCTGGGATTGGAGGGTTCCGGTATTGTCAAAGGTGAAAACACCCCAGCCATAGCTGAGCAAATGGCTGATCTGCCATAAATAATCGTCGCCCCCGGCGTGAAATCCGGGAACAAATACCACCAGCCCCGGTGCCAGAGCCGGGTCCTGCGCGCCGTAATAATAGCCGGTAAGCAGGCTGTCTCCCGACGGGAACTGGCATATCTGCCGCTGCTGTGCCACCTGATAAAGATCCTGGGGTATGTTTGCCGCCTCATCATAGCGGGCAAAAATACTGTCATAGATAATTTTGGTGGCCGCCATAGAGATAATACAAAAAGCAAGTATCACTGTGCCAATAATTATCAGTATCCTTTTTATACGGAATTTCTTTGTTGATACCATAATTATCACCACTTTTCAGTAGATTATGAGGGAGTCTGTTTTATGAAAATTTTTCCAAGTTATCAGCTTTGTGTGCTGACAGAAGAGGAATACCCCGAAAAAATGTCTGCAATTTCAGCCCAGCTGGCAGCCTGCCGTCAGGAAGGGACCTTTGCAGGCTTTGACGGCAAAACGCTCTATTATGAATACTACCGGGTCCGGGAAAGCCGCGGTGCGGTTGTGGTGGTCCACGGATTAAGTGAGTTTACCAAAAAATACCACGAGTTTGCCTGGTATATGCTCAATCAGGGATACGATGTGTTCCTGTACGATCAGCGGGGACACGGTCGTTCCTGCCGTCTCACGGACCAGCCGGATATGATACACATAGATGCCTTTTCCCATTACGAAAAGGACCTGGCGTGCTTTGTAAGCAATGTGGTCCGCAAGGTAACCGACGGGCCTTTGTATCTGTATGCCCACTCTATGGGCTGTGCCGTTTCCCTGATGTATCTGGCAAAGCATCCCCAGGTCTTCTTAAAGGCGGTGCTGTCTGCACCTATGATCGAGCCGCTGACCGGCGAGATCCCGCCCCGCTTTGCCCGGTTCGGACTGGGTGCCTATATGCTCATCAGCAAAGGAAGAAAGCGCTTTTGGCGCACCAATGACTTCGATCCGGACTATCCCTTTGAACGGTCACAGGACAAAAGCCTTGCCCGCTTCCGGTGGAATATGAACACCCGCTTGTCCGATGCTTGTTACCAAACCACGCCCTTAAGCTTCCGGTGGGTTCAGCAGTCTTTGACTGTGCGCCCCAAGGTGATGCGCTCCCGGTTCCTGAAAAAGCTCCGCACGCCTATTTTGATGCTATGCGCCGAAAACGACTATGTTGTCAACACTCAGGCGCAGGAAGCCTTTGCCGGGAAATGCCCCGGATGCCGGCGGGTGGTGATCGCGGATACGACCCACGGTATGCTCACCGGAACGGAAAGCACGATCGATGCCCACATCCGGCTGGTGCTGGATCATTTTTGCTGAGATTGGGGCTGAGCCGCCTGCATTCGCTTTGTTTCTGCCATAACTGCCCGCCACAGGGCCGCCAACACATGGCCCACATTGGTTTTGAGCAGGATATCATAACGAAAGAGGGATTTTTCCCCTTCGTAGTCACAGCCGATATCGATCTTACAGCCCCGCCTGCGGACCTTCATATATCCCCGCAGCAGGTTCAAAAGAGAATAGGTCGCGGTGCAGCATTCGCCGTAATGGATGGCCACCTGATCCGCCCCGTCACCGGTGCAGCGGATCTTGACCGTCAGCCTTGTGATCTTGCAGTAGCGCAGTAAATTCCAGGCTTCCTTCAGCAGGTCCAGCAGCATTGTATAGCTTTCCTGCACCGCTTTTATGACGCCAACCGCTCTGGTATCCTCCTGAAGCACCCTTTTTTCCAGCCGATCCACACCACTGGCTGTTTTCAGTGCCTTAATAATGGGGTCGTTGGGATCCGGGTCCTCGCCGTATGTGCGGAACAGGAACTTATAACGAAGGATCAAAGGCTCCTTTTCATCATTTCGAAGGATGATCTTCACCGGCAACAACAGTATAATGGTAATCAGTGCCGCCAGACCGCCGATGATCCCCAGGGCTATCCACATATGTCATCGCCTCCTTACTTTCAATAGCTTCATTATATCGCATACGCCCATTTTTTTCAACAACATTCCGCGAAAGGAGCTGTAAATATGCATTGGACTCTCTGCCAGATATCCGACTTTTCTCAGGACGCTCTTTCTCAGGCATACGATGCCCTGTCCCCTTCCCGAAAAAGCCACATCGACCGCCTGAAAAAGCAGTCCGATAAGATCCGCTCCCTGACCGGTGAGCTTCTGGTGCAAAAGCTTTTACGGGAATACTATTCCCTGTCCACCGGGGTTTTACACCGCCGGGAAAACGGTCAGCCCTACCTGACAGGCTGTGACCTGTATGTAAGCATTTCCCACTGTGACAGTAAGGTCGCCTGTGCGGTCAGCCGGTCCCCTGTGGGGATCGACATTGAAAAGATCCGCCCCATCGACCTGAAGCTTTGCCGCCACATCTGCCGGGAGGAAGAAAAGGAATATGTGCTGGGGGGCGCTGAAGGCTGCTTCTGCGAAGACCCTTCCGTTCTGTACCGTTTTTTCGAGATCTGGACCGGCAAGGAGGCCTATTTCAAAAAATGCGGCACAGGCATTACAGACCTGAAGTCCGTAAACATCCTGCCTCTGAAGCGGCAGATCCATACCCTGGACGACTATATGGTGCAAATTATATAAAACCGCCAAATTCCTGTTTATCGAACAGTTGCAAACATCGCACCATCTAATCGCTTCCCCCCGGGGGAAGGCATTGTCAAACAGGAATTTGTTGGTTTATGGCAAGCACGGGCGTGCTGCAGAACGATCTGCAGCGCGCCCGTGATTTCTTCTATTATTTGCCTAATTTCTTTCGGATCTTTTCCCGCACATCCTGCAAAAAGGACGAGGAAGGCGCTCCGAAGGCGCAGTCATTGACAAAATGCTCGCAATTATTATGCAAAATATCATAGCCGCCCTCGCCGATCCGTCCGGATGCGATCTGCACGATCTGTTCCGGGGTGCGCATCCGTCTGCGCTCTGCGGCATCCGGCTCCGCCACTTCCATTTCGCCGCCCTGCAAAAAGGTCATCACATCGGTGGTCAGCACCTTGATCTGCTCAGCCGCCCGCAGGGGATCGTCCGGAAGTCCGAACTGAATAACCTGATCCTCGGAAACAAAAATGCCGTAATGGTGATAAAACTTTACCTTTGTGCGGATCAAATCCCCATAACAAGGTGCCTTTTCCGTCCACTGCATAGCTTATCCCTTGCTCTCGATACAGGCGATCACATCTGCCACCGTCTGAATAGCGGCAAAATCCTCATTCTTAAACTTAATATCAAACTCCTCCTCCACAGCCATTGCCATATACAGCAGGCCGATGGAGTTAATGCCCAGATCCTCCCGCAAAGAGGTTTCGGGGGTCACATCGTTTACATCAATTTCCTCATCCAGGGTGACCTGGAAAATTTTAGCCAGTCTTTCAAGCATTTCCATTATATATACTCCTTATTGATCGCGGCACAGCGGTTCATTTCTTCCTGCAGCTTTTGGGATACCGTCTCCATATCTGCCGCAGAGGGGAATTTCTTTTTAATATACGCCCGTGGATCCAACGGCTCTCCGATCACCACAACGCGCCGGGCAAGAAAGTGCTTTTTCGGCACAAGGTATACAGGGATGATGGGCACACCGGCTTGCAGTGCAATCAGCACCACACCGGATTTCAGGGTCCCTACCTCCCCTTCTTTGGAAATACCGCCTTGGGGGAAAATGCCCAGCAGGTGTCCTTCTTTGAGTCTTTGTACCGATTTGCGGATGGCTTCAATATCTGTGCTGTTGCGATCGATTTTAATGGCACCCACACCGGAAAGCAGCCAACTGCGCAGTTTTTTGCGCATAACCACTTCTGCCGCCAGAAAGAACATCCGGCGATACCAAACTGCCACGCCCAAAAGAAAGGGATCCAAAAAAGTGTTGTGATTGGCCGCCAGAATAGCGCCACCCCGGATATGTTGATTGTATTTTTTGCCTTCCGGTGTCAACCGTTTCATCCGAAACACCAGCAAAAGGGGGCTGCACAAGATCCGGGCAAGGTCCATAGGGATCCGGGACCATCTGAATATTCTGGTCTTCTTGCTGTTTTCCTGCATCATTATTTCAATTCCTCTTTCAGTGCAAAAACCTTTTTTTCCAGAAGTTTTGTCAAATGATCGATCTGCTCCTGCTCACTGAGCCCCTCTTTGCAATGCTCCTGCAGGTAGATCGGATCACCGATCACCATATTTGCCCGCTTAAACAGACCGTAATTGCCATCCGTATACACCGGGATAATGGGTGCGCTTGTACGCAGGGCAATAAAGGTTGTGCTGGGGGTAAAGGGGAATTGTTGTCCATTCAGGGGCAAGCGTGCCTGGGGGAAGATGCCTACGATCCCGCCACCATCCAGTACTTCCAGAGAATTGGAAATAAAATCAAAGGTTTTTGCATCCCGTTCCACCCGAATAGCGCCGATCCCGTGGAGAAACCATCCCAAAATTTTTGCCCGGTTATACAGCACCTCCGCAGTCAGGAAACGGATCGTGCGGGAAGGAAATACCAGTATGCACAGCACGAAATCCATCAGGCTAATGTGGTTACTTACCAGAATGCAGTTTTTCGGCAGCCGTCTTTTTGCGCCGGCAGTCAAATGGATACGGGGTTTTAAAAGAAGCCAGGCAGGACCAAGTCCTGTAGCCTTAACAAAGCCAAGAAACAGTTTCACAAGGAATTTATTTCTGTTCATATTACAATTTACTCTCTATATACTCACAAATTTCTTTTGGGGTATACCGATAAGCATCGGTGCTACTGTATTCGGTTATGGAGAAATGCTCTGCAATGGCAGAAAGAATGGAGAAGTACTCAATACTGGTCGCACCCAGATCGTAGAAGATATGGGACTGGGCGCCCACCTCAGAGACATCTTTTTGCAACACTTGTGCAACAAGGTTGCACACCTGCTGCAGCAAAGCAGATTGTCCGTCTGCCCCAGCGTGCTCCGTCTGGAACTGGTGGAAACTGATCAGTTTTACCTGACCGTTTTCGATTTTCTTTGTAAGTTGCGTACGGCTGACCTTAATGGCATTGGGGGGTGTCATTGCATCGAAGGTGAAATAGAAATTTTGAATTGCGGTCGCCTTGGGGAATGTATCGTTTATTCTGTAGAAGTAGTCCTTAATGCGGTTTGCCACCGCCTGTGTGGTGTAGGGGCTGATCTGGGCAACTGCAGAAAGCACCTGACCGTCGGCTCCGGGCAGACCCAGCACACTAAATTGCCGGACACCCTCCGGCATAAAGGCCTTTTCGATCATATCCGGATTGATATTCTCACCGTTTTCCCCGATCACCGTGTCGCTGATACGGCCCTTAATATAATAATGGCCGTCCAAACATTCCATCCGGTCTCCGGTGTTGAACCACTCGCCCAGCAATACCTCTTCGCCGTTGACCAGCTTTCTGGTGCACAGGGATGTGCCCCTGACCTGCAAAATTCCCGCTTCATCCAGCCGATACTGCACAGAATCGAAGGGCTGGCCGATGGAATTGCGGTTTCTGTCCCTGGGGCGGCGGCGCAGCTCCACAGAAGTGATGCCGATCTCGCTCATACCGTAGCCGTTGTGCATATTGTAGCCAATGCCGTTGAGCAGTGCCAGTGCAGAATCCCGCACATAGCTTCCGCCATTGATGCAGAACATCACAGAGGGTCCGAACAGCTTGTTGGTTATCTGTCTCAGGAGCACCTTGGAGAAATTGTTTCCCAGACCGGGGAACAAATTTTGCAGGCCGTTGGTAAATGCCATTGCCCTTTTGAACTTCTTTTCCTTTTTGGGACCTTGCTTCGCCACTTCGGAAGCGACCTGCTTTTCAATGGTGTGCCACAGCACAGGCACTGCGAAAATATGGGTCACCTGATGGCGGCGGCAGGTTTTCAGGATGGTTTCCGCACTGTAATCCCGCAAAAACACAAAGGTTCTGTTGAAAAAGGAGAACCAGAAATACACCGCAAACAAGCCAAAAATATGATAAAAGGGCAAAAATGCCAATTGCTTCAGCCGCCCCTTGTAGTGGTTTGCAATGGCGGGGCTTTCCTTGACAATGCGCTTAAAGTTCAGGATCTGTTCTGCGATCTGGTAACCGGAATAGAAGCAGATCACCTCGTTCATAGAGGTTGCGGAAGAGGAAAATGCCAGTTCATTTTCAAATACATCCTCCGGAACCGCCGGATGCGCTCCGTTCAATTCCGTGATGGCGATCCCCTTGCCTGCAAGCTGGGTACTCTGACTGCAAAGGATATATTCGACCTGCAGGGTCTTCAGAATTCTGTTGGTCAGACTGTCCGGATAGCGGGTGTTGACCAGATAAGGCTTGTTTCCGCTTTTCAGGATCGCCCAAAACGCCACGATCCACTCCGGTGAATTTTCCATTTCCAGGGCGATATAATTATGGGTCGCGCCCACCTTGGCATACAATGCATTTGCCACACTGCAAATTATCTCATAGATCTGCCCGTAGGTATAAGACTGAATACGGAAACCGTCGTTGGTTTCGCATAAGATCTGGTTTCTGTCACGGAATGTGATATGTAAAATTGCATTGAGATCCTTTTTGGAATTTTCCAGCATAATGCTGTTTTCCTTCAGGACCTTTTTAATCCCTTTTGTCATAGTTACTTCCTTCCGGTATAGAAATTTCCGCTGGCAATGTGCCAGCGGAAATACTTTTCGCTCAGAGGCTGATCACACCTGGGTATTCGCTTTTACGCCGACAGGATATCTACAAAGCCAAGGAACAGCATAACAGCCGAAACAATAATACCGGCCAGACCCAATGCTGAACCAACGGAGCAGCCCTTGAAAGTGTTGCCTTCGTCCTGACTGCGGCCGGCAAGAATTCTGCCCACAATGCTCATAGGCATAGAGAAAATACCAAAGGCAAGCGCAAAACTGAAAGCAAGGCCGTATCCGATCTCTGACAGACCAATCAGTACATACAAAATACCTAAAATCGACAGTGCAAAGCCGCCGATACCCAGACCCATACCTACAAAGCCAAGAGCCTTTGTCTTGCCGCTAAGTGCAGGTGCCGCAGGGGCATAGGTGGGATATGCGCTGGGAACAGGTTTATAGGCAGGAGGTGTGTAGGCAGGCTCGAAAATCGGCTCCCGCACAGGCTCGCTTTTTGCCTTATATGTATGATTGGGATCATATGCAGGTGCGGGGGTCAGTTCCGGAGCCGGAGTCAGCAAGGTCGTTTCCTCAGAGGCAGGTACAAGGACCTCAGTTTCCCCACAGGAAGGCTCAGAAACCGGTGTTCCGCATACATTGCAAAATCTGTCACCGGCAGAAAGTGTGTTTCCGCAATTGCTACAAATAGACATAGTATCCACTCCTTTTTTTCTGGTAGCTTACCTGTGCATTATAACACAGGAATATTTCCTGTGCAAGTATTTTATTAAAACAATGGGCGAACTATTACTAAAAAGTAGGGGCGGCAAATCTGCCGCCCGTCAGGGCCTCGTCCTTGATGGTGGCTCGTAGCGGGAGGCTAATAGCCTCCCCTACATTTTTTTGATGGGCGGCGGGACGGGGAACCCGTCCCCTACGAGCAGGCATCGATACCCGTTCCTTACAAAAAAATCATTTTGCACTTTGCATTTTGCACTAACAAAAAAAGGAAGCGGCGAGCCGCTTCCTTTTTGTTCATTACATTTCGTCGCCCTTGGCGGTGACGCCGTTTGCGGATACGCAGGGGCTCAGGGCGAAGGCATCATAGCCTTCTGTGTTGACTGCGGTAACAGTGATGTAGAAGTTATCGCCGTTTGCCGCATACTTTTCAGCCCACTTTGCAAGGAACTCTGTGCCGGCAAATGCTTCTGCTTCGCCGCCGTTCCAGGACATTTTCACTGTGATGTTCAGCTCACTGCCGGCATCGATCAGCTTATGGATCTCATCGAAGTTCACGCAGCTTACCTGGAACCAGTACTTGGGATCTGCACTGCCCTTACCGGTGATTGCCGCGGACTTAACAGAGATCTCAAAGAACCGCAAGCCACCTGCTGCTGCATCATAGATAGGCAGCTGGGCATTATCGGCGCTTAGCATATTGCCATCGCTATCTGCGATCACCAGCACGCCGGTATCCTTCTCACTGCTGTCGATGATCTCGCTGCTTGTGTAAGTCAGCACAGAATCCACAGTCAGCTTCTTGCCGTTCAGATCCAGAACTGCACCGGACTCCAGAACAAGATCGGAAACTGTTGCATCCTTATTCAGCATCACGGATTGGGCGCCGTTTTCGATCTGGTAAGCGATCGCATCGTCCAGGCTCAGGAAGTATTCTTCCCCAACCTTAGCCACTGCGGTGGTTTCATCCACCACAGGTGTGATGGTCATATTTCTCAAGGAAATACCCTTGCTGTTTGCTGCAGTGGCATTGAAGATCACAATGTAGTCACCGGCAGCGGGGAAGTTCCATTGTCCCACAGTTGCTGTGGCACTATCGCTAAGAGACATACCGCTGACCAGCAGATTCTCCTGAGTCATTGCCGCAGTAATTTCGCTTGCAGATGTACGCTCGGTTGCATAGACCGTGCTTGCAGGAATCACATATACATCAGACTTATTACCGGTATTGCCGGCAGTAATATCCACGGTGTATAGACCTGCCGCGGGCACAAAGATTCTCAGAGAGCCGTATTTGCCTGCCGCTGTAACAGCGGTCATACGCATACCCTGGTCGGTTTCACCACGGAAGGAATAAGCCGTTTCAGAACCCTCAGTGAGCTCGATGCCCCAGTTGATGGTTGCAGGATAACTTCCGTAGAACCATTGGTAAATGTAGGAATAGGTGCTGCCGTAGGGCTTGCTTGCAGGAAAGTCGGAGGGAATGCGACCCACAGTTGCATCGTAGGGATATTTGGTGCAGCCTTCATAGAAGTCAGGATTCTTATAGATCTCGAAATCATAGACCACAGTCTCAGGCACTGCGTTCTTCATAAGCTCAGCCAATGCTTCCTCAGCAGCCAGGAGCTTGGTGATGTCCACCTTTGCCTGCAGCTTTTCAGCCAGCGCATCATAGGCTGCCCGGGCGGCATTGATAGCTGCTGCATCTGTAATAACGACCGTATCGGGCAGAGCATCGATCTTGTCCTGCACAGCATTGACCGCTCTTACTTCAGCCAGCTGGGTTTCTGCGGAGATCAGCTTTGTTGCATCCACCAATGCCTTCTGGTCATCGGTCAGAGCATCGTAAGCGGTGCGGGCTGCGCTGATCTGTGTCTTTTTGCTTGTATCTACGATGGTATCCGGCAGCGCATCGATCAGTGCCTGCACTTCGGCAGCTGCCTTGATGTCTGCGATCTGCTCTTCAGCAGAAACCAGCTTGGTGGTATCCACTGCAGTCTTTACTTCGTCAGACAGTGCATCATAAGCGGTGCGGGCGGCAACGACTTCAGTCTCGTTATCCAGGGTCACGGTATCGGGCAGTGCATCGATCTGTGCCTGCACTTTGGCAGCTTCTGCATAGGCGGCAAGTGCTTCGATCGCCGCATCCAGATTGGCGGTATCCACCAGTGCCTGCTGTTCAGCAGTCAATGCCTCATAAGCAGTCTTTGCCGCGGCAACTGCCTCACCGTCTGCCGCAGAGGTGACATTCAGTGCATCGATCTGGGTCTGGACGGCTGCTGCCTCATCCTTCTCGGCCTGGATCTGTGCTTCAGCAGTTTCCAGCTTTGCAGGATCCACCAGTGCCTTCAGGTCAACTTCCAGAGCATCATAAGCAGCGCGGACACCGCTGACGGTGGTCTCGTCTGCCAGGGTCGCGGGGTTGGGCAGAGCATCGATGGCATTCTGCACCACAGTAGCGCCCTCAGTATATTCCATTTCCAGAGAGGTCTCGTAAGCTACCTGCAGATCCTCATAGTTCTGCACATAGCGCTTCTGGCTATCCTCCAGATCGTCATACTGGAGCATCAATTGTGCCAGCTGCTCCGTGGAGTCAGCGGTAACCACAGCGATGGCTTCCTCGATCTGCAGCTCCAGAACCTGTGCTTCCACTTCCAGAAGGGTACGGGTCTCCTGCATCAGAGCCTTATCTCTCAGGGACAGGCTGTTGTATGCAGCCTTGACTGCGGCCACAGCATCACCGGAGCTTGCGGTAATGTCGCCCAGAGCCTCGATCTGTGCGTCCACAGCCTGAGCATTTGCCCAGTCGCTTTCGGTGACATTCACGGGCTTCATATACAGGTTTGTGCCGGCAGCATAGTAAAGGTTGTTGTTTACAAATGCGTAGGTCTCAGGAGAGGAGGACAGCAGCTGCTGGTTGGAGCTAACTGCCAGACTTCCGATGGCTGCGCTCCAGTCGGAGATCATCACCTGCTGCATTTCTGCATAGTAGAAGGATACGAACAGGCTGCCCGTCGCGGTATCGAAAATGATCTTACGGTTGTGTGCGCCAACGCCGCCGGAGGACTGGTACTGGGTGTGACCCAGGTTCAGGACCTCCTGAACATTGAAGGTCTTGGTGGTCTTATCATACTCGAAGCAGAACAGAACATCGGAAACGATGCCCCACATACGGCCTTCCACCACCGGGTCAGCAGAAATGCCGCCCACATAGCTGATGGCATCTTCTGTGCCGTCGCTGTCTGCATCTACCAAAGTCAGGTAGTCACGCAGGTCCAGAGTTGCTTCGATCGCCATATTCTCATAGTCCAGAACGAAGATCCGGGCAGAGGTGCCATCCACTGCAGAGGAGCCGGAGCCGCCGGCGCGGCTGGTTGCACCAAAGAGCCGTCCGTCACTGTAGACGATGCCCTTTACGGACAGATCCCACAGCTCGCTGAATTCCTCGGGAACACACTTTTCGCTGGCAGTTGCGGTTTCCTTAAAGTGGATAAAGTCTTCTGTGCCGGTGGAAACATTGTAGATACCAACGCCGCCGCCGGTCATATAGCTTCCGGGGATAGTACCGGCGAACACATAGCCGTCGCCGTATTCAACAGTATGGATACGCTTCTGATCGTACTTCTTCATATTGGAGATCAGAGGCTTAATGATATTGCTGTCCGAATCGCCGCCGTAGCCGGTCTTGTTGATGGGGTCGATCTCATAGACCACGCAGGCGGAGTAGTTGCCGGAAACCAGGTGGAAATCGCCGTTTTCGTCCACATAGCTGACCTGGCTGTCGGTCTGACCGCCGGTAACATAGCGGGAAAGGACAGACTCTGTGTTGGCATCATATGCCTGGCAGTTCCAGTTGTTCCAGGCGCCGATGTACAGAACGCCGTCGTGATAATCGCCGATGTTGATGGAAGAACCGCCAATGGCAGATGTGTCGATGGTAAGATCGCTGATGATGGATGTTCCCTTTGTGCTTACATTAAACAGACGGACACCGCTGCCGGAGTAGGTCAGAATATAAGTTTCCTCGGTGCCATCTTTGTCCATATCCAGGGTAACAGAAGCTTTCTGACCGGATCTCAGGGCACGGAAATTGCTGTTTTCCTTTGCCATTGCGCCGGTAGACACATTGTAGGAATACATACCCACATTGTTGATATAGAAATACTGCTTGCCGTTAATGACCTCGGAGGCGTGACCGCCCATACCGTTTTCCCAGACATCCTGGGCAGCAGAGGTCTTGCTGGAGAACAGGCCCTTGGAGACCACATCGTCATACTCCACCAGGGTGAAGGTAGCAATGTCGATCAGGACCATACCCTTGCTGCCGCTGGTGCCTGCGATCAGGTACTTGTCTCCCAGAAGGGTGAGGCCGTGGGGAACACCGCCGCCGCCAAGCTGATCGGTCACATCGATGGCTGCAACGGTCTTCTTGTTGGCAACATCCTGCTTTACAATGATGGTATAGTTAGCGCTGTCTGCCTTTGCATACAGATAGCCGTCAACATAGTAGGTAGCGGTGATCTTGCCGGTTTCTTCCTCGGTGTTGGCGGTAATGCCTGCCAGCGCCCGGGCAGATGCGGTGATCACATCGCCCAGATCCAAATAGGTTCTGGTATCAATATCATACTGCACCAGATGGCCGCCGTAGGTGGTGCCGAAATACAGGTAACCGTCGGAGCCGTAGTGAGAGCCCTGGTTGTGGCCTTCATTCTCCAGACCGTCCGCCGCACGGAAGTCGGGGGTGGTCTTGCCGGTCATAGTCTTGGTGTCGAAAATGTACAGCTTCTTGCCGTCGCCGCCGATGATCACTCGGCCGTCGTCGGTGGCAGTTGCGTGGGTGGGATAGTACAGACCTGTGGTAACCGTTGCCACCAGAGATTCCTCACCGGCAACATGCTTGTCCAGGTCAAAAATTACCATCTTGCCGCCTTCCAGAGGACGGAAGTAATAGTCGTGGCCGTTTACCTGCTGAACTGCACACATATAGCCGCCGTCGGCAGCGGGAACCACATTCTTTTCGACCAGAATGCTGTTGACCTCTGCTTCACCTTCCAGCTCAGTGCCTTCGGTAGCACCGGGGGTGCAGATCAGGTTAACGAAAATTGCATAGTTGCCGGAAACGGCTGCCGCATCGTAGTTTTCGAAAACAACGATGTACTCTTTGTCTGCTTCGAAGGTGTAGTTGCCCACGAAAGCAGTATAGTCAGTTTTGACGTCGACAGTAACTGCGTTCTGGTCCACCTTGCCTACCCGGTTATCCGGGTCGATGGCGGCGTGAATGGTCTCGCGGCGTTCCAGGACCGTATCGTGGTCGATGGATGCTTCGCCCTCTGCTTCCAGGATATAAACCGCGATGGTGGGGTTATTGCCCTTATTGCGGAAGGTCATTTCTACCGTATGCTCACCTGCGCCGGGGCTCTTGATACGCAAAGCGATCCAGGAGCCCTCGCCCATAGTGGTACGCCAGCCGCCATCTGCATAGCGGTTGCCGCTGGTCAGGGGCAGGTGCTCCAGTTCTGTGGTAGTACCGCAGACGCCTTCGGTTGCGGACTCATAGGTCCAGTTCAAGGTGCCGGCAGCATAACGCTCCGGGATAGACTGGGTCTGGGTACAGGTTGCCAGATAATCTCCGCCCAACAGGGTATAGGTAACGGGTTGTGACTTTCCTGCCGGATCATCGGGAATGGCATCGTAGCCCTCGCCTGTCTGCACAAAATTATAGGTGACCGATGTGGTGGTCTCTTCCTCTTCACTGCTGCCGCCGCCGAAGAGGTCATCCCACCAGCTTGCATTGGCTGTGGGAACCATATACGACAAAATCGCACATACTACCAACGCCAAAGCAAGCAGTCGCTTCAGGGTCTTCTTCATAATAAATCCTCCAAACAATTATATTAGCTTGCCTACTCCATTGCAAAAAATGTAGACAATGCCACTATTCCGGTACAATTTTACCACAATAAGAAAATCTTGGCAATCTCTATTTCCAACAAATTTACAGTCCGTTTCTTATGCAAAAAGGCAAGGGTATGGTAAATCCTCACAAAAACCCACAATTTCCTGTTTGACGAACAGTTTTGATTTATGCAGGGGCTACCAACAATCCCTTCTCCCGGGGAGAAGGTGCCCCGAAGGGGCGGATGAGGAATGCGGGCGGTAGGCTCACATTTACTGCATAGTTGCAGGCTTTTTCCACATCCCACTGCACGCCGTTCCTCATCAGTCAGCTTCGCTGACAGCTTCCCCCCGGGGGAAGCGATTAGATGGTGCAATGTTTGCAACTGCCCGATAAACAGGAATTTATTCGTACATACTGTGGCATTTATTGTACCGATTGCGTAATATTCTATATTTGTACCTCCCTACCAGAATTTTCAGTTGACAAGTACGCGATTGTGTACTAAAATTAAGGCAGACGCCACAATTCGTACTTTTTCGCGTACTTTGTGTGGTAATATGGAGGTAATCCAATGGACAGCTTATACAGTAGAATTCTTACCCTTTGTGATCAGAACGGCATCCGCCCCGGCCGTCTCTGTGACGAATTGGGTATCAGCCGCGGTCTGATTACAGACCTGAAAATGGGTCGCAAGAAAAGTGTCAGTGCAGAAACTGCCCAGAAAATAGCCGCCTATTTTGGCGTTTCCGTAGGCTATTTGCTGGGTCAGGAGGACGCGGCTCAGAGCGCAGACATCCTCGATCAGGTGGATGTTGCCTTCTATGGCGATTTTAAGGAGCTGGACGAGGAGCAAAAAGAGGCTATTCGGGATATGGTGCGCCTGATGCGGGAAAGGCGGACAAAGAGCTAAGGAGCAGCAGGTGTTTGAAATATCGGATTTTTATGACTATTGCAAACAAAACAAGGTGGATGTGATCCCCTTTATAGGCTGTCCCCAGCCTGGGGCAACGGTGCGGGACCAGGGTTACCTGGCAGTCTTTCTGGACTTTTCCAAAATTCGCTCCACCCGGCTTCTGCGGGGCGTTTGCTATCACGAATTGGGACACGCCGCCACCGGTGCCCTGCATAAGGTAGACAGTCCCTATGAGCTGGTGGGACGCAGTGAGTATCGGGCGAACCGCTGGGCGGCACAGCATTATCTCACAGCGGAGGATTTCCGCTGTGCCTTCCGGGACGGCTGTACAGAGCTTTGGCAGCTTGCGGAATATTTCGATCTTCCGGAAAAGGATATACAAAAAGCCCTGACCTACTGGACAGAGCGCAAAGGCGTGGATTTTAATCAAGCATAAACCAAGAGCGCATTGCAGGACTGCAATGCGCTCTGTTTTTTATTCAATTGGCAAGGGGTGGTATCTCGATTTCCGCTTCCACCAGCAGCTCGTAGGATACGGTATCCTCCTCTTCGACTGCCTTTGCCAGCAGCTGGCCGTTGTCTGCGAAATAATAGTCGTTTCCGTCCACGGTCTGCCAGCCGGAGAGGGCCTTTCCGTTTTCATCGAAACAATAACGCCCGTCCTCTATATTTCGCCAGCCGATCGCCGCCCGACCGTTTTTCAGCAGGTACCAATTTCCTTCCTCAGTGGAAAGCCAGCCGGTGCACATTGCACCGCTTGCATTAAAGTAACGATTTTTGCCGTTGATCTCTGCCCAGCCGGTGGTGACTGTGCCGTCTTCCTTCAGGTAATAGTCCAAGCCGTCAATGCAGATCCAGCCGGTGCGGGGTGCGCCATTTTCATAGCAACGCCACACGCCGTCCTGCAAGGTCCAGCCATCCTCGATAAATGCAGGTGCACTTCTGCCCTGCTGGGGAAGCTGGGTTTCCTCACCCACTGCAAACAGTGCATTGCAAAGGGTGATCTGAGCTGTGCCGGTCTCTACTATGCCATCGGCCAAGTATTTACTGCTTACCTCCGCGGTGACGGTGTATGTATACAGGCCCGCCTCCAGCGCTGAAAAATCCAGCGCACTGTTAAAGGTATCCCTATTCAGGTCAAATGTGCCCCCCAGCTTTGCCAGGGAATGGGTCATAACCGCCTGAGAATTGCTGTCTGTAACCGCAACGGTCACTGCACTGATCAGGCTGTGCTCAGAGGTCAGCTTACCCTTTACCGTAAAATCCTTCCCCTGCTTCAGTACCTGGGGGATCTGTGCATTCTCAATTGTCACATCTTCTGCATTGAAACGGACCGCTTCTGCCCGCTGGGAATCCAGATAGCAGACGGTGTCCCCGTCCTGCACCTGATAGTAGTACCGGCCCAAGGTGTTTTCATACATTGCTGTTACCAGCAGATACTCGCCCTTTCTTGCCATACGGACGATCTGGCTGTCCACTTCCTCACTGTCTGCCACGCAGGGCATCGTATACAGAGGGTCATCTCGCTGAACCTGCACATACATACAGGCATCCCGGCGGTAGCAGTTGTCCATATAGTCCTTCTGACCGAACACGACCACGCCTTCCAGGGTCGTCCAGCTGTTGTACATATCGGCAAACTGGGAAATCGTGCACACGGAAGGCATACCCTCTTCTTCCGCATAAGCTGTTTTGAAGCTTTCTGTAAAGTAGACCTTTCCTTCCACGATTCCGTAGATCACCACGGCATGTCCGTAGAGTGCACCGGCTTCTGTGTTTGTGGTGTGGAAGCCTACCAAAATGTTATAGGCGTTCCGTTTGCCCCATTGGGTAATGGTATATAAGGCTTCTTCCAGTGTGTATTCCTCTGCAGGATACCGCTTGATCCGATAGCCGTTGCTGGTGTAATTGCTGTTTAAGTAGCAGTCGTACTGGTCATTTCCGTTTGCCATAACCAGATATTTGTTCACACCCAAATAGTACAGCTGGTAGCTTGCCAATGTGCCGCAGTAGCCGCTGAGGGAGTCTGTTTCATTGGCTTCCAGTGTCTTTGCGTAATGCTCCTCGATCCTCTGACAAATTCGCAAGCCCTCTGCTGAGTCTGCCGAAACGCTCACAGGAAGCGCACTTGCCAGCAGCAGAACAGCCAGTATCAAAAAAAGTATTCTCTTCTTCAATCGCGCCTCCTCCTTTCTCAGTCCGAAAATTTGCCCCAAATTAGGAACATTATACCATAACCGGCTTAGGAAATCAAGTGATAAATATCCGCACCAAATTCCTGTTTGATAATACCTTCCCCCGGGGGGAAGGTGCCCCGAAGGGGCGGATGAGGAATGCGGGCGGTAGGTTTACATTTACTGCATAGTTGCAGGCTTTTTCCGTGTCTCACTGCACGCCGTTCCTCATCAGTCAGCTTCGCTGACAGCTTCCCCCCGGGGGAAGCGATTAGGCGGTGAAAGGTTTCCAACTGTGCGTCAAACAGGAATTTGACAAGTTGCAACAAATAAGGGCGCATTGCAAACGCAACGCGCCCTTTGTACTATTTACATTTCTTCCCCGGAGATCTCCACACCGCCGGAGATGATCATAGGAATCAGCTTGAAGTTTTCCAGTCCCTCGGCTTCCGTTGCGGTGACGGTAATATAAACATCCTCGTTTACATTGCATCGATCTGCCCAGGTCTTTGTAAAGGTCAAATCTGCAGCAGCATAAGCGTCCTCTGTTTGACCGTCCCAGGTCATTTTAACCTTGATCTGTACTACCGCATCCTCTTGGATCAGATCATACAGGGAAGCAAATTTCTCTGCCTTGATCTTGAACCAGTATTTATTGCCGCCGGTAACCGCGCAAGGCTCCACATCTATGGCAAAGAAGCGATAGCCGTCTGCCTCTGCATCATATACCGGCAACTGGCTGTTGTCTGCACAGATCATATTGCCGTCAGCTTCTGTGATCTTCAACAAACCGTTTGCATTCTCACTGGTATCAACGATTGCACTGCTGGAATAGGTCAGCAGGGACTCGGTTGTCAGGGTATATCCGTTCAGATCCAGTACTGCACCGCCGGCAAGCACCATATCCTCCACCTGCACATCACAGCAGAGCATAACCTTTTCCTCACCGGTTTCCAACTGCCAGGCAATTGCGCCATCCAAGTCGCCGAAGTTTACATCTGCAACCTTCGCCACGATTTTTTCCTCCGGGACGCACTTTGTAAGGCTCAAACTATCCAGATACAAATTCTTGTCGGTATCGAGTTTTTGGAAAACAATAATGTAATCTCCTGCCTCTTCACAGACCCACTGCTGTGTGACAGTAGCGGTCAAATCGCTTGTACCCACCGTTCCCACCAGATTTTCTTCTGTGAGCATAGCAGGTATGGTTTCAACAGTTTCCCTGTCCTTTGCAGATTCGTAGCCCGTCTGGGTGGAAAGCATATACACATTCAGCTTGGGCACCTTGTCAAAACAGGTCAGGTCGATTTGGTAGGTTCCCGCCGAAGGCACGGAAATTCGGATCGCGCCCCAGGCACTGTCATTGCCGCTGAAGTTCAGGCGCAAGCCCTTCCGGGAAGCCGCCGTGACAAAGGCATCCTTAAACAGATTGTTGTCTTTATTGTTGCCATAGAATGCTTCCGGTGCCCAGTTGATTTGATCGCCGTAAGCATTAAAGAACCAGTAGCCTGTGGGCGTGCCATTAACCTTTGCAGAGTAAATATTGTAGTCTCGGGGCGTTCCGTCCGCATTTTGGTACGCTGTGGAATTGGCAGGATAGCCCTCTTCCAGTGTGCCGTTCATAAAGGCATCATTTTCATACAGCTTAAAATCATAGGTGTAGCTGGCAGGCATCGCATTTTTGATCCTTGCCAGCTTTTCTTCTGCGGCAACCAGTTTCTGTATATCCACCAGGGCTTTCTGGCTGGCTGTCAGGGCTTCATAGGCTTGACGGGCATCACGGACTGCGTCCGCATCCTTACTGCTCATTACCAGCAGTGAGGAAATCTGCGCCTGCACTTCGCCCGCAATTTCTTCCTCCCGAAGGATCAATGCCCGTTCGTAAGCATCACACAGGGCATCGTAGTTTTTCACATACTTCTGTTGCTTTTCCGGGATGGCATAGTAATCGGTCAGCAACCGACCAAGCTCCTCAACAGACTGGGCATTGACAGAACCGACTGCCACTGCAATTTTCTGTTCCAGAAGCTCTGCTTCCGCCTCCTGCAAAATGCGGATATTCTGCACCAATGCCTTATCTCGCAAAGACAGTGCCTCGTAAGATGCCCACGCATCTGCCACTGTCTGGGCATTTGCAAGGGTTACTTTCCCGATTGCTTGAATTTGGTGATCCACTGCCTCTGCCTTTACCCAATCTTCCTGCGTCAGGTTCACCGGGATCATCAAAAGGTCTTCCCCGTCTGAATAATACAGATTGTCATTTGCGCCCAATGCGTAGGTTTTCGGGGACATAGACATAATCATTCGGTTTGATTCGTAAGTGGCACTTTCCCAGTCGGTCACCTTTACACATTGCAGACCGGACTGGCAGAAGCTGACAAATACCTGATCGTTTTCAGGGTCAAAGACCACTTCCCGGTTTTTGCTGCCCACACCGCCGCTGGTTTCATACTGGCTGATGTTCAAAGATACCACTTCCTGCACATCCCAGGCACCTGTGTCCCGGTCAAAGGTACAGGTAAACAGCACATCAGACACGATACCCCAAATACGGCCTTCTATTACCGGGTCGGCAGAAATACCGCCCACAAAGTCTACAGGATCTTCCACGCCGTCCCCATTGGCGTCCACCAGATCCAGATATTCTCTTAGATCCAGGGTAGACAGTACTTCCATATTCTTATAATCAAAGGCAAAAATCCGGGCAGATGTACCTACAGAATAGTCTGTTCCTGAGCCGCCCACACGGGATGTTGCGCCATAAAGCACACCGTCGGTGTAGACCAGTCCCTTTACAGACAGATCCCACAGTTCCTCATTGGGAACTGTCTTTTCCCCATTGACTGCCGTTTCCTTAAAGCGGATAAAATCCTCCGTTCCGGTTGCGATATTGTATACGCCCACACCGCCGCCGTGCTTATAGCTGGTGGGAATGGTTCCGGCAAATACATAGCCGTCACCGGCAGCAACTGTGTGAATGCGCTTTTGCTCATACTTACTCATATCGGCGATCAGGGGCTTAATAATGTTGCTGTCCTCGCTGTAACCGGTTTTGTTCAGGGGGTCGATCTCATAGACCACACAGCAACTGTAGTTGCCGGAAATTAAGTGGAAATCGCCGTTTTCATCCACATAATAGGTCTGGCTGTCGGTCTGGCCGCCGGTGACATACCGGGATTTCACTGCCTCTGCCCCGGTATCGTAAGCTACGCAGTTCCAGTTGTTCCAGGCACCGATGTAAAGCACATCGTCGTACCAGGTGTTGATTCCAATGGGGGAGCCGCCGACGCCATATTCTTCCTTCATCAGGTCGTTGTAGGCAAGGCGTTTGCCCTCCACCAGGTCATACAGACGGGGCTGACCGCCGGATGCGTATGTAAACAGGTACAGCCGTTCTTCCGGGTTGCCGTCCAGCTTCAAGGTGACGGTGGTTTTCGCGCCAGTGCGGAAGCCGTTGGTGCCGGAACAAGCAAAGGCCATCTTCCCAGTGGCAATATCGTAAGAATACACGCCGCAATTGGTCACAACAAAATACTGTTTGCCGTTTACTTCCTCTGTGCCCTGGATCACCATTCCGTTTGCCCAGACATTTTCCGCCTCCGGGGACGGACCGTCAAAAAGTTCCTTTTCCCCGGTTGCCTGTTCATAAGTCACCAGAGTGAAGGTAGCAAGGTCGATCAGCACCATACCGTTCATACCGGTGCCACCGGCAATGAGATATTCATCGCCCAAAACCGTTATGCCGTGGGGCTCGCCTGCTCCCAGCATTTGGGCGGTAACATCCAGCACCCCAACTACCTTGCTCTGGGCTAAATCATATTTCACGATCAGACTGTAGCTGTCGCTGACCGCATTGCCGTAGACAAAGCCATCGTGATAGGCAATGCCGGACACTTCGCCCTTATCCTCTGCATTTTCATCGGTGATGCCGTCCATTGCCGTCTGCTGGATCTCCTTGCAGACCATATCCCCTAAGTCCAGATAGGTTTTGGTATCGATGTCAAACTGCACCATATGTCCGCCATAGGCTGTGCCGAAGTAAATTTTACCGTCTGTGCCGGCGTGGACGCCCACATTGTGACCCTCATGCTCCAGTCCCGATGTTCCGCGGAAATCCGGCGTATTCCAGCCGGTCATCGTTCTGGTGTCGAAAATGAACAGCCGCTTGCCGTCACCGCCAACCACCACCTTGCCGTTCTGAGTGACCGTCGCAGAGGTGGGATAATACAAGCCTGTATCCACCGTTGCTACCAGGGCATCCTCCCCTGCCGCATATTTATCCAGATCGAAGATCACCATTTTACTGCCTTCGATGGGCAGGAAGTAGTAATCGTGACCGTTCACTTCCCACAATGCGCCCATATAGCCACCATCGGAGGCAGGGACTGCATTTTCCAGTACCGTAACAGAATTGGGCCATTTTACATCGGTGGTTTCCTGGGCTTCGCCCGCCCCCGGGGTAAGAATCAGCTGTTTGAAACAGGTATAGCCTCTGCTGTTCAGAGGCGCCGCCTCATAAATTTCAAAGACTACGATGTATTCCCTGTTTTCTTCAAAGGTCCAGTTTCCAACGAAGAAATTTCCCGCTTTGGACGCACCGTTTTCATCAAACATATCCACCGTGCCCACCCGGTTATCCGGGTCTACGGCTGCAGGGATTTCTTCTGCCCGGGTGAGTATATCTGCTTTTTCTATGGAGGCATTGCCCTCAGCAGGCAAAATGTAGACTGCCAATGTACCGGCACTGGCATAGTCAGAATACTGGGCAAGCTCCAGATTTACCGCATACTCGCCGCTTCCCGGGCTCTTGATACGGACGGCAAACCATTCCCCTTCGTCCCAAGCCAGACGAAAGCCGTAATTGCGAATCAGCTTTACATATTTCACATTAGGCATATGTTCATCTGCACCGGTGGTTCCCCGCAAGCTTGCGCCGGCAGCTTCATAAGTCCAGTTTAAGGCCCACTTCTCCCCTTCTGCCAGAGCATAGCGCTCCTGCATACCCAGGGTGCATTGATAGCCATTTAAGGCATCGCCGCCCTGAAGTGCCGCAGACATATCGTTCAGCTTTTTGTAAATATCATTGCTTGCCTGGTCAAAATTGTATATCACCTGTGACAGTTCTTCCCCATAAACCGTGGGCACATAAAAGACCACCAGCATACACACCAGCAATGCCGCAGATATGATACGCTTAAATATATTTTTCATAAGCCTACCTCCACAACGCAGTTAAGAACTTTATGCTAATTTTACCATATTTCTGTAAATTTGCAATCCCGGCAAATTCGAAGTTTATCGGGCAGAAGCCCGATAAACAGGAATTTGAAAGCAGATGTTGCCGTGGCAACACCTGCTTTTATGGTTACATATTGGCTTTAATGGCAGAAATGAGAATATCTCCTGCAACCACCCGGTCCTCCGGGGCAAAGGCAGTTTCGAAGTTATCGGAATACAGCACCTGTGCATTGGGTGGGAACTCATCGTCCCCCTCCCAGACTAATATCTGCATCTGATAGGGTCCGATCAGAGAAAACTGATAGCCTGCATCCCCGTGGTCCACCGCCACAGCGCCCATCTTTTCCGCAGCTGTCCGGTAAGCCTTCAGCCGTGTGCCGAAGGTAAATGCCGCACGGGTCAGCACTCTGCCGGTGTAGGGCTTAATATACAGCTCGCCCCAGGGCATTTCCCGGAAGGTCTTCCAGCCCCCCTGCCAGGCTGCATCCCGGCATTCCAGCAGGTAGCGCAGCAAAAAGGTCTGGGTGGGCAACGGAGGAATGGCACCTCCATCCAGCACCCGGATGCTATACTGGGGATGGGACAGGGCGAAGGCGCGGCACAGCATCGTGACGGTAAATTCCTTACCGTCCCACTTTACATCTGTCAGCCGTCCGGTAACTTCCACCGGGTCAAGCTCCCGGAATTTTTCTTCATAATAGGCAAAGGGAACTTCTTCCTTGTGATTTTCGATTTGCATTTATATCTCCTATAGCTTGTTGAAAAGATGCGGCGGATAACCGCCGCATCCGGTTTTTATTACATAAGCGGCTCCATACCCAAAACAGGATGGTTCTTTTCTGTCAGCCAGCTCAGCAGCTCCTCACAGTCGGTGGTAACAGTCTCGTCAGCCACCATATCGGTGAAGTTTTCAATGCCGTAAAGTTCTTTTGCTGTCTTATTCAGCCGCTCTGCCACATCGTCCTTCAGCTCCTTGGGCATCCACACAATGCGCTCGATGCCGCCTTCTGCGGAAATGAACTTCTTGGAGCTGATGAAATGACGGCCGTGACCCATATATCCGGGGGTCTGGACACCGCCGCCGGTGCAGGATGCCAGCTCACCGAAGGTCATACCTGCGGGGGTCATACCGCTGTATTCCCGGTTTACGACGATGAAGCCATTGCTCATCGGCTCAATGCCGCAAATACATTCAAAGCAGCCGCAGGAGGTCATAGGATCCTCCAAAATGGAGTACAGGGTCACTGTCTCTACCGCGCCGTGGGTAGCGGATTTGATCATCTTATCAACACTCTCAAACCGGCCGGTGCGCTCGTCGATACAGCCCTCCTTAAAGATGGGCTGGCAAGGACCGTTGGGATCGAGCTCATTGGTAGCCTTCGCATCCAGCCAGGACACAGCGCCGCACAGGCCCAGGCGCTCAGGTGTTACCACGCAGCAATGGGCAGGGGCAAAGGACTGGCACAGAATACAGGTGTAGTAGCGGTCTACGCTCTCGTCGGTCAGAGATTCCAGACGGGCATCCCGGGCTGCATAGCGGGGGATCGCCACCTCATCGCGGAACTTGGCAGCCTCTACAGCATCGGTGATCAGGGTGATCTGGCACTTGTCCACAACTGCGTCGAACTCATCCATAATCATCACATACAGCACCTCAGCAAAATGCTTCAGGCTCAGCCCTGCCTCAAAGGCAGCATTGTTGACACGGACGCGGACCTGATTGCGCTGGCCGGTGTGCATAACGCCTTCCATATAGTTGAGCCAGGAATGGAATTTCCGCTCGATAACCGCCTCGAAGTCCGACTGCATTTTCTTGCCGGCGACCTCCACATATGTAGCCAAAGCCAGCTCCTTTGCATCTGCCAGGTCCGGACCGATAATGGAGATCTTGTGGTCCTCGATCTGGTTCATTTCCCGCATAACCACCAGCTCAGCGGTGGGATTTTTAGCGGACCAGAACTCATTGTGCATATCGCTCTTGCGGATGATCTCACCTTCAAAGGCTGCGGCAAATGCCACCGGAATGGGCAGCTCCTTAACCTTGATCTTGATTGAACGCAGCTCCAGAGACTTTTTGACTGTCTCGTTATGGTCACACACGGATTCCAGTGCGCCGGGAACCTGGTTTTCGCCCAGGTCAATATCCACGATCACAGGGAAGCCCAGTGCAATCGCACCGGCACCGGCGGAAACCACAACAGCATCGATCGCGCCGAAGGTGTTTACAAAAGCGGGAACGCGCTCGGCAGTATACTTCAGCAAGCCAGCCAGGTCACCGGGCTGTACATTGCCGAAGATCAGTGCTGCGCGGACTGCAACAGTGACCACGTGGATCACACTGGTCACATCGTGGCCCAGAGGCACCACCCGGTACTCAAGGCCTGCCTTTACGCCGCCATCGATGCACTGCTCGATCACATCGCCAACCAGGAAGGTCAGGATGCCCTTAGACTGATAGTCCTTGACCACCTTGACCACATCCGCTGCATCCTCTGCCTTGCCCAGAACTACGGCAACACCGGGAATATCACCGGTGACCAACGGAACACCCAGAGAGCGGATAATGGGGTCAGGAACAAAGCCGATACCAGTCTCATTTTCATAGGGATTGCCGCCCTCCACATATTTCAGGCCCTCAATGATCTCAGCACCTACCGCAGTGGCAAGGCCGGCATTGAGTGCCTGACCCAGATCCTCCTGGTTTGTGATCAGGCTCTTCAGCACACCCACGCAGGCAGGCAGATCACCCAGTGTCTTTACCTTTACGCCGGTTGCTGCATAAATCGTGGGGAAGAAATAAGCCGTATCCGGGAATGCGATCTGCTTATCCGCACCGTATTTTGCAATGGCTTCGTTGACAGCATTCTCAGTCAAGCCGGCAACAGCGTTACTGCCGCCATAGATCAGATCGGTCAATACACTCATATTTTGTTCCTCCTAAATATTATATTCCCAAATATTTATATCAAGCCCGAAGGCTGAATATACTTATCAAATCCATCCCCCGTGGGGGGATACACCAATAAGCAAAGTGGCTGGGAGGGAGATCCCTCCCAGCCATTGATGCTTGGGATATGTTAGAAT
>JAZNDF010000124.1:0-12010 GCA_045587925.1 Faecousia sp.
GGTCTTAATTTAAGGCGGCAGTAAACCAACGCCCTTTAGCGGGCGGCTAATAGCCGCCCCTACATTGGGATATCCGATAATCAGGAATTTGACGGTACTTCATAAAATGTATGAACCGTATAATTATTCGGGTTTCTTTACAGCCCCTTTGTGCTTATTTAAAGAACCAGAGAGGGTGCTGTGTACACTCTTGCCGCAAATTCCTGATCCAGCGCATACAGGCCCTTGGGGTCACTGCCAAACAGCTTGTACCGGCTGACCATCTTGTCTGCATTTTCTTCCTCTTCCATCTGCTCATCCACAAACCAGTCCAAAAACTTCATTGTACGATAGTCCTTTGCCTGATGTGCCTCGTGATAGATGTTATTGATGAGGGCGGTCACATACCTTTCATGCTCTGCGGCGATCTCCAGAGGATCAAGGATGGCATGAAATTCCTTGTCCGGCTTTCCGATGGCTTCCAGTGTCACCTGCAAGCCATTGTTTTGCATATACTTCATAAACAGCAGGGCGTGATCCCGTTCCTCCTGTGCCTGAACCATATAGTAATTGGCATAGCCGTCCAGATCCAGACTGTCGTAGTAATTCGCCATATCCAGATACAGGTAAGCGCTGTAAAATTCTTTATTGATCTGATCGTTTAACAATGCAGTGATTTTCTCGTTCATAAGTAACTCCTTTCGGAAAATGTACCGCCGGTTAGGCCGGCGGTCCTGACTTTAATCCAAATCCTTATCTGCTTCCAAGATCTTGCCGGACTTATCAATTTCATAGCTATACTCGTAATCGCCACTGCGGAACTCCACATCGTAATGACTGACGCCGTCGTCATAATCCAGCTCCATCTGCACATCTGTTGCATCCTCTGCCTTTACACCCGCATGGTCCAACGCGATCTGTAAAACCTCCTGTTGGGTTAAAAGCTCTGCAGAAGGGGTCGTCTCCCCGGTTTTTCCTATTCCCTGACAGCCGGCAAATACCATCAGAAGTGCCAATACAGTCAATAATACAGTTAACTTTTTCATAGGGATCCTCCTTCTTTTGTCAGTTGTGCCTTTTGCAGTAATTACTTGAAATATCTTTCCAGAAGACCCTTAAGAGCCTTGCCGTGACGGGCTTCGTCACGAGCCATTTCGTGGACGGTGTCGTGGATGGCATCCAGGCCATTCTTCTTGGCGCAGATGGCAAGGTCGGTCTTACCCTGAGTAGCACCGAACTCGCAGTCCACACGCCATGCCAGGTTTTCCTTGGTGGTAGCCTTCATATTGGGCTCCAGATCCTCACCCAGCAGCTCTGCAAACTTTGCGGCGTGCTCTGCTTCTTCCCAAGCTGCCTTCTCCCAGTACAGGCCGATCTCGGGATAGCCTTCCCGATGGGCGATCCGGGCCATACACAGATACATACCCACTTCACTGCACTCGCCGTTGAAGTTTGCCATCAGCTGCTCGAAGATATATTTCTTATCTTCCTCGGAGATATCGGGATTGTTCTTAACGGTCTTGGCATAGATGCCGTATTCGTGCTCAGCCGCCAGCTTCATATCGCCAGCCTGCTCCACAAACTTGGATGCAGGAACCTTACATACGGGGCATTTGAAATCTTCGGCCAGCTCCTCAGCTGTGTGAACATAACCGCAAACGGCACAAACAAACTTTTTCATAGTATTTCCTCCAATAATTCTCTTTATAATATATTTTTATTATTCTTCTTCAAACAGGTCCGGACCTACGCCGCACAGGGGACATTCGTAGTCTTCCGGGAGCTCGTCGCCTTCATAGACGAAACCACAAACAGTACAAACAAACTTCTTCATATGGCTTCACCACCTTTCTGCGTTTTCTGCAAGCAAGCTTTACATTGACCGGTGAAACTAAGCTGATATCCATGCACCTGACCGCCACTGCAAGCTTCTGCAGTACCTCCAAGCTCCGGCGGAATATGCATTTCCATCAGATCGATCACTGCGTCACATTCACTGCAAATAAAATGAATGTGGGGATCTGTGTTTCCGTCGAACCGTTCCACACCTCCCACAGTTGCTACGCAATCGGCAAGGCCTTGCTTGCGGAACAGGCTTAAATTCCGATAGACCGTTCCTAAGGAAAGATCCGGGATCTGGGGCTTCAGACCGGCAAATACCATTTCCGCCGAGGGGTGGGCAGTGGTGCTTTGCAAATAATCTAAAATGGCATCTCTTTTTCGAAAATGTTTTTGGGATACAGCCATCATTTCACCTCCTGGATAAGAACCATTCTTATTTACGGCCTAAGTATAGCATATCCTTTTCTATTTGTCAATAAGAATTATTCTTATTTAGAAAAATTTTTGCCTTCTTGATTTTTGACTGTATATATTATATCATAATGTATATAGAAAAAAAGCGAAGGAGGGATATGCTTTGGCAGATAAATTATCCGGCAGCCGCGGCTGTCTTTTGGGCCTGGCCGTAGGCGATGCTATGGGCACGCCGGTGGATAAAAAAAACCTTGCAGAAATATACGAGGACTACGGTCCCAACGGACTGCTGGGTTACGATCTGACAAACGGCAATGCTGAGGTCTCCTCCTATACCCAGATCGCCGCCTTTACCGGCAACGGCCTTTTGTTGGGTGCCGCCAGAGGCAAAACAGAGCTGCTTCCTTATATTACCGTCGGCTTGCGGGAGTGGGCGCGCAATCAGAACTTTTATCGGGACCCGGAGGTAAGCCGCTGTTGGGTGGCAAAGCCCAAGTGTCTGCGCCTGCATAACAATCGGGACGCCAGAATGCTGGACGCCCTGCGCCCCCAGGTTTTAGGCACACCGGACGCCCCCACCAACCTAAACAGCACCCCCGGTGCTCTGACAGAAGCCATCCCTCTGGCCCTGTACGCCTACGGACACGGCATCTCCAAACAGGCGCTTGCCACCTTAGCAGTGCGCACTGCCGCCCTTACCCACGGGCATCCGGAGACCTTTTTATCTTCCGCAGTGCTTGGGGTATGCCTTTTGGGGATCCTGCAGGACCCGGACAGCAGTATAGAGCATCATATCCAAAGCGCTGTGCAAACGGTGCAGGCGCAGTACGGTACAGTCTTCGCTTCCGGAATGGAGCGGCTTGCCGCCCGGATCGTCCGCGCCATTTCTATGGCTAAGGACGATTTGTTCGATGTGCAGGTGGAAATGGAGCGGCTGCAGTGCAGTTCTGCGGCAGACTGCCTGGCAGGCAGTGTATATGCCTGTCTGACCGGTGCAGAGGACTTTGACACGGCGCTGATCACCGCCGTAAACCATTCCGGCGCCAGTGCCGGCGTGGGTGCCGTCACCGGTGCGATGATGGGCGCAAAGCTGGGCGCCGATGCACTGCCGGACTTTTATCTGGAGTCTTTGGTATGCGCGCCGGAGCTGAATGTTCTGTCTGAGGATCTGGTGCAAAGCAAGGTCACCGCCGCCCTTTTCGATGATGCCTGGGATCATAAATACATCCAGGGTCTGCCTCCGGAAAAATAATTTTCAAAAACCCCTTGCAAAATAAAAAATTGGTGTTATAATACAGATGTAAGTTTGTGTGAAAGAGAGGGGCGCGCCCCTCTCTTTTAATGTTGTTCCAGCTCTATAGAACCGGAAAGGAGTGCATTGTGTCTTGAAGATCACGGAACAAGTAGAAGCATTTGCCAGGCCTGTGGTAGAAGAAAAGGGCTGCAGTCTTTGGGATGTGGAATATGTGCGGGAAGGCTCTGAGCGTTACCTGCGGCTCTACATCGATAAGGAAGGCGGCGTAGACATCGCTGACTGCGAGGCAGTCCACCGGGCCATCGACCCTATTCTGGACGAAAAGGACCCCATTGCAGAAAGCTATCATTTTGAAGTCTGCTCTGCCGGACTGGAACGGGCACTGAAGCGGCCTTCCGACTTTATGCAGTTTATGGGAAGTGCTGTGCTGGTAAAGCTGTACCGCCCCAGAAACGGTCTGAAGGAATTTCCCGGCATTCTGCGGGGCTACGAAGATGGCAGTGTCACCGTAGAAGCAGGTAAGGAAACCATCACCTTTACAAAATCCGAAGTCGCTCTGGTGCGCCTTCGTGTGGAATTCTAAAAATCAAAAATCAAAATACAAATAAGCCCATACACTTTATACTGTTCATTGCTGAAAGTATAATCAAACGGGCGAAGGAGGAAGAAAAATGGCAAGAGGAAAGAAGCAGGCCGCCGCACCGAAGATCGACATCGGCGCAGAGATCTTTGCAAGCCTGCGGGATCTGGAAAAAATCAAGGGTATTCCCGTGGAGTATATGGTGGAGCGGCTGAAGCAGGCACTGACCAATGCTTACCGTAAGGACCGGGAAGACAATCGGGACATCCCCGCTGAAAATGTGGTGGTGGACCTGAGCGAAAAGGGTCTTTTTATGTACCTGGTAAAGACTGTGGTGGAGGAAGTGGAAGACTCTGCTGTGCAGATGCACATTGACGCCGCCCGCAACATCGACAGCAAAATCCAGGTGGGTGAGACCATCACCATTCCTGTGGACATTCAGAAATTCGGCCGCATTGCCGCCCAGACTGCCAAGCAGGTGGTCATTCAGGGCATCCGCGAGGCGGAGCGGGGTGCGATCTACGAAAGCTATTCCTCCAAGAGTCAGGAGCTGCTTACCGGCACCGTTCTGCGTGTAGACCCCACCGGCGATGTATTTGTACAGGTAGGTCAGGGCAACGAGCAGCACAATGCTGTTCTGCGAGTCAGCGAGCAGATCCCCGGCGAAAGCTACGAGCCCGGCAATCTGATCCGCGTCTATGTGCTGGAGGCCCGCCAGTCTGCAAAGGCAACCAATGTTTATGTTTCCCGCACCCATCCCAATGTGGTGCGCCGCCTGTTTGAGCTGGAGACCCCGGAAATCGCCGACGGTCAGGTGGAGATCCGCAACATTGCCCGTGAGGCAGGCAGCCGCAGTAAGATCGCTGTGCGTGCCGCTATGGAGAATGTTGACCCGGTTGGCGCTTGCGTCGGTCCCAGAGGCGGCCGTGTCGGTGCCGTTGTGGAAGAGCTCAAGGGCGAGAAGATCGACATCGTGGTCTGGAGCGAGGACCCCTGTGAATATGTAAAAGCGGCACTCAGCCCTGCAGATGTGGTATCCGTAGAGCTGATCCCCGGCCAGAAGGCCTGCCGGGTCGTGGTGCCTGACGATCAGCTGAGCCTTGCCATCGGCAAGGAGGGTCAGAACGCCCGTCTGGCTGCCCGCCTGACCGGCTATAAGATCGATATCAAGCCCGAAAGCCAGGCAGATATTTAATGGACAATTGATAATTGACAATTGACAATTATGGTATTTGGTCCTTGGTCACACTTTAATTGTCCATTGTACATTGTCCATTGTCAATTTGAATGGAGGTAGCCTAATGCAAAAGAAAATACCAATGCGGCAGTGTATGGGCTGCCGCGAGCGAAAGGAAAAACGGGCGCTGATCCGCGTGGTCCGCTGTACCGACGGACAGGTCCAGCTGGATTTCAGCGGAAAGCTCAACGGTCGGGGCGCATATTTGTGCCCGGATCCCCAGTGTCTGACAAAGGCACACAAAGCAAAATCTCTGGAGCGCAGTCTGGAGGTTCCCATTCCCCAGGAGGTCTACGAAAGACTGCAAAAGGAAATGGAGGGAACGGTTCGTGGATAAGGCCCTCAATTATATGTCTCTGGCACGGAAAGCCGGCTTGATCGAATTGGGCGAAGAGCCTGCAGGTGCCGCCGCCCGTTCCGGGCACGCCCGTCTGATCCTGGTGGCAAGCGATGCCTCGGACCACACCTGGCGCAGAGGCAAAAGCTTCGTGGCCGGTACCGATCAGCAATGTATAAAGGTTCCCTTCACAAAGGATCAGCTTGGTCTTGCCATCGGCAGAACAAGCCTGGCCCTGGCCGCATTTACCGACCCGGCATTGGCACTTGCCTTTGTAAAGGCACTGCCTCAGCCGGAAACCTACCGCACGGTCATCGACTCTCTGGACAAGCGCACCCGGCGCATCCAGAGCCGTCAGAAAGAAGCAAAAGCCCATCAGCGCAACAAAGCCAGAGGCAAGACCCGTCGGATAAGCGGCAACCATAAGGAAGATTGATTTTGGAGGTGCGTATATGAGTTTAGTGAAGTATCGATTGAAAGAGGTGGCCACCGATTTCGGTGTTGCACCCAAGGAAATAGCGCAGATTATGGAGGCTTTCTTTGAAAAGCCCAAGTCCAACACCCAGGTTCTGACAGAGGAAGAGCTCAATGTGGTTTTTGATGTGTTTACACAGAAAAATCAGATTGCATCCTTAGAACAGGTGTTTGCTGTTCAGCCTGCCCCCAAGGCAGAAGCCAAGGCTGAAGAAGCGCCCAAGAAAGAGGAGAAGAAGCCGGAGGCTCCCAAGAAGGCAGAGCCGAAAAAGCCCGCGGCATCTGTCAGTCAGGAAGCCCCCAAGAAGGCAGAAGATCCCAAGCCTGCAAAGCCCGCCCAGCCGGAGCGCCGTCGGGAGCGCCGGGTGGTGGACACCTCTGCCGTGCAGGTCAATGTGGGCCGTTTTGACGATCGGGTAGACGATCTGATTTCCGAGCGGGTCCAGAATTACCAGGGCGGCAAGCAGCGGATCGGCGGCAAAAAGGGTCAGCAGCAGAACAAAAAGGACAATAAGTTCAAGGGCAACAAGGCCCGCAACGAGGAGCAGGAGAAGCTGCGCCGTTTGCAGATGGAGGTCGCCCGCAAGGCACCCGTTACCGTTAAGATCCCCGATGAGATCACCGTTGGTGAGCTGGCTTCCCGGATGAAGAAAACTGCCGGCGAGGTCATTAAGTGCCTGATGAAAAACGGCGTTCTTGCCGCTATCAACCAGGCCATCGACTTTGATACTGCAGAATTTGTTGCCACAGAGTTTGGCTGCAAGGTGGAAAAGGAAGTCACCGTCACCATCGAGGAGCGGATCTTTGAAGATCACGAGGATACCGCAGAGGAGCTCCAGGAGCGGGCACCGGTCGTGGTCGTTATGGGTCACGTTGACCACGGCAAGACCTCTACCCGGGACGCCATCCGTAAGACTTCTGTGACTGCCGGCGAAGCCGGTGGCATTACCCAGCACATCGGTGCCTATACCGTGGATGTAAACGGCCGTATGGTCACCTTCCTGGACACCCCCGGTCACGCCGCATTTACTTCTATGCGCGCCCGCGGTGCCAAGAGTACGGATATCGCTATTTTGGTGGTTGCCGCCGATGACGGCATTATGCCCCAGACCATCGAGTCCATTAACCACGCCAAGGCCGCCGAGGTGCCCATCATCGTGGCTATCAACAAGATGGATAAGCCCGAAGCAAACCCCGACCGTATCAAGCAGCAGCTGACCGAGCACGAGCTGATCTGCGAGGAGTGGGGCGGCGATACCATTATCGTTCCCATCTCCGCAAAGACCGGTGCCGGTCTGGACGATCTGCTGGAAATGGTCCTGCTCACTGCCGAGGTGCAGGAGCTGAAGGCCAACCCCAACCGCCGCGCAAAGGGTACCGTTATCGAAGCCCGTCTGGACAAGAACCGCGGTCCCATTGCAACCCTGCTGGTGCAGAACGGCACCCTCAACCAGGGCGATATCGTCATTGCCGGCACTTCCGTAGGCCGTGTCCGTGTAATGACCAACGATAAGGGCAGAACCGTAAAGACTGCAGGACCTTCTGTGCCTGTGGAGATCACCGGTCTTGCAGAAGTGCCCGCCCCCGGTGACGAGTTCAACGCCGTCGTTGACGAGCGTATGGCCCGTGAGCTGGTAGAGCAGCGGAAGCAGGCTGCAAAGGATGCCGCCGCCAACGCAATGCAGAAGGTCACCCTGGACAACCTGTTTGCCAAGATGCAGGAAGGCGAAATGAAGGAGCTGTCCCTGATCGTCAAGGCGGATGTGCAGGGCTCTGCAGAGGCTGTGAAGGCTTCTCTGGAGAAGATCTCCAACGAGGAGGTCCGTGTTCGCGTCATTCACACCGGTGTGGGCGCTATCAACGAAAGCGACATACTGCTTGCCTCCACTGCCGGTGCCATCATCGTTGGCTTTAATGTCCGTCCCGATGCCGGTGCACAGGCAAGTGCCCAGCGTACTGCCGTAGATATGCGGTTCTACCGCGTCATCTATGATGCCATCGACGAGATCGAATCTGCAATGAAGGGTATGCTGGCTCCCAAGTTTGAGGAAGCCATCATCGGTCACGCAGAGGTTCGCGAGACCTACAAGGTCTCTGCCATCGGCACCATTGCCGGCTGTATGGTCAAGGACGGCAAGGTCTCCAGAGACGCACAGGTCCGTGTGCTTCGTGACAACATCGTCATTCACGAAGGCGAAGTTGGCTCCCTGCAGCGGTTTAAGGATGCCGCAAAGGAAGTCACTGCCGGCTATGAATGCGGTATGAGCATCCTGAAGTTCAATGACATCAAGGAAGGCGACATCTTTGAGTGCTTCGTGATGCAGGAAGTAAAACGGTAAATACTATAAAAGCCGCACCGCACTTGCGGCGCGGCTTTTATATTGAATTGACAATTGATAATTGACAATTGACAATTAAATACTCACGCAAAATAATTGTCCATTGACCATTGTCCATTGTCCATTTATCATTACGAAAGGAATGATACTATGGCATCCAATCGCATCGGTCGGATCAACGAGGAGATCCAGAAGGAGCTGTCCTCCCTGATCCGCAATCTGAAAGATCCCAGAGTGCAGGACACGATGATCTCCATCACCAATGTGGAAACCACCCCCGACCTGCGCTATGCAAAAATTTATGCCAGCTTCCTCCAGGAAGAAAAGGCAAACGATGCCCTCAAGGGCTTGAGATCCGCCTCCGGCTATCTGCGCCGGGAGCTGGGACGCAGTTTGCAGCTGCGCTATACCCCTGAGCTTCAGTGGGCGCTGGACGACTCCATCACCTACGGTGCAAAAATGCTGAAGCTTATAAATTCTTTAGAGGTAAAAAGCAATGACGAAGCTGACAATTCCTGAGACCGCAGGATTTCTGAAGGCGCGGGACAACTTTGCCATTGTGACCCACCGCCGTCCTGACGGCGACACCCTGGGCTGTGCCGTCCTTTTGTGTCTGGGTCTGCGTCAGCTGGGGAAGAAGGCTTTTGTGCTCCGCAATCCGGAAACCACAGAAAAATACCAGTCTCTGCTATCCGGTCTTACGAAGGAAGCACCCACAGAAAACGACACCTTGGTGGCTGTGGATGTGGCATCCTCCAATATGCTGGGGGACCATTTTTCGCCTCTGCAGAACAATATTCTTCTGCGGATCGATCACCACGGCTCTGCCGACAGCTTTACAGATTTTGAGCTGGTAGATCCGGATGCCGCCGCCTGCGGCGAAGTGATCTATGATGTCCTGAAGGAAATGGGTGCCGTACTGGATACACCTATGGCAACTGCCCTGTATACCGCAGTTTCCACAGACACCGGATGCTTCCGCTATGCCAACACCACCGCAAACACCCTCCGGGTAGCGGCGGACTGCACAGAAGCGGGCGCAGATATCTTTTCTATGAATCAGGCATATTTTGAGACCAATTCCCTGGGCAGACTCCGTCTGCAGGGCTGGCTCACAGAAAATGCCCTGTTTTTGCAGGACGGCAAGGTGGTGATCTGTGCCCTG
The DNA here is from genome assembly GCA_045587925.1 of Faecousia sp. Classification (GTDB taxonomy): domain Bacteria; phylum Bacillota; class Clostridia; order Oscillospirales; family Oscillospiraceae; genus Faecousia. Next base: position 9,623 of record JAZNDF010000124.1, read on the forward strand.
CCCCTTGAAAAGGAGCGGGAGCTGGGTCTGACGGAGGATGATCTTGAGAACATTTCCGGCTTCCCCCGCAGTATTGCCGGGGTGAAGATCGCCGCCACCTTGCGGCAGGAGCCCGGCGGGCTTGTGAAGCTGTCTGTGCGGGCTGTGCCCGGCTATGATGCCGCCGCTATTTGCCAAAATTTTGGCGGAGGCGGACACAAGGGTGCCGCCGGTGCAAGTATGAACCTTTCTATGGAGGAAGCAGTCGCGGCTGTTGCAGCAGCAATGCCAAAACTGAGATAAGTTGACAGTTGATAGTTGACAATTAACAGTTGTAGTATTTCCTTCGGAAATAATTTTAATAAGTGCGCAAAGCGCACACCTTAACTGTCAACTGTACACTGTAAACTGTCAACTAAAAAGGTACTTTTTATGAATGGAATTGTAATTGTAGACAAGCCGGAAGGCTGGACCAGTCAGGATGTGACTGCCAAGCTGCGGGGTGTATTTCAGACCCGCCGCATCGGTCACGGGGGCACACTGGACCCTATGGCCACCGGGGTGCTGCCGGTATTTGTGGGCAGAGCCACCCGTGGCGTGGAATTTTTCGAGCACGCAGAAAAAACATACGAAACCCTCCTGCGGCTGGGTCTGACCACCGATACAGAGGACATTACCGGCACCGTGCTCACCGAGCAGGATGCCTTTGTGACCGGTCAGCAGCTGGAGCAGGTGCTGGAAAATTTCCGGGGGGAGATTATGCAAGTGCCCCCAATGTACTCCGCCCTGAAAATCAATGGGCAAAAGCTCTGTGACCTTGCCCGGAAGGGTAAGGAAGTGGAACGCCGGCCCCGCCCCGTTACCATCCACGAGCTAACCCTGCTTTCTATGGAAGCAGACAGTATCCGCCTGCGGGTGCGCTGCTCCAAGGGCACCTATATCCGCACCCTTTGTAAGGATATCGGTCAGGCGCTGGGCTGCGGCGGCTGTATGGCAGAGCTGCGGCGGATCCGCGCCGGTGCCTATACCGTTGAGGAAGCGGTGCCTCTGGCAGAATTGGTCCGGGCCGCCGACCCGGAAAAATATCTCCGGGGCGTAGATACGATGTTCGCCCTGCACCCTGCGGTAACCCTGACAGAAAAGCAGACCCTTCGGTGCAAAAACGGCAACAGCTTCTCCGTGAATATGACCGACGGTACATACCGGGCATACAGCCCAGCCGGTGAATTTTTAATGCTGGCAAAGGTAGAAAATGGCATAATGTCCACAATAAAGAGCTTTTTTGAAGTTTGAAACATTTCAATTGCAGGTATTTCTATGAAAGAAAAAGTAATTTACGCCCTGGGTTTTTTCGACGGGGTGCATATGGGACATCAGGCACTGCTGACAGCCTGCCGCCGGTTGGCGGAAGAAAACGACTGTAAGGCGGGTGTTGTGACCTTCACCTCCCATCCGGACACCCTGGTTTCCGGCAAAACACCACCCCTGCTCAACACCCCGGAGGACCGAAAGAATATGCTCACCCGGCAGTACCGGATGGACTGCGTTGTGGAGCTTCCCTTTGACCGATCGCTCAGAACGATGGATTGGCGGGATTTTCTCCGTATGCTGCGGATGCAGGACGGCGCAGGCTTTGTGTGCGGCAGTGATTTTCGTTTCGGCTACAGGGGCGAGGGAACGGCAGAGATCCTCAGTGCCTATTGCCAGGCGGCTGGCCTCCCTCACACCGTTGTGCCGGAGCAGAAAATTCAGGGTATTGCCGTATCCTCCACCTACATCCGGCAGCTGATCGAACAGGGAGAAATGGCACAGGCAGTGCGCTTTCTGGGACATCCCCATATACTCAGCGGTACTGTGATTTCCGGCAGAAAGCTGGGACGGACACTGGGCATCCCCACCGCAAATCTGGCTTTGCCGGAAGGCGTGCTTTGCCCCAGACACGGTGTTTACGCCTGCAAGGCCTATGTGGAGGGAAAGGAATATCTGGCAGTCACCAACATCGGCACCCGTCCCACAGTAGGCGGACACCATACGACCGTCGAGCCCTGGCTGCTGGATTTTGATGGCGACCTTTACGGCAAAGCCCTTACCTTGCAGTTTTATGCCTTTCTCCGTCCGGAGCAAAAGTTTGCCTCTTTGGAGGATTTAAAGGCAGAAATTCAGAAAAATGCAGAAAAAACAAGGGAATTTTTCCAAAAAACCTGAAATTTTCTCTTTACAATTGGAAAAACTTATGATAAGATAGTCGGGCTGGCTATGACCAGCAAACCCTTTGCCCAGTTTTGGGAAGACACCGACCCTTTACTTAGCAAACGGGAAATATTATGAAAAGGTGGTAAACACAATGATTCTGAAGGAAAAGAAGACCCAGGTTATCCTGGACAACGCAACCCACGAAGGCGACACCGG
>JAZNDF010000125.1:0-3059 GCA_045587925.1 Faecousia sp.
GATGAGGGAAAAACCAAAATGCAAAATATATAGAAATGTATGTTAAATAGGCAAAAGTAAGACCCTCATCCGTCTTCAAATCCGTGCAAGCGTGCACGGATTTGAATCCACCTTCCCCCAGGGGAAGGCATTGTCAAACAGAAATTTGATAAAATAAGGGAGGTAGCTCGAAAACTGAGCCACCTCCCAAAGGTTTTTTCCTTTATCCCGGAAAAACATGAAATCTCTTCCAATCTCATTGGTTCACTTCTGACATTTTCGTTTCTGGATCCGTTCCTGACGGCTTTTTGCCGTTTCTCCTGTAATCTGGAGAAATAACCGGTTCATATATTGCAAATTGCAAAATCCGCAAACATCCGAAATATATGACAGAGAATAGCTGTTTGTGCGCAAATAAATACACGCTCTTTTTATCCGCAGCTGCTGCAAATACTGAAGATAGCCACAACCGACAATATCCTTAAAATACCGAAACATTCCCCGTCGGCTGATGCCGCTCCCCCGCAGAAGATCTTCTTCCTGGATCTTCTCCGGGTAATGGAGGTTTACATAAGACATAATCCGCACAATGGGAAGGATCCGGGAATACGCAATATTATACACTTTTTTATGCTGACTCTTAGGAATTGCCAGCTCCGGAAGGGAAAAGAGTTTTTCCACCTTTTCCCATATTTCGCTGTAGTTTTCATTCTCATTCTGAGAAAACATCAGAAGATCAAGCCAGGACAGGATCTTTGCCACCTGCTTTTGGGATTCCTCGCAAAAGGTAACATACTTAAACTGTTCTCCTGAGACCGCAGAAATGTAAAGATTTGCAAGAGAATTGATCCAATTTTCCAGCGATGCGTGGGTCAGCATACTGTGTGAAAAATCGATCTCCCACAGCTCTGCACATTCTCCGCAGTAACTGATCATATGCTGTTGGCCCGGCGGAACAATCACAAGGGATTTCTCCTCGCAAGTGATTTGCGTATCCTCTATCTGATGGTTGTACCGTCCCCGGGCACAATACCAAATCTGGGGGAAATCGTGGCAATGGTATTCCGGTCTATAGCCTTCATCGATCTCTATTATCTTTGTTTTGACCGGGTATTTACATTCTCTGAATTTCATAAATGCAAAGTGGAAACCCTTCCGGACCTGTTCCTTTTTCATTTACATACCTCCCTCCCAAGATTTTCCCAGTAACTATATCACAGTTTTTCTGCAATAGCATAAAAATAGTGCCAGATTATGATATAATTTCCAGCAACGCCTCCGCACATTGAATCCCGTCTACCGCTGCGGACATAATGCCGCCGGCGTAGCCGGCACCCTCGCCGGCAGGGAACAGTCCGGCAAGTCCGGTGGACTGTTTTTCCCCGTTTCTCAATATGCGGACCGGGGAAGAGCTGCGGGTCTCTGGGGCAGTCAGCACGGCATCCGGGTTCGCAAAGCCTTTGAGATTTCCGTCCAAAAGGGGCAGAGCCTGTTCGATCGCACGGGTGATGCAGTCGGGCAGGCAAGTGTGCAGGTCGCCCCATTTTACGCCGGGGCGGTAGGTGGGTGTCACCGTGCCTGCTCCGGTGCTGGGCTTTCCGGAAAGAAAATCTCCGACCCGCTGGGCGGGTGCGCAGTAATTCCCGCCCCCTGCCAAAAAGGCGGCTTCTTCTATCTGCTGCTGCCAGTACATTCCCCCAAGAGGTCCGTCGGAAGGGAAATCCTTTGGCTCTACGCTGACCAAAAGGGCGGCGTTGGCGTTGTCACCGTCCCGGTCTGCATAGCTCATACCGTTGGTGACCACTCTGCCTTCCTCCGATGCGGCGGCGACCACATAGCCGCCGGGACACATACAGAAGGAATAAACCGTCCGGTCCTCCAAATGCTTTACCAGCTTGTAATCTGCCGGGGGCAGTACAGGATCGACCTTTCCGTATTGCGCCCTGTCCACCGTTTCCTGCAAATGCTCGATCCGCACGCCCATTGCAAAGGGCTTTGCCTCCATTGGGATCTGCAGTCGGTGCAATGCTTCAAAGGTATCTCTGGCGCTGTGACCGATAGCAAAAATTGCCTTACTGCAGGGGATGATCTCCTTGCCGTTTACTTCCAGACCGGTCAATTTCCCGTCTTTTTCCAGAAGGTTTGTTACCTGACTTTGAAAACGCACCTCACCGCCCAGACTGATAATTCTCTGACGGATGTTTTGTACTACAGTCAAAAGCACATCGGTGCCGATATGTGGCTTGGCATCAAAGAGGATGTTCTCCTGGGCACCGGATGCCACCAGCTGCTCCAAGACCCAGCCGATCCGGGGATTGTTCACGCCGGTATTGAGCTTTCCGTCAGAAAAAGTGCCTGCGCCGCCCTCTCCAAACTGCACATTGCTTTTGGTATCCAGCTTTCCGGTCTTCCAGAAGGCGCGTACCTTTTCGTGACGGGATGCCGCATCCTCGCCCCGTTCCAGCACCAGTGGCCGCGTACCCGCCAGTGCCAGCACCAGCGCTGCAAACATACCGGCAGGTCCAAAGCCTACTACCACCGGCCGATCGGTGACAGGCGCCTTCAGCCGGGGCGGCTTGTAAAAAACTACGGGGGCAATGGCCGCCCGCTTACAGCCACTTTGCTTGAGAATTTTATTTTCGTTGCCGTCCGTCGCCACATCCACTGTATAGACGATGCGTACATCCGGCTTCTTCCGGGCATCCACAGACCGCTTTACGATTTTTAACCGGCGGATCCTGGAATTGGACACCTTCAACGCCCGCGCCGCTTCATAGGAAAGCTGGGCGACAGAATGTTCCGGCGGCAAAGAGATTTCTCTGATTCGAATCATATTCTGTCCCTTCCTGCGTGTAAGCCTGCCAAACGGCCGGAGCTCCACGCCCATTGCAAATTATAGCCGCCGCAATCGCCATCCACATCCAGCACTTCGCCGCAGGCATAAAGCCCCGGAACGAGTCGGCTTTCCATGGTCTGGGGGTCAAATTCATCGGTGACGATCCCGCCGGCGGTGACCTGTGCGGCATCCATGCCCAGGGGCTCCGTCAGGGAGACGGTGAAGCCCTTGGTCAGGGAAACTA
>JAZNDF010000126.1:0-1879 GCA_045587925.1 Faecousia sp.
GTCTGGGCCGTATCTCAGTCCCAATGTGGCCGTTCATCCTCTCAGACCGGCTACTGATCGTCGCCTTGGTGGGCCGTTACCCCGCCAACTAGCTAATCAGACGCGAGACCATCTTTCAGCACATTAAGCTTTGGTATCAAAGGGATGCCCCTAAAATACATTATGCGGTATTAGCAGTCGTTTCCAACTGTTGTCCCCCACTGAAAGGCAGGTTTCTCACGCGTTACTCACCCGTTCGCCACTAAGTTAAAACTTCCGCCCTCGAAAGAACTTCCATAATAACCCCGTTCGACTTGCATGTGTTAGGCACGCCGCCAGCGTTCGTCCTGAGCCAGGATCAAACTCTCAAAAATTTGTATCTAAACCGTTTCCACGGCTCAAATCAATTTTCTGAATAATTTGTCTAGCAAATTTACTCAAGAATTTCGTTGGCTGTTTTTATTCGTCACTTATATAACGCTTAAACAATCCATTTATAAATTGTCCAAGGTGTCTAGTTTGTCTCACATTATTCAATTTACAAGGTACAGTGTGCTCGCTCTCGCGAACTTTTACATATTAGCACAAGTTTTTCCCAATGTCAAGCACTTTTTTGCTTTTTTGAAAAAATTTATGCTTTTACTGCCTCCCAGGTCTTTCCCGTTCATCGGCAGCTTGAATATGATATCACCAAAAGCGGCTCTTGTCAACACTTTTTATGATTTTTTAATTAACGAAACGAAACATTTTCGCAAATACTTCCCAGCGCGTCTGCCGCATCATAGCAGCTTTCCTCCTGAACGGCCAAGTCCGCCAAACTCACCATTCCCTGCAGCTTTCCGTTTCCCACAACGGGCAGACGGCGCACCTGCATCCGACCCATCAAATGCGCCGCCGCACCCGTTTCCATATCCGGTGCAGCAACGGTCACGCCGGACGTCATTACTTCTTTTACCGTCGTTTTTTCCGCCGCCTTGCCAACGGCAATACAGCGGGTTACAATATCCCGGTCCGTCACGATCCCGCACAATCGACCATCCTTACCGCACACCGGTAATGCACCAATATTGTGCCGCTGCAGCATCCGCGCCGCTACGGCAACGGTTTCATCAACGCCAACACTTACAACCTGACCGGTCATTACATCCCGAATCTTCATGTATATCCCTCCCGCCGTCCATTATTGGCACAGCAGCAGAAAAATATACATTGTTTTTATACTATTTCCATATGCACGCGCAATTTTTCAAGCGCCCGTTTTTCAATTCGCGATACATAGCTGCGACTGATTCCCAAAAGCTCTGCCACCTCCCGTTGCTTGCGAGCCCTATGCCCACCCAAACCATAGCGCATAACGATCACCTGTCGTTCCTGATCACCAAGGCAAGCCTCCACCGCGCCACGCAATTTACCTAACTGTTCACGAGAGCTAAGCTGCTCCAGCAGATCATCCTCTTCGCCCACCACATCCATCAGTGAAAGTGCCGCGCCGTCGGTCCCCGTTTCAATATAATCCGACAGCGACACATCCTGACTAGCCTTGCGCTGGCTCCGAAAGTACATCAGGATCTCATTTTCCACGCACCGCGCCGCATATGTTGCCAGCCGGGCACCCTTCGTTTGATCAAAGGTCGAGATCCCCTTAATTAATCCAATAGTCCCAATAGATATCAAATCCTCCTGATCTGAAGTTTGGGCATAGTATTTCTTCATAATGTGCGCCACCAGGCGCAAATTGCGCTCGATCAGTATGTTGCGTGCCTCCAGATCACCTTGCCCCGCCAATTGCAAATAATACTGCTCCTCCTTGGCGGTCAGCGGTCGGGGAAAGCTGTCAGACGACAGCTGCAGCGAATACAACAGGCTGCTCAGCATCAGCCACACGGCTGCAAGCATAAAC
>JAZNDF010000127.1:0-13474 GCA_045587925.1 Faecousia sp.
AATACTGCAATGCGCCCTAAAACTATGCAATTGTCTACATCCTGCGGATGTAGGGGCGGTCATTGACCGCCCGCGGGCGATTAATAATCGCCCCTACATATTCTACCGTAGATTTTGCGCATTTTGCAACACGCCCATTTGCTGTCAATTGTTTATCGGGCTTCTGCCCGATAAACAGGAATTTGACGGTTTGTTACATATCCTTAAGGATCTTATTGAGTCTTTTTGTTTTGGCTTTGATAGAAAAATAGATGACAGACCAAATCAAGGCGTAACCGGTTATGAAAATCCCGGTGAAGATCAAAATGGGGATGAGCTGCTGCTTGAGCCAACCGTTGATCAAATAGGTCAGAATATATGCGACATACAGGCCCAGGCCGTGAAGCAGAATGGCAGTCGGCAGGGGCAGCTGTTCAATTTGATAGATCGCGGTCATACCGGCGGCAAAAAATGCCAGCACCAGAATCGTCAAAATGCCCAGACAGACCTCACGGGGCGTAAGGGCAGTTACGGCTCCTGTGGAACCCAGGATGCTGTAAATAATGGCAAGCACCAGCGGACCGCCACCGCAGGCGATCAGCCCCCGGAATAAAAATTCCTTCCAAAATTTTTTCATTTTGCGTCAAACCTCCTTTTGATTTGGGAGAAGCATCGGCGGGATACATATTCCCGGTAGCCGCATTTGAAGATCGCATCCACACTGCCGGCATAGGAGACGGCAAACCGATCCAGACAGTTTTCATTTGCCAGTGTGCTTTTGTTGATGCGTATGAAACAGGAAGGCAGCTGCTGCTCCAGCTCATAAAGGCGCTGCTTGAGGCGGTATTGCCGATTTTCAGAATCAATGGCATAGATCTTGCCGTCCAGAACGGTAATGCACTGGATCTGAGACACAGACAGCATTTTGATCTCATCCTCCAGATAGCCGGGAATGCGGTCGGTGCCTGCCTGTTTTTGCAGAAGATCCTCGATCTGGTCGATCAGCGCAGTGCGGCTGTGGACGACAGCCACCACCTCTTCGTCCTTTTCTTTATCAATAATCAGTCTGAATTTCATCCTGGCACCTCCTGTATAGTTATTATAGCATAAGCAGAACAAAAAATGTTGCATTTTATGCTTATCGGCATTTTCAAGACACCAAGCGGTAGACATTTGCGGGAAAAGCGAGTAAAATAGTTGAAAAGATGTTGCAATTGGATGGGAGATTTTCTATGGACCCGAAGTGGATACTTGTAATTGTTTTGTGGGGCGGGATTATCGGAGTGATAATTGCCTGCTTAATTCCAGAATTAAAAAAGACACCGGAGCAGCGAAAGAAAGAAAACAAAATATTTCGTGCGCGTTCCCTTAAGAAGCGGGAAGAAGATAAAAAGGCGCGGCAAGAAGCAAAAAATAACGCCCCTGCTAAGGGATGCCTGCAAAGCACTGCTGAACTTGGCTTTGCTTGCTTGCTCTTAATGATAGCTGTGATTGTTGGCATTATGCTGATCATTGCGTCGGGCGACTGATCATTGCACAAATAAGGAGGCAAAGGTATGCCCTTTGAGATCGTAAGAAATGATATAACCAGGATGGCTGTGGATGCCATTGTAAATACGGCAAATCCCCGCCCTGTAATCGGCCTGGGGACGGATTCGATGATCCACGAGGCGGCAGGTCCGGGGCTTTTGCAGGCACGGCAGGCAATCGGTCCTATGGATATAGGACAGGCGGCCATCACACCGGCATTTAACTTGCAGGCAAAATATGTGATCCACACCGTCGGTCCGGTATGGGACGGCGGCAGCTATGGCGAGGAGATGCTTCTGCGAAGCTGCTATGAGAATGCCCTGCATTTAGCTGTGCAGAATGGATGCCGGTCTGTTGCTTTTCCGCAGATCAACTACGCGGTTGTCCTGGCCTATATGCCCGGCAAGAAGACAGAATACGATGACTACTCTGACACTATGCTCCCGGAGGGAATAGAGACCGTCCACCCGCACTACGCCATCTCCTGGCGCAACAACTGGATGCTCCGGCAGTCCGATTATGTTGTTACCTACATCACCCACTCCTGGGGCGGCGCAACACAGTATGCAAAGAAGGCGAAAAGCCAAAAGAAGATAGCAATCAATTTGGTTTAACAACCCCAAAAGTGGCAAACAACCCATAAGTTTATTGGTCTTTTACAGTTGATGAATGCACGATAAAGTGTTATAATGGACTTGAGGTTATTTTAACAACAGATTCGCCGGGGATCCGGATCCTTTGGGATATGGAGACGGTGTTCCTGTGGACAGCACGGGGATGTAAGAAGAATTGACAAAGTGAGATATCCTGATTTATCAGGTCTCAATATAAAAGGAGGAACAACAATGAAAAAAAGAATACTTGCTCTGGTACTGGCACTGGTCTTGTGCCTGTCACTGGCGGCCTGCGGTGAGGAAACTCCTCAGGAAACACAGGCAGCCACCGATGCTCCCACTATCAACGAAACTGTGGAAATGAATGACGGCAGCTGGGCTGTCTATTGGTATCTTTGCGGCAGTGACCTGGAGACCAATGGTGGCTTTGCTACCACCGACCTGCAGGAAATGATGGAGGTTCAGCTCCCTGAAAATGTAAATGTCATCATTCAAACCGGCGGTGCCGCAGTATGGCAAAACGAAAATATGGATCCTGCCAAGCTGCAGCGCTGGTTATATAACAGCGACGGTCTGCAGCTGATCGAGGAACAGGAAACGGCAAATATGGGCGACGCCCAAACCCTGTATGACTTCCTGTATTTTGCCAACACCAACTATCCTGCCGACAAGATCGCCGTTACCTTCTGGAATCACGGCGGCGGTTCTGTTACCGGCGCGGCTTTTGACGAGCTCCACGGTTTAGACTCTCTGGATCTTTCCGAAATGTACACTGCCTTTAACGAGGTCTGGCCTGCCAATGCAGAAGATCCTGCCCTTGAGCTGGTCGGCTTTGACACCTGTCTGATGGCTACCATCGATGTTGCCGCTACCTTCCAGAACTTTTCCAAGTATCTGGTAGCTTCGGAGGAAGTGGAGCCGGGCAATGGCTGGCTCTATTCCGGCTGGCTGGGTGAATTGGCAGCAAATCCCGCTATGGACGGCGACGATTTGGGCATTGCCATTTGCAATACATACTACGAGGGCTGTGAAGCCGTTGGCACACAGGATCAGACCACTTTGTCTCTTACCGACCTGACCAAGCTGACTCCCCTGCTGGAAGCCTATGAGACCTTTGGTCAGGAGGCCTTTGTGTCCGCTTCTGAAAACCCCGGTTTCTTTGCAGAATTGGGTCGTGCGGCTGCCCAGAGTGAGAACTACGGCGGCAACACCAGAGAACAGGGCTACACCAATATGGTGGACCTGGGCCATCTGGCCCGTCAGACTGCCTGGATGCTTCCCTCTGCACAAAGCGTTTCCGATGCCCTGGATGCCTGTGTGATCTACAAGGTAGGCGGCATCTACCGTGCGGAAGCCACCGGTCTGAGCTGCTATTATTCCTATAACGGCGATATTAACGACTTTAACGGATATATCAATGTAGGAACCGGCACTGCCTTCAAGCACCTGTATGCCTATGGACTGACCGGTGAGCTGGCAGAGGGCGGCGAGGATTATCTGGCATCTCTGGACATTCAGGACTTGCCCAAGATCCCCACTTTGGTGGATATGGCTTGGAGCGGCACACCCCTGACTGTAAACGAGGAAGGCACAGCTGTGCTGACTTTGGGCCCGGAAGCCAATAACATTTTGGCAGGCATCGGCTTCTCCTTGTACTATATGGACGAGGCAAACGGTCAAATGATGATGCTGGGCACAGACAACGATCTGACTGCAGACTGGGAAAACGGCGTATTTTACGATAATTTCCGGGGTGTTTGGGGCGCCATTGACGGCCATCTGGTTTATATGGAGCTTTCCTTCGAGGGTGAGGACTATAACCTCTACAGTGTGCCCATCCTGTTAAACGGCGAAGCCTACAATCTGCAGGTTGCATACGACTTCACAACAGAACAGTGGAGCATTCTGGGTGCCTCTCAGGGACTGGACGAAACCGGTATGGCAAGCAAGGAGCTCCGTCTGCTGGCGGAGGGTGATGTGATCACCACCCTTTGGCAGATATCCTACTACGGTGCTGAGGACAGCTACGAAATGTACGAAGCAGAAGAGATCACCGTAACTGCCGATATTGCCTTTGGCGAAACGGCTTTGATGGATGGCAGCTACTGTATGGTATTCCAGATGTGGGATGCCTCCGGTAACTATGCCTATTCCGAAACAGTAACCTTCGACTGCGCCGCAGGCGAAATCTATACCTCTGCATAATCCCAATTGAATATAATAAAGGAGGTGCCGCGGCACCTCCTTTTATTATGCTTTTCGCATTATTCCATATTTTCCAGATCCCCGTAGGGGTAGACCGTGGCGTTGATCTCGGATATGAGATAGTCTTCCTCTCTGGTGATATACACCTTAAATTGCAGCTCAATTTCTGTAATTGCGCCCAGGCCGTCTATTTCCTTTTTATCCAAAAGGATCTGATCGAAGGATCTTTCGTCCGCGGCTACCTCATTTCGGAAGCTGACGGCGATCTCTTTGCCATTGACCACTGCAGTTTCCGCAGTGACAAGATATGCGGTGCCAATGCGCTCCACTATCTCTTCCTCACCGACGGCGATCTTTTCTCCGTCCTCGTCGGTTTGATAGACTATCTGCGTTTTCTTCACTTCCTGGTATTCTGTATTGTTAGACACAGAGACCGATAAGATGTAGCCCTCCGGTGCATCCGGGATAATTCCCGTTATCTTAATATCATAATCGTCGCTTTCAAAAACCGCCATCTGCTTGAAGGTGATCTCAGTGGGAAGTGCAACCGTACTTTGTGTATGATCCGCATCCTCAGCCGCAAGGGTCACTTCATAGGGGTCGATCCCGCCGGAGCAGGCAGCAAGGGTAACCAGCATAGCCATTGCCAGTGCAAATATAAAACAGCGTTTCATTTCATTCTCCTTATTTTATTATATTTGATAATATATCCTATTTTTTACCAAATGTCAATAAATTGGAAAATGAGCCTTTTGGCGTTTGTTGAAAAAGAAAGTAGTTTACAACCCAGATGAGAAATGCTATAATTATTCGGTAAAGGAGGTGACGCTTTGGGCAAGTATTTGCAGAAGATCTCAAATGCATTTCGTAAATGTGACAAGCTGCTTCTGCTGCTTTGTCTGGTTGCCACAGCCTTTGGCTGTTTAATGGTCTCCAGTACCACCAATTACTATGAAGACTCAGGGCGTTACCTGATCATCCAGATCGGTGCTGCTGTGTTGGGTGTGCTTTTATATCTGGTTTTTTCCTCCATCGACGCGGAGGTCTTTGCAGAGCGAAGAACGGGAATGGTTATTTTCAACACCGTCCTGCTTCTGATGCTCATTCCCTTCGGTGAAACCGTCAACGGCAACCGAAGCTGGCTGAACTTCCCCATTCTGCCCTTTAACATTCAGGCCGCGGAGATCTGTAAGATCACATTTATTTTGATTTTGGCATCGGTTATGGCCGCCCATCAAAACCGCATCTCCTCTTTCCGCTCTGTGATGCATATGTCCGTCCATCTGGCTGTTCTGGTTGGACTGAATATGGTCCTTTCCAAGGACGCAGGCGTGTCGCTGATCTTCGTTGCCATCTTTGCAGGTATGGCTTTTGCCGGCGGTGTGAAGCTGTTTTGGTTTTTGATCGTCGGCGGCGGCGTAGGCGCGATGCTGCCCTTTATCTGGAACAATGTGATGGACGAATATCAGCGCCTGCGTATTGAAGTGCTGTTCAATCCGGAGCTTGACCCCAACGGTCTGGATGCCCGGTATCATACGGTCCGTTCCCTGCGCTCCCTCACCGGCGGCGGTATGACCGGTCAGGGCTTGTTTGAAGGCACCAGAACCCAGCAAGGCGCTCTGTTTGCCCAGCATACGGACTATATTTTCTCCGCCATCGGCGAGGAGCTTGGCTATGTAGGCTGTATTATGGTAATTTTACTGCTGGGTCTGATCGTCGGGCGCTGTATCTGGGTGGGCAACCGCAGTCAGGACAATATGCGCCGGCTGATCTGTTACGGTGCCGCCGCCGCGCTCAGCTTCCAGATCATCATCAATGTGGGTATGTGCATCGGCGTGATGCCGGTTATCGGCCTGACCCTCCCCTTTATCAGCTACGGCGGCTCATCCCTGGTTACATTGTACGCAATGATGGGACTTATATCCGGCGTGTTCGCCCGACCGGCGGCCGCCAGCCACGAGCTCTATATTCGTGCCCCCTATCGTTTAAGTAATCACTAAAAAATCATTTTTAAGGAGATAAGATATGAAAGCATTTATGGACAAGGATTTCCTGCTGGAAACCGAAACTGCCAAGCATCTGTTCCACGATTATGCAGAGAATATGCCTCTGGTGGATTATCACTGCCACTTAAATCCCCGCGAGATCTATGAGGATCGCCGGTTCGAGAACATTGCACAGGTATGGCTGGGCGGCCATCAGCCTGACGGCTCTTACTTCGGTGACCACTACAAGTGGCGCGTGATGCGCTCCAACGGCACAGACGAGGAATACATCACCGGCTCCAAGCCTGACTATGAGCGCTTTGTAAAGTTTGCAGAAGCACTGGAAATGGCCATCGGCAATCCGATGTACCACTGGTGCCATCTGGAGCTCCGGAAGTTCTTTGGCATCGAGGAAATTCTGACTGTGGAAAATGCGCCCATCATCTGGGAAAAGGCAAACAAGCTGCTGCAGGAGGACCCGGATATGACTGCCCGCGGTCTGATCCGCAAGTCCGGTGTGGCTTTCATCGGCACCACTGACGATCCCATCGACAGCCTGGAGTGGCACGAAAAGATCGCCGCAGACCCCACCATTACCACTGTGGTCGCTCCCTCCTACCGTCCCGACAAGGCCATCAACATCCACAAGGAAGGCTGGCTCGCTTATATCGGTCAGCTGGCAAAAAGTGTTGGCAAGGACAGCCTGCCCACTGCACAGTCTGTGATGGATGCGCTGGTGGAACGCCTTGAATTCTTTGCCGCCCACGGCTGTAAGGCAAGTGACCACGGCCTTGACTATATCCCCTATCGGGAAGCCTCCCCGGAGGAAGTGGAAGCCATTTATCAGAAGGCTCTGGCCGGCGGCGTGCTGAGCCTGGAGGAAACCGAAAAGTTCCAGACTGCCGTTCTGATTTGTCTGGGCAAGGCATACTGCCGCCTGGACATTGCAATGCAGCTGCATTATTCCTGCATCCGCAACAACAGCTCCCGCGTGTACCGCAAAATGGGTGTGGACACCGGTGTGGATGCCATTTCCCAGAACACCTGCGGTGCAGATATCGCAAAGTTCCTGGATGCACTGGATGTGGACGGCAACTGCCCCAAGACTATTTTGTACTCCTTAAATCCTGCCGACAACGCCCAGCTGGGCACCCTGATCGGCTGCTTCCAGGACAGCTCCGTCCCCGGAAAGATGCAGCACGGCTCTGCCTGGTGGTTCAATGACACCAAGACCGGTATGATCGATCAGATGACCAGCCTTGCAAACCTGGGTCTGCTGGGTAACTTCGTGGGTATGCTCACCGATTCCCGCTCCTTCCTGAGCTACGCCCGCCACGATTACTTCCGCAGAATACTGTGTAATCTGATCGGCTCTTGGGTAGAAAACGGCGAGTATCCCAATATTGACCCGTCCCTGAAGAAAATCGTAGAAGGTATCAGCTGCCGTAACGCAATGCGTTACTTTGGCTTGAACCAATAAATATTAAGGAGGTTTCTCAATGGACTATTCCAGCTTAAAGCCTTTCTGTATCAAGTGCGGTGCAGAATTTACTGACGACACACCGTTTTGCACCAACTGCGGTGCCAAGCGGGAGGTCCCGACTGCCGCCCCGTCTTTCAGCGCACCTGTTCCTCCCGTCTATCATCCTCCGGTGCCGCCGGTGCCGCCGGTTTATTACCCCAGCGCACCTGCACAGCCGGTGCACAAGCACCGCTTCCCTGCCGCACCTCTGGTGTTTGTGATTATGGCTATGCTCTGCACTTTCATTTATGCATTTGTCATCTATAGAACAGGCTTCAACAACCCTTCTTTCTTTATTAACCTGACTGCCTATACTCTTATGATCGTAGGTCTGGCTGTCCATAAGGGCCGGGTCAGCCCGATGTTCGGCATTGCGGTACTTCTCCTTGCCCTGTATAGAATGTACACACCGATTATGAATATCATCGAAGCATCTGACAGCTACTACGGCTACTACAGCTATTACAATGAAGAATATATCCTGATGCAAGTGCTGTATCTGCTCCCCGCTTTCTTTATGCTGATCGCCGGCATCAGCTATCTGGTGCCTGCCACAGCTATGCGAGTGCTGAAGGTCATCTTCACTATCTTCTCTATCGTTCTTGAGCTGTTGACTGTAATCATCGATTCTACTCAAACACTCTATGTTGCTACCGGTGTCTACCTGCTTGGTTATCTGTTTATCACCTTGCCGGAACTGCTGGCTCTGCTTACATACTCCCCCAGCAAGGAAGCTTAAAAATTCGGACCGCTGCCCTAAAAAGGCAGCGGTCCTTTTACAAAGAGGAAAGAAAATGAAGAAACAATCAACTTAAAAATTCTTCCGGGTCTACATACTGGTCATTGCAGGTGACGCTAAAGTGCAGATGGTCTCCGATGGCCGTTTCCAGCAGGGCGGTATTGCCCACATAGCCGATAGTCTGACCGGCAGTCACCGTATCCCCGGCAGAAACCTTCAGGTCCGCGCCAAGACTGCTGTATTGGGTCATATAGCCGCCTTCGTGGCTGATCACCACGGTCGTTCCCATCGTGTCATCCTCGTAGACGGTATAAACCTGGCCGTCTGCCGCCGCCATCACCACCGTGCCCGGCTCTGCGGCATAGTCAATGCCGCTGTGAACGCGCCAGTCCCTGGTGGTCTGGTTATAGCTCAGGGCATCCATTGCATAATCTGTGATCACATCACCGTTCACCGGCTTTGTGATCTTGCCGGGCAGCTTCCCTTTTGTGGGTTCGGAAGCCCCATCGGTTCCGGGGATATCGCTGGGCTGGGTGGCTACTGCCTCTACCCCGTCCTGGACCTCTCCGCCCACGGTGGCTGCAGGGTCGTCCTGCATACTGACATCTTCATTTGCGTTTCGGTAATACAAATAGCCGGAAATCCCGATGGCCGCAGCGCACAGGATCAGGGCTATGTAATAGCCCTTGCCGCCGAAGCCTTTGATAAATTTTTTCTTGCTCATTTCAAGCACCTCCGAAGTCATTATTTCCATCATTTCGGATATTAAACCATTATTTAGAAAAATTTCCCCGATCGTCAAAAGGAATTTTGCTTTTGAAGAAAATATCATTGACTTTCTGCGCATTTTAATGTATATGTATACTGTTAAAGTGTTTATTTCGACACAATTATCTTTTTGAAGGAACGGGGGAGGATAATGTCCAAAGAACTCATCAGACTCCAGGATCTTGTAATGGAGTTCGACGGGGAGCGGATACTTGATGGTATCAACCTCTATTTTAACGATCACGAATTTCTCACG
The DNA here is from genome assembly GCA_045587925.1 of Faecousia sp. GTDB lineage: Bacteria > Bacillota > Clostridia > Oscillospirales > Oscillospiraceae > Faecousia. The sequence goes on from JAZNDF010000127.1 coordinate 9,599, forward strand.
CTGCTTGGCCCCTCCGGTTGCGGCAAGACTACCACTTTGCGGATCATTGGCGGGTTTTTGACCCCCACCTCCGGCAAGGTGCTTTTCGACGGCAAATGCATCAACGAGGTGCCGCCTTATGAACGGCAGATCAACACCGTATTCCAGCGTTATGCGCTGTTTCCCCATCTGAATGTGTATGACAACATCGCCTTCGGTCTGAAGGTAGCAAAGCTGCCGAAGGATGAGATCCATACACGGGTGCAGGAAATGCTGGAGATCGTTGGTCTGCAGGGCTTTGAAAACCGCCGGATCGACAAGCTTTCCGGTGGTCAGCAGCAGCGTGTTGCCATTGCCAGGGCGCTGGTCAACCGTCCCAAGGTCCTCCTTCTGGATGAACCTCTGGCGGCGCTGGATCTGCGTCTGCGCAAGGATATGCAAAATGAGCTTAAGCGCATCCAGCAGGCTATGGGCATCACCTTTATTTATGTGACCCACGACCAGGAGGAAGCCCTTTCTATGTCCGATACCGTTGTGGTTATGGATAAGGGCCGTATCCAGCAGATCGGCAAGCCTGAGGATATTTATAACGAGCCGAAGAATGCTTTTGTTGCTGACTTCATCGGCGAAAGCAATATTCTTGACGGTGTTATGCTCGCAGATTACAAGGTTAAATTCTTTGGCAGAACCTTTAAGTGTCTGGATGCCGGCTTTGAACCCAACGAGCCGGTGGATGTGGTCATCCGCCCGGAGGATATCGACTTTGTGGATCCCGAAGCAGGTCATCTGACCGGCACTGTCACCTCCGTGACCTTTAAGGGCCTGAACTACGATATCATCGTAGATTTCAAAGGCTTCAAGTGGCTGATCCAAACCACGGATCACCAGCCTGAGGGCGCCACTGTAGGCATTCGTCTGAACCCTGAGGATATTCACGTTATGCGCAAGAGCGAATATTCCGGTCAGTTCGGTGACTACAGCTCCTACTCTGCTGAGTATGATGAGCTGACGGAGGATGCCGACGATGAAGAAGAATAAATCCCTCCTGATCAGCACCCCCTACATTTTATGGATGCTGATCTTCACCCTGATCCCGCTGGGAGTTGTGGGCTACTACGCCCTGACTGACCCGGAGACCGGCGCTTTTACCTGGAGCAATATCCGGGATCTGGGAATGTTTCTGCCCACGCTGGGCATTTCTGTGTGGTACTCCCTTATTTCCGCACTGATCTGCCTGCTTCTGGGATATCCGGTGGCTTATTACATTGCACACCGGGGACCTACTGCCCAGAAGATCCTTTATATGCTGGTAATGCTGCCGATGTGTATGAGCTTCCTGCTCCGGACACTGGCTTGGGTAGGTCTGCTGGAAAGCAACGGCATTATCAATCAGCTGCTAAACGCAGTGGGCATCGGCTCGCTGGATATGATCGGTACGCCCGGTGCCGTCATTTTGGGTATGGTGTACAACTACCTGCCCTATATGATCCTGCCTCTGTATGCCATCATCGTCAAGATCGACGGGCGGCTCATTGAAGCGGCAGAGGATTTGGGCTGTACCCCGGTGCAGGTATTTTCACGGGTAGTCCTGCCCCTGTCTATGCCCGGAATTCTCTCCGGCATTACGATGGTATTTGTGCCCGCTGTTTCTACCTTCTATATTTCCCAAAAGCTGGGCGGCACAGGCACAATGCTCATCGGCGATGTGATCGAACGGCAGTTCAAATCCGCCGGCAACCCCAATCTGGGTGCCGCACTGAGCCTTGTTCTGATGCTTCTGGTGTTTGTCTGCACCGGCATTATGAACCGCTTCGGCTCGGATGAGGAAGGCGGTGTGGTGGTATGAAAAAAACAAATCGCCTGTTCACCGTTCTGATCTTCATCTTCCTGTATATCCCTATGATCGTGCTGATCGCCGGTTCTTTTAATACCGGCAAAAATCTGGCAAATTTCGAAGGCTTTACCCTGGATCAATACCGGGAGCTTTTTCAGGACAAGGATCTGCTGGCACTGCTGGGCAATTCCCTACTGATCGCCATTTTGTCCACCGCCATTGCCACTGCCTTTGGCACCCTGTCCGCCGTAGGCATCTACCGGATGAAGCCGAAGCTTCGCAAGGCGGTTATGAGCCTGACCAATATCCCTATGACCAATCCGGATATCGTCACCGGTATTTCCCTTTCTTTGCTGTTTGTGTTTATTGGCAGCGGTCTTCTGGGTCAGCGGCAAAGTCTGAATTTCTGGACGCTCCTGCTTGCCCACATCACATTTAATTTACCCTATGTGATTTTGAATGTTATGCCGAAGCTGCAGCAAATGAATCCTGCTCTGCAGGATGCGGCAATGGATCTGGGCTGCACGCCCATCCAATCCTTCTTCAAGGTAACTGTCCACGAAATTATGCCCGGTATGATCTCCGGTGCAATTATGGCATTTACTATGAGTCTGGACGATTTTGTCATCAGCTATTTCGTCACCGGCTCTGATTTTGTTACCCTGCCGGTCAAGATCTATTCCTTCACCAAAAAGCCGATCCATCCCAAGATCTATGCAATGTTCACCTTGCTGTTCCTGCTGATCTTCCTGCTGATGGTGACGATGAATTTACTGCAGCTGCGGGGCGAAAAGCAAAAGCAGGAAAAGCGCGCCAGAACCCAAAGCAAGGCAGCCTGTACATTCAAGCGGGTCGCCGCGGCGGTGTGTGCCTTTGCTCTGCTTCTTGGCTGCGGCATGCTGTTTGTCAGCACCCGTCAGGACAAAATCACCCTGAACATTATGAACTGGGGTCAAAATATCGCTGACGGCAGTGACGGAACGATGGACCTGATCGCCGCTTTTGAGGAAGAATATCCCAACATCGATGTGAATTACTCCGAGTACGCCTCCAACGAGGAGCTGTATTCCAAGCTCTCCGGCGGCGGCCTTGTGGTGGACCTGATCATTCCCTCTGACTATATGATCGCCCGGATGATCTCGGAGGATATGCTCCTTCCCCTGGATTTTGAGAACATTCCCAATTACGAAAATGTGATCGAAACCTATAAAAATCAGGCATACGACCCCCAGAACAAGTATTCCGTCCCCTATACCTGGGGCACTGTGGGCATCATCTACAACAGTAAATTCGTAGCTGAAGAGGATGTGACCGGCTGGGAGCTTCTGTGGAATGAAAAGTACGCAGGTCAGATCCTGATGTTCGATAATTCCCGCGACGCCTTCGGCGTTGCCCAGTATATGCTGGGTCTGGATGTGAACACCACCGACGAAGAGGACTTGCAGAAATGCGCAGATGCGCTGGCACAGCAGCGGCCTTTGGTCCAGCAGTATGTAATGGATCAGGTCTATGCCAAGATGGAAGACGGCAATGCCTGGATCGCTCCCTACTATGCAGGCGATGCAATGATGATGATGGAAAACAACGAGGACCTGCGGTTCTATTTGCCGGAAGATCAGGCCTTCAACCTGTTCATCGACGCAATGTGCATCCCCAACTGCTGTCAGGAAAAGGAAGCTGCAGAGCTGTTTATCAACTTTATGTGCGACCCGGAGATGCCTGGCGCTAATATGGACTATATCTGCTACGGCCCCCCCATTGAAGGCGCATCCGCCTATATGGAAGATTATCTTGCAGAAAGTGAAGTAATCTATCCCCCGGAGGAGATCCTCAAGCGGGGTCAAAGCTACGGCTTCCTGCCGGAGGAAACCACCCGCTATGTGGAAAACCTGTTCTTGAAGGTAAGACTCCATTAGTTATAAAAATGGGCGCGTTGCAAAATACTGCAATGCGCCCTAAAACTATGCAATTGTCTACATCCTGCGGATGTAGGGGCGGTCATTGACCGCCCGCGGGCGATTAATAATCGCCCCTACATATTCTACCGTAGATTTTGCGCATTT
>JAZNDF010000128.1:0-10082 GCA_045587925.1 Faecousia sp.
TCTGGGCGTGGAGATCACCGTTTTGCTGGAAGGCCACAGCGCAAAGCTTAGTGGCTACACCGTCACCCGTAAGGGCAAGGGTCTGACCACCGCCAGCGAGGATGGCATCACCATTCAGGATATGGCACCGATGTTCCGCAGTAAGCTGGCCGCGCCCTACTATGTTACATACGAGTATTCCGAGGAGCTGCAGGACCAGCCCATCCACACCGTCACCCACGACGGTCAGGAATTTAATATGGTCATCAAGGGCGCTCTGCGTATCCGCATCGGCGAACACGAGGAGGTGCTCCACGAGGGCGACTCCATTTACTACAAGTCCTCCACTCCCCACGGTATGATCGCTGTCGAGGGCAACGACTGTGTATTTTTGTCTATGGTTATGGCCAGCGACAAGCGGGACACCTCTATGAAGCTTCCCTCCCAGCACGCGGTTAAGGAAGTAACCGGAGCGCAAAGACTTCTGTGCAACGAATTTGTATGGGGCACAGAAGACGAAGACGGCCATATGACCGGTCTGAACTTTGCCAATACAGACCGCTTCAACTTTGCCTTTGACACGGTGGATGCCATTGCCCGGAAGGACCCGGACAAGCTGGCTATGGTCCACATTGCCAGTGATATGACTGAGCGCCGTTTCACCTTCAAGGATATGAAGGACGCCTCCTCCCAGTGCGCCAACTACTTCAAAAGTCTTGGCATCAAACGGGGCGACCGGGTGATGCTGGTGCTCAAGCGGCACTATCAATTCTGGTTTGCCATCTTAGGTCTGCACAAGCTGGGTGCCATTGCCATCCCCGCCACCAATCAGCTGATGGAGCACGATTTCTCCTATCGCTTCCAGGCAGGCGGTGTCAGTGCCATCCTCTGCACCGCTGACGGCGATACTGCCCAGCAGGCGGAAATGGCTGAAAAGGTCTGCAATTTGAACCTGACGAAAATCCTTGTGGGCGGCAAGCGGGAAGGCTGGCACGACTTTAACGAGGAATACAGTCTGTTCAGCCGCCGGTTCGTCCGTACAGAGGACGCCCCCTGCGGTGACGATCCGATGCTGATGCTCTTCACCTCCGGCACCACCGGCTATCCCAAAATGGCTATGCACTCCTATAAGTACGCACTGGGCCACTATGTAACTGCCCGTTACTGGCACCTGTGCAAGCCGGACGGTCTGCACTTTACCATTTCCGAAACCGGCTGGGGCAAGGCTCTGTGGGGTAAGCTTTACGGTCAGTGGCTGTGCGAGGGTGCGGTCTTCACCTACGACTTTGACCGGTTTGACGCAGAGAAGATCCTGCCTATGTTCGCAAAATACAACATTACCACCTTCTGCGCACCCCCCACTATGTACCGGATGCTCATCAAGCAGGATCTGAGCGGTTACGACTTAAGCTCCATCCGCCACGCCACTACTGCCGGCGAGGCACTGAATCCCGAAGTGTTCTATCAGTTTGAAAAGGCAACCGGCTTGCGCATTCACGAGGGCTTCGGTCAGACCGAAATGACCCTGGGCATTGCTAACCTTTACGGTGCCGAGCTTAAGCCCGGTGCTATGGGCAAGCCTGTTCCCGGCTACGGCATTGATATCGTGGATGCTGACGGAAATCCTGTGGAAGACGGTGTCAACGGTGAGATCGTTATCCGCACCGAGCCCAATCCCACCTGCGGTGTGTTCCTGGGCTACTACCTGAACAAGGAAGCCACAGAAAATGTATGGCACGACGGTATGTACCGCACAGGCGATGTTGCCTGGCGGGATGAAGATGGCTACTACTGGTATGTGGGTCGGGCGGACGATGTGATCAAGTCCTCCGGCTACCGCATCGGACCCTTCGAGATCGAGTCCACCATTATGGAGCTTCCCTATGTTCTGGAATGCGGCGTTTCTGCCGCACCGGATGAGGTAAGAGGTCAGGTAGTCAAGGCTTCCATCGTGCTGGTGCCCGGCGTGGACGGCACAGAGGAACTGAAAAAAGAAATTCAGAACTATGTCAAAACCCACACTGCCCCCTATAAGTACCCCCGCATCGTGGTATTCCGGGATGAATTGCCCAAGACCATCAGCGGCAAAATTATGCGCAATAAGCTGTAAAGCAGGGGCGGCAAGTATTGACAAGAATATACAAAAAGTGGTATCATAAAGTATTACTTTTTTGAGGTGTACTATGGACGAAATGATAACAGGTATGGACTATAAGATCCGGGAGGTTGCAGACCGTATTCGGGAACTGCGGCAGATCAGCGGCTTTTCTGCAGAGGAAATGGCACAGCGCACCGGTGTGTCCGTAGAAGAATATAATCAGTATGAATCCGGCAGTCAAAATATGAGCATTGCGTTTCTGTATCGCTGTGTATTGATCTTCGGCGTGGACTTCAGTGACCTTCTGGAAGGCCGCAGTGCAAAGCTTCGCAATTATGCCCTGACCCGCAAGGGTGACGGTCAGCGCATTGAGGAAGCCCACCATATGGTCGGCTACAACCTGGCACCGGATTTCCGCAACCGCATCGCCCTGCCCCTTTATATGAAGCTCAATTACAAAGAGGGCGCAGAGTATGAGGATATTGAGCTGGTCACCCACGAGGGTCAGGAATGTGATATCGTGATCCGCGGTCAGATGAAGATCCAGATCGGCGCCAACACAGAAATCCTCAACCCCGGCGACTGTATCTACTATGACTCCTCTATCCCCCACGGTATGATCGCCGTAAACGGTCAGGACTGTGCATTCTATGCCATCGTTCTGTCCAACGAGGCTGCCAGAAGCGGTGAAGAAGCCGCTGCTGTTGCCGTTGCGGATGCGCCGGTAAAAGCCACCGACGATACCGACCGGATCTATCGCAGCTTCATCACCCCCACGGTAGAGGACGGAAAGCTCACCGCTATCACTTTCCAAAACGAAGATAAATTCAACTTCGCCTACGATATTATCGACGAGCTGGGCCGTAAAAAGCCGGAAAAGCTGGCAATGCTGCATATTTCCAGGGACGGCACCGAACGGCGGTTTACCTTCCAGGATTTCAAAAAGGAGTCTGCGCGGACAGCCAACTACTTTAAGAGCCTGGGCATCAAACGGGGCGACCGGGTGATGCTGGTGCTCAAGCGGCACTATCAGTTCTGGTTTGCGGTCCTGGGTCTGCACAAGCTGGGTGCCATTGCCATTCCCGCTACCAACCAGCTGCTGGAAAAGGATTTTACTTACCGCTTCCAGGCAGGCAATGTAAAGGCGATCCTCTGTACTTCTGACGGAGATGTGGCAGATGCTGTGGATGCCGCCGCTGTGAACTGTCCTATGCTCACCCACAAGATCCTGGTAGGCGGCAGTCGGGAAGGCTGGCGTGACTTCGACGAGGAGTACACAATGTTCTCCAGCCACTTTGCCCGGAGCGAGAACGCGCCCTGCGGCGAGGATCCTATGCTGATGTTCTTCACCTCCGGCACCTCCGGCTATCCCAAGCTGGCGGCACACAACCACAAATACCCCCTGGGTCACTTTATTACCGCCAAATACTGGCACCACGTAAATCCCGACGGCCTGCACCTGACCATTTCCGATACCGGCTGGGCAAAGTCAATGTGGGGCAAGCTTTACGGCCAGTGGCTGTGCGAGGCGGCGATCTTTGTTTACGACTTTGACCGCTTCGATGCAGAGCAAATTCTGCCGATGTTCAAAAAGCACAACATCACCACCTTCTGCGCGCCCCCCACTATGTACCGGATGCTCATCAAGCAGGATCTTTCCCGTTTTGATCTTTCTTCCATTGAGTACGCTTCCACTGCCGGCGAGGCGCTGAACCCGGAGGTTTACATCCAGTTCAAGAAGCACACCGGCATTGCCATCAAGGAGGGCTTCGGTCAGTCCGAAAGCACGGTCATCATTGCAAATCTGGCAGGCGACAGCCACAAGGTCGGCTCTATGGGTAAGCCTGTGCCCTTGTATCCTGTGCACCTGCTGGACAGCGAAGGCAAGGATGTGGATCCCGGTGAGACCGGCGAGATCTGTATTGATATCTCCAAGGGACTTCCCTGCGGCCTTGCCTATGCCTACGAGGGCAATGAAGCAGTCACAAAGGAGACCTGGCGAGACGGTTACTACCACACCGGCGACCTTGCCTGGAAGGACGAGGACGGCTTCTACTGGTATGTGGGCAGAGCCGACGATGTGATCAAGTCCTCCGGCTACCGCATCGGACCCTTTGAGATCGAAAATGTAATTATGGAGCTTCCTTATGTTCTGGAGTGCGGCGTTTCTGCCGCGCCGGATGAGGTAAGAGGCCAGGTGGTCAAGGCATCCATCGTGCTGGTAAACGGCACCGAGCCTACTGAGGAACTGAAAAAAGAAATTCAGAACTATGTCAAGCAGCGCACTGCCCCCTATAAGTATCCCCGTATCGTGGTATTTAAGGAGAGCCTGCCCAAGACTACCAGCGGCAAGATCATCAGAAAGCAGCTGTAATTATGGAACATAAACGACTGACTCTGTTTGCCGGACACTACGGCTCCGGCAAAACCAACATAGCTGTAAACTATGCGATCGCGCTGGCGAAGGAAGGCAAATCCGTCTGCATTGCAGACCTGGATATCGTCAATCCCTATTTCCGCACGAAGGACAGTGCAAAAGAGCTGGCGGATGCAGGTGTTACCCTGATCTCCCCTCAGTTTGCCAATTCCAATGTGGACCTGCCTGCATTGCCTGCGGAAGCTTATCGGCTGGTACAGGACAAAAGCATCTACGGCGTAATGGACATCGGCGGTGACGACCGGGGCGCTTATGCCCTGGGTCGGTATGTACCCGCCATCCGGGAAGAAGGCAACTATCGGATGATCTTTGTTGCCAACTGCTTCCGCCCCCTGACTGCCACTGCAGAAGAGGCAATGGAAGTTATGCGGGAAATCGAAGCTGCCTGCGGCCTTCAGTTTACAGACATTGTCAACAACTCCAATTTAGGTCCGGAGACCACCGCCGAAACAGTGCTCCAGTCCCTTGACTACATACAAAAGCTAAGCGCGCTTTCCGGTCTGCCCGTCTTTTCTCACACTGTCGAGCATACGGTTGCAACAGCTCTGGACTTACCCAATGTTTTCCCCCTGCATTTGCAGGAAAAATACTTTGACCTTCCGGGAGGAATATAAAATGGCAAAACTCACATTTCAAACTGACCTGTGTAAAGGCTGTGGCCTGTGCGTAGATGCTTGCCCCAAGGGCTGTCTTGCCATCGCCGCAGATAAGATCAACAAAAAGGGATATTCTCCCGCTGAGATGGTGGATGCGGACAAGTGCATCGGCTGTGCATTTTGCGCAACGATGTGCCCGGACTGCATCATCACCGTAGAAAAGTAAGGAGGCGCACTTTATGGCACAAAGAGTACTTATGAAGGGCAACGAAGCCATTGCAGAAGCCGCCATTCGGGCAGGCTGCCGTCATTACTTCGGCTACCCCATCACCCCCCAGACAGAAATTGCCGCTTATATGGCAAAGAAAATGCCCAAGATCGGCGGTGTGTTCCTGCAGGCAGAAAGCGAGATCGCATCCATCAATATGGTCTACGGTGCCGCCGCTGCAGGTATGCGTGTTATGACCTCCTCCTCCAGCCCCGGAATTTCCCTGAAGGCTGAGGGCCTGAGCTACATTGCAGGCTCTGATGTACCTGCGCTGGTGGTCAATGTTCAGCGCGGCGGTCCCGGCTTAGGCGGTATTCAGCCCTCCCAGTCTGACTATTTCCAGGCCACCAAGGGCGGCGGTCACGGCGTCTACCGGATGATCGTCCTTGCCCCCGCTTCCGTGCAGGAAATGGCAAGCCTGACCATCAAGGGCTTCGAGCTGGCTGACAAGTATCGGATGACCTCTATGATCCTGGCAGACGGCACCATCGGTCAGATGATGGAGCCCATCTCCTTTGAGGATGTGGAGATCAAAACCTTCGACAAGCCCTGGGCGCTGACCGGCACCAATTGCCAGCGGAGTCATAATGTGGTCAACTCCCTGTACTTAAAGCCCGACGAGCTGGAAGCAAAGAACATCGAGCGTTTTGAGCGCTATAAGATCGTGGAAGAGAACGAGGCGATGTGGGAAGAGTATATGATGGAAGACGCCGAGTACTGTGTGGTGGCCTTCGGCATTGCCTCCCGTGTGGCTAAGAACGCCGTGGTCGCCGCCCGTGCAGAGGGTATCAAGGTAGGTCTGATCCGTCCCATTACCCTGTGGCCCTTCCCCAAGGATGCCCTGCTGAAGGCCGCCGACCAGGTCAAGAGCTTCGTTTGCGTGGAGCTGAATATGGGTCAGATGATCGAGGATGTTCGTCTGTATACCCAGTGCAAGAAACCCGTTTCCCTTTGCTACCGCTGCGGCGGTATGATCCCCAGTCCTGAGGAAGTTCTGGAGAGTATCCGTAAGGCACAGAAAGGAGATATGTAAAGATGGCTACTGTATTTGAAAAACCCAAGTCCCTTGCCGATGTGCCTCTGCACTACTGCCCCGGCTGTCCCCACGGCATCATCCACCGTCTGGTGGCAGAAGCCATTGACGAACTGGGCATCGAAGGCAAGACCATCGGTGTTGCACCGGTTGGCTGTGCCGTTATGGCATACGATTACTTTACTGTGGATATGATCGAAGCTGCCCACGGCCGTGCTCCCGCTACCGCTACCGGTATCAAGCGCTGCCGTCCGGAAAACATCGTCTTTACCTATCAGGGTGACGGCGACCTGGCATCCATCGGTATGGCGGAAACCGTACACGCCGCCGCCCGTAACGAGAACATCACTGTGATCTTTGTGAACAACGCCATTTACGGTATGACCGGCGGTCAGATGGCACCCACCTCCCTGCCCGGACAGGTCACCCAGACCAGCCCCTATGGCCGTGATGTCAATCACTGCGGCTGGCCCATCAAGGTCTGCGAAATGCTGTCCACTCTGGAAGGTCCGGAGTACATCACCCGCGTAGCCGTGAACAATGTTAAAAATGTGAATGCCGCGAAAAAGGCAATCAAAAAGGCCTTCCAGAACCAGATGGAAGGCAAGGGCTTCAGCCTTGTAGAGGTTGTTTCCGCCTGTCCTACCAACTGGGGTATGACACCTCAGCAGGCACTTAAGTGGGTGGAAAGCGATATGCTTCCCTATTATCCCATCGGTGTTTACAAGGACAGAACCGCCGCAAAGGAGGATAAGTAATATGAAAACAACTCAGATCCTCATTGCCGGTTTTGGCGGACAGGGCGTCCTGTTTGCCGGCAAGTTCCTTGCCTACAAGGGCCTGACCGAAAATATGCAGGTCTCCTGGCTTCCCTCCTACGGTCCTGAGATGCGCGGCGGCACTGCCAACTGCAGTGTTGTGCTGTCCGACTCTCCTGTGGGCAGTCCCATCATCACCACACCCGATGTGCTGGTGGCAATGAACCTGCCTTCCCTGCAGAAGTTTGTGGACACCGTGGTTCCCGGCGGTAAGATTTTTATAGACTCCACCTTGATCGATGCAAAGGTAGAGCGCACCGATGTAAAGGTATTCTATATCCCCGCTACCCAGCTTGCCAAGGACGCAGGCTTTAGTACCCTTGCCAATATGATCCTGACCGGCAAGGTGCTCAAAGAAAGCGGTGCTGTGCCTTTCGAGGGCAATCAGCAGACTCTGGAGGCATTCATCCCCGCAAAGAAGGCAAACCTGATCGAAGCGAACCTGAAGGCTCTGCAGATCGGTTACGACTACTAAGGAGTAAGTATTATGCTGGACATTAAAATCGAATTGACCCAAACCCCCAAGCAGAAGCCCGCTCCCGGCGCAAAGCTTGGCTTCGGTAAGATCTTCACAGATCATATGTTTATGATGAACTATACCGCCGGTCAGGGCTGGCACGATCCCCGGATCGTACCCTATCAGAACATTTCCCTTGACCCCTCTGCAATGGTCTTCCACTACGGACAGGAAATGTTCGAGGGCCTGAAGGCATATAAAAATCCTGACGGCAATGTATACCTGTTCCGTCCGGATATGAATGCCAAGCGCACCAACGCCACCAACGACCGTCTGGTGATTCCCCAGCTGCCTGTGGAGGATTTTGTGCAGGCTGTCAGCGCTGTGGTCGATGTGGACCGTGAATGGATTCCCACCGAGCCCGGTACATCCCTGTACATCCGTCCGTTTATCATCGCCACCGATGAATTTTTAGGCGTTGCCCCCTCCAAGACCTACCTGTTTATGGTGATCCTCTCCCCCAGCGGTGCTTACTACGAAAGCGGTCTGGCACCTGTGGGCATCTGGATCGAGGACGAGTATGTCCGTGCCGTTCGCGGCGGTATCGGCTTTGCCAAGACCGGCGGCAACTACGCCGCCAGCCTGATCGCTCAGCAGAAGGCCCACGATGCAGGCTTCTCCCAGGTCCTGTGGCTGGACGGTGTGGAGCGCAAGTACATTGAAGAAGTGGGCGCAATGAACATCTTCTTCAAGATCGCCGGCAAGGTGGTCACCCCTGCCCTCAGCGGCTCTATCCTGCCCGGCATCACCCGTAACTCCACCATCGAGCTGTGCAAGGACTGGGGCTACGAGGTAGAAGAACGGAAGATCTCTGCAGACGAGCTGCTGGAAGCCCAGAAAAACGGCACACTGGAAGAGGTGTGGGGCACCGGCACTGCCGCGGTCATCTCCCCTGTTGGCAAGCTTCGCTACAAGGACGAGGTTATGACCATTGCAAATGGCGAAACCGGACCCTTGAGCTTGAGGCTCTATGACACCATCACCGGCATCCAGACCGGCAAGCTCCCTGACGATAAGGGCTGGCGCGTCAAGGTCGGTAAATAAACGCATAAAAGCTGCTGTCTCCAAGCCTTTGGAAACGGCAGCTTTTTTACACCTATTAAATTGGCACCATTGGATTTACTTTTTCCGTTTGCTATGATATGATAGGTAAAAAGGCGGTGAAAATATGAACACGCAAAGAAACAGCACCCTGGAATTATTAAAGCTATTGGCATCCTATATGGTGGTTTTTATCCACGTTTTGTTTTACGGTCAGGCAGGTATTGTTGTGGATACCCTTGCCCGATTTGCCGTGCCGCTGTTTTTTGTGGTCTCCGGTTTTTATTCTTATCAAATTACCACTAAGAAAATCAGGAAAAGAATATTAAGCACCCTGACACTCCTTCTCTTTGCAACCTTCAGCTATACCGCTTTCAATATCCTGATCTATCTTCTAAACGGCAACGCAGGAGAAATCGTTTATTACTTCAAGCTGTATACCGATCCGGAAATTCTTACAAAGCTTCTTGTGTATAATATGCCTGTCAGCGCGTTCCATTTATGGTATTTATTTGCCCTGCTTTATGTTTACATCATCTTTTACATCCTGACAGCACTGCGCCTGAATGACAAGGTGACCTTCCTGATCGCATTTACCCTTTTGCTCGCACAGGTTTTGCTGGGAGAGGTCCTTTCCGGGTTTGGAATTGCATTGCCCATACAGTATGTGCGGAATTTCGCAGTGACCGGCATCCCGTTTTTTATGATCGGTCTGATGGTGAAAAAGTACGAAGCGCGATTGCACAAAGTTCCCGGATATGTGATCGTGATCTCTGCCATAGCAGGTATTATTGCGGCTTTGTTCTCCCGCTATACCTTTGGCAAAAGCGAGCTGTACATCGGCTCCCTGTTTGTTCTGTTTTCAATCGTCTGCATATTTATTAAGTATGCATCTGTCCAATACCCTTCCTTTATAACAGCCCTTCAAGGATGCAGTACATATATCTACATTTTTCATATTATGGTACTGTCTGTTTTGAACAGGATCTACGCCGCGCGCGGTATCGATGTAAATTCCTCTGTTTTCCTGAAAAACCTGCATCCCATCATTGTGTGCACCGTTTCAACAATGATCGCATATTTCCTGGTAAAAGTATTCAAAAAGGCCCACAAAAAGAAAAACATCCCTCAACCGCAAACAAGAATTTAACAGTAAGGGGCTGTAAAGAAACCCGAATAATTATACGGTTCATACATTTTATGAAGTACCGTCAAATTCCTGATTATCGGATATCCCAATGTAGGGGCGGCTATTAGCCGCCCGCTAAAGGGCGTTGGATTACTGCCGCCTTAAA
>JAZNDF010000129.1:0-39306 GCA_045587925.1 Faecousia sp.
GGAGCCGGAGGTTATGCTCTTTGACGAGCCCACATCCGCTCTGGACCCGGAAATGGTCGGTGAGGTTCTGGAGGTTATGAAGGAGCTGGCCGCTGAGGGTATGACTATGGTGGTCGTTACCCACGAAATGGGCTTTGCAAAGGAAGTTGGCAGCCGTGTGATCTTTATGGATGAAGGCAAAATCCTGGAAGAGAATACGCCCCAGGAATTGTTCTCCAATCCCCAACACCCCCGCCTGCAGGATTTCTTATCCAAAGTATTATAATTACAAAAGGGCGCGTTGCAGAAGGATCTGTAACGCGCCCTTATATTCTTTATTCAACTAATGTAGCGGCCATAACGGCTTTGATGGTGTGCATCCGGTTTTCTGCCTCGTCGAAGACGATGGACTGGCTGCTTTCGAACACCTCGTCGGTGACCTCCATACAGTCAATTCCGAATTTCTCATTAATCTGCTTACCGATTGTGGTTTTCAGATCGTGGAAGGCAGGCAGGCAGTGCATAAACCGGCATTGCTCCCCTGCTGTTTCCATCAGCTTCCCATCCACGCGGTAAGGGCTCAGCTCACGGATGCGTTCTTCCCAAACCTCGTCCGGTTCGCCCATAGATACCCACACATCTGTATAGATAATATGTGCACCCTTTACTGCAGAAGCAGGATCGGTATTAAATTCCAGAACTGCGCCTGTCTGCTTTGCGATTTCCTGACACTGTGCGATCAGTTCCTTGTTGGGGAAATACTTTTCCGGTGCGCAGGCTACAAAATGCATACCCAATTTTGCACAGCCCACCATCAGGGAATTGCCCATATTATAACGGGCATCGCCCATATACACAAGCTTCTTACCTGCAAGACTGCCAAAATGTTCCTGAACGGTCAAAAAGTCTGCAAGAATCTGCGTGGGATGATATTCATTGGTCAGTCCGTTCCACACAGGTACGCCGGCATAATTGCTCAGCTCTTCCACCAGCTCCTGACCGAAGCCACGGTACTCAATACCGTCAAACATTCTGCCCAGAACTCTTGCTGTATCTGCAATGCTTTCCTTTTTGCCGATCTGGGATCCGCTGGGATCCAGATAAACAGGGTGCATTCCCAGATCCGCCGCCGCCACCTCAAAGGCACAGCGGGTGCGGGTGCTGGTCTTTTCAAAAATCAGGGCAATGGATTTCCCTTCACACAGCCTGTGTGGAATTCCTTTTTTCTTTTTATCCTTCAGTTCTGCCGCAAGATTTAACAGATCATTGATTTCATCGGGTGTAAAATCCAGCAGCTTCAGAAAGCTCTTTCCGGTAAAATTCTTCATACTAAGCTCCTTTTAATGATAGCAACTGCCTTTTGCAGAAGCTCCATCGGAATATTCAGCGGGGGCAGCAGGCGAAGCTTATCCTTTGCAGTCAGACACAGCACGCCCATCTCCCGGCACTGTGTAAGCACTTGCTTCACATCCCGCTTGGTTTTAATGCCGATCATCAGACCCATTCCGGTTACTTCCAGAACACCCTCTGCGCCCTGAAGCTCCTCGAAAATATAAGCACTTTTCTCCCGAACCTCAGAAAGGAAATGGTCATCCAGTCGCTCTATAATACTCAGCGCACCGGCACAGCACACGGGATTGCCGCCAAAGGTAGAACCGTGATCGCCGGGTTTCAGTACATTTTCCACCTTTTCGCTTAAGAGGGTCGCACCAATGGGGAGACCGCCACCCAACCCCTTCGCTGTGGAAACAATATCCGGCCGGATGCCGTAGTTCATATAGGCATACAGCGCACCGCTGCGGCCATTACCGGTTTGCACCTCATCGATCATCAAGGGGATATCCTGCTTTTCACAAAGGTCTGCCGCCGCAGTCATAAATGCCTGAGAAACAGGAAGGACACCGCCCTCACCCTGCACACATTCCATCAGAATACCGGCGACCTTGTGTGCTTTTACCACCTGCTCCAGCGCGGGAATATCGTTTGCCGGAATATGCACAAAGCCGGGTGTCAGAGGCTGGAACAGCTCGTGATAATGGTCCTGACCGGTCGCAGATAATGTAGTCAGGGTTCTGCCGTGGAAGCTGTTTTCCAGGGTAACAATGGTATAACAGTCACTGCCCTTCTTTTCAGCGGAATACTTTCTTGCCACCTTAATCGCACATTCATTCGCTTCTGCACCGGAATTGGAAAAGAACACCTTTTTCATTCCGGTTTTTTCGCAAAGTGCCTTTGCAAGAAGAACGCAGGGACTTGTGTAGTACAGGTTGGAGGTATGCTGTAAACGACCAAGCTGTTTCGTTACCGCCTCCATCCAGATATCATCTGCGGTGCCGAAGGCAGATACCGCAATGCCGGAGCCCATATCAATGTATTCCTTGCCATCTGCGCCTTTGAGCAGACTTCCCTTTCCGGATACCAATTCCACAGGAAATCTGCCGTATGTACCGGCAATATACTGTTTGTCCAGAGAAATAATATCTTCCATCTTCTCAGCCTTTCGTCACCATTGTACCGGCGCCTTCATCTGTAAGCAATTCCATCAAAATAGAATGGGGAATTCTGCCATCCATAATAACCACATTCTCAACGCCGTGCTCCAGCGCCTCGATGCAGCAATCTACCTTCGGAATCATACCGCCGGAGATAACGCCGTCTTTATAGAGCTGTTTTGCTTCTGCAACGGTTATGTTGGGGATCAGTGTGGACGGGTCATCCTTGTCCCGCAGAATGCCGGCAATATCCGTCATCATAAACATTCTCTCTGCGCCCAGCGCACCGGCAATGTACGCCGCGGCCGTATCGCCGTTGATGTTATACACATTGCCCTGGCGGTCACTTGCCACAGTAGAGATAACCGGGATATAGTTCTTTTCCAGAAGGTCGGTAATAGGCTGGGTGCGGATCTTGGTGATCTGGCCCACAAAGCCCAATGCTTCATTTTTTACAGTCGCTTCAATAATTCCGCCGTCAATGCCGGAAAGACCAACCGCGTGACCGCCCTTCATTTGAATGAGATTTACCAGGGTCTTATTGACCTTACCTGCCAGAACCATCTGGACAATATCCACAGTTTCCTTATCGGTAACCCGCAAGCCGTCCACAAAGACAGCCTTTTTGCCCAGCTTTTCCATCGTCTCGCTGATTTCAGGACCGCCGCCGTGGATCAAAACGACCTTTACGCCAATAAGCCAGAGCAGTGCAATATCCTCCATCACCTGCTCCTTGAGCTGGGGATTGATCATTGCATTGCCGCCGTACTTAATCACAACGATTTTACCGCTGTACTTCTTGATATAAGGCAGTGCCGCAGTCAGCACCTCTGCCCGCTGGGCATTGGAAAAATTCAATTCCATTCTATTTTCTCCTTTTGGGACTCAGGTTCTGTAGTCACCGTTGATCTTCACATAATCATAGGTCAGGTCACAGCCCCAGGCACTGGCGCTATAGGGACCGTCACCCACACTGACCAAAATCTCAATTTCCTTTTCCAGCAAAACTTCCTTTGCCTTTTCCTCGCTGAAGGGAACGCCCGCGCCGTTTTTACATACGGGGACAATGCCCTTTGCAGACTTGAATGCCACATCGATCTTGCTGACATCCACATCCGCGCCACTGTAGCCGATGGCACACAGCACACGGCCCCAGTTGGCATCTGCGCCGAACATAGCAGCCTTCAGAAGGCTGGAGCAGATCACGCTCTTTGCGCTTTTATTTGCGGCATCCTGAGTATCTGCGCCGGTAACCTTGCACTCCAGAAGCTTGGTCGCGCCCTCGCCGTCTCCGGCGATCATACGGCACAGTGTCACATTAACTGTGTTGAGTGCCTGCATAAAGTTGTCAAAATCTGCGCCTTCGGCTGTGATCTCCGGGTTTTCAGCGCATCCGTTTGCCAGAACTGTTACCATATCATTGGTAGAGGTATCACCGTCGATGCTGAGCATATTGAAGGTTGCGGCAATGTCAGAAGAAAGTGCCTTTTGGAGCATCGGTGCACTGATAGCGGCATCGGTTGTAATAAATACAAGCATCGTTGCCATATTGGGATGGATCATACCACTGCCCTTGGCGATGCCGCCCATACGGCAGGTTTTTCCGCCGACTGTAAATTCCACAGCAACTTCCTTTAATGTGGTGTCTGTCGTCATAATGCCCTCTGCGGCCATTTGACTTCCGTTTTCTGACAGACCTGCCACCAGCGCATCCATACCGGAAGCAATGGGGTCAATGCTCAAGGGCTGACCGATCACGCCGGTAGATGCAACCACCACATTTTCCGCAGGAATTCCGGTGGCCTTTTCCACCAGATCACTCATTGCCTCTGCAATTTCAATGCCGTTGGCATTGCTGGTATTGGCATTGCCGCTGTTGCAGATCACAGCCTGGGCAACAGCATTTTCAAGATGCTTTTTGGTAACGGTGAGCGGTGCACCCTTTACCAGATTTGTGGTGTATACTGCGGCCGCTGTGGCAGGTACATCACTGACGATCAGTGCCAGATCTCTTTTCGTGCGGTTATGGCGGATGCCGCAGTGGACACCGTTTGCCTTAAATCCTTTTGCGGCACAAATGCCGCCTTGAATCAGTTTCATATATTATCCTCTTTCTGTTTTCCCTTAAACATTCAGTCCCGTTGTTTCGTCAATGCCCAACAGGATATTCATATTCTGAATAGCCGCGCCGGATGCGCCCTTGCCTAAGTTGTCAAACCGTGCGGTAAGCAAGATCCGGTCTTCATTTCCGTGGACACTGATCTGCATATCGTCCCGACCAGCAAAAGCCGCGGCAGACAGCATACCGTCGCCGTCATCGGCGTCGCTGTAGCGGACCAATCCGGATGCATAGTAGTCACGATACAGGTCGCGAACCGCATCTGCACTGCCGTGAATGGCACTTGCAAACAAGGGCACAGACACTTCCATACCGCTGTAAAAATCACCCACAATGGGACAAAATACCGGTGCACTGCTAAGACCGCACAGCTTCACCATTTCCTTAAGGTGCTTATGCTGCTGGGTAAGGGCATACTGACGGGGACCTTTCAACAAAGCACTGCGCGCTTCATCTTCATACTCTGCGATCATCTTTTTACCGCCGCCGGAATAGCCGGTGATGGAAAAGCTGGTGAGCATCAGGTCTGCTGGGATCATTCCTGCCTGCACCAGGGGGGCGACCAATGCAACAAAGCCGCTGGCGTGACAGCCGGGGTTTGCGATCCGGTTAGAGACTGCGATCTTCTCCCTCTGCCCCGCCAATTCCGGAAATCCGTAGGTCCAATCCGGGTTGGTACGGTGTGCGGTGGAAGTATCAATGATCTTGACCTTGTCATTTTCCACCAGTGCAACAGATTCCATTGCCGCCGCATCCGGAAGGCACAAAAACACCACATCTGCTGAATTGATTGCATCTTTTCTGGCGTTTATGTCCTTTCGATATTCTTCTGCCAGCTTCACAAGCTCAATATCGGTACGCAATGCAAGCCGGTCTGCGATCCGCAGGCCGGTAGTACCGGCACTGCCATCTATAAATACTTTTATCATAAGCATTCCTTTACATAGGCGATCTGTGCCTTTACGGAGGCAACAGAAGTACCGCCCTCTGAAATTCTCTTTTCCACACAGGTCTTCAGGGAAATTTCCTGATAAAGATCTTCTCCGAACAGTTCGCTGTAAGTCTTGTAAACATCCAGGGTCAGATCCTCAAGCACTGTATTTTTCTCAATGCACAATGCCACCAGCTGTCCCGATATCTTATAAGCACTGCGGAACGGCATTCCATTTTTCACCAGGTAATCTGCCAGATCCGTGGCGTTAATAAAGCCCTTTTGTGCCGCAAGGAGCATATTCTCCCGGTTTGCCTTCATCGTGGCGATCATACCGTCAAACACCTGTAAGCACATTTTTACAGTATCGCAGGCATCAAACACCGCTTCCTTATCCTCCTGCATATCCTTGTTGTATGCAAGGGGCAACCCCTTCAGGGTGGTCAGCAGTGCCATCAGGTTGCCATAAACACGGCCTGTTTTGCCACGGACAAGCTCTGCCATATCCGGATTTTTCTTTTGCGGCATAATGGACGAACCGGTGGTGTAGCTGTCCGACAGCTCTACAAACTTAAACTCCCAGCTGGACCATAAGATGATCTCCTCAGAAAAACGGGAAAGATGCATCATCAGAAGGCTGAGTGTGCTGATCAGCTCCACACAAAAATCCCGGTCAGAAACGCCGTCCAGAGAATTTTTGCAGATTCCGTCAAAGCCAAGCTTTTCAGCTTCAAAATGACGGTCCGTAGCATAGGTGGTACCCGCCAGGGCACAACAGCCGATGGGAGATTGATTCATCCGTTTCCGTGTATCTGCCAGACGGTCCAGGTCCCGCAGAAGCATCATCGCATATGCCATCAGGTAATGACCGAAGGTTACCGGCTGAGCCCGCTGCAGGTGTGTGTAGCCGGGCATAATGGCATCACAATATTCTTCTGCCTTCTGGGTTATCGTGGCAAGCAGATGCTTAACGAAGCCGGTGATCTCATCGATCTCATCCCGCAGGTACATACGGATATCCAGCGCTACCTGATCGTTCCGGCTTCTGGCGGTGTGCAATTTCTTGCCCACATCCCCCAGCCGCTGGGTGAGCACCTGCTCTACAAACATATGGATGTCTTCACATTCCATATCGATGGGCAGCTTGCCGCTTTCGATGTCCTGCAGGATCACTTCCAAACCGGCGATCAGCTGTTCCGCATCCTCCTGGGTGATGATGTTTTGGGCTGCCAGCATTGCGGCGTGAGCCATAGATCCTGTAATATCCTGCCGATACATCCGACAGTCAAAATGAATAGATGAATTAAAGTCATCTGCAATCTTTTCTGTTTTGCCGTCTGTTCTGCCGGCCCACATTTTTGCCATTTTTATTTCTCCTCAAAAAAACAGGATATGGCGGGGGTAAGCCCCCGCCTGTCCCATATTGTTATTTTCCGTCGACCATAGCCTGAACCTGAATGGGCAGACCAAACAGATTGATAAAGCCGGTTGCATCCGCCTGATTATAGTCGCTTTCGCCGAAGGTCGCGATCTCCTCGGAGTACAGGGAGTTGGGACTCCACACGCCAGCATTGATCATATTGCCCTTATACAGCTTCAGGCGAACCTTACCGGTCACCCGCTCCTGAGTCTTGTCCACGAAGGCAGACAGGGCTTCCCGCAGAGGTGTGAACCATTGGCCGTTATAAACCAGTTCTGCAAAGGTAATGGACAGTCTCTGCTTTTCGTGAAGGGTCATCTTATCCAGGCAGATGGACTCCAGAACGCTGTGGGCTTTATAAAGGATCGTACCGCCGGGAGTCTCATATACACCGCGGCACTTCATACCCACCAGACGGTTTTCCACGATGTCCAGAATGCCGATGCCGTTGGCACCGCCGATCTGGTTGAGCTTCAGGATGATGTTTTTGGCACTCATCTTCTCGCCGTCCAGAGCAACCGGAACGCCCTGCTCAAAATCGATGGTCACATATGTAGGAACATCCGGTGCCTGAATGGGAGATACGCCCATTTCCAGGAAGCCGGGCTTTTCGTACTGAGGCTCGTTGCCGGTATCCTCCAGGTCCAGACCCTCGTGACTCAGGTGCCACAGGTTCTTATCCTTGGAATAGTTGGTCTCACGGGTGATCTTCAGAGGAATGTTATGTGCTTCCGCATACTCGATCTCTTCATCACGGGACTTGATATCCCACTCACGCCAAGGAGCGATAATGGGCATATTGGGCGCAAAGTGCTTGATCGCCAGCTCAAAACGGACCTGGTCGTTACCCTTGCCGGTACAACCGTGGCAAATGGCATCGGCACCTTCCTGCAAAGCGATCTCCACCAGACCCTTTGCAATGCAGGGACGGGCGTGGCTGGTGCCCAGCAGATACTCTTCGTAAACCGCGCCGGCTTTCATCGTGGGGATAATGTAGTTATCCACATAATCATCGGTCTGATCCAGCACATACAGCTTGGAAGCACCGGTCTTGATTGCCTTCTCCTCCAGACCTTCCAGCTCATCTGCCTGACCCACATTTCCGGAAACTGCGATGACCTCGCAATTATTGTAATTTTCCTTCAGCCAGGGAATGATAATGGATGTATCCAGACCGCCGGAGTATGCCAAAACAACTTTTTTAATTGCATCTTTATTCATTGTAAATTCCTCCCAGAATTTCCTTTTCTTTTGTACACAGATTATACCTCCGAAAAGTCATTCTGTCAACCTCGTTTTGCATATATATTCATTATTTGTCAAAAATATACACAACCGGGTGTTCTGGCATACCCGTTTCATTCATTTGCACCAAAATGCAAAGTAAAATTCAGTGTTTGTGCCATATTATCGACATTGCGAAATATAGATATCCTCCGCCGAAGCAATTGTTATCTGCACAAATCCGCTGTATCCAAATGCATAATTATTAGGATATACCTGTATATTTTCATTCGGTTTCAATTCCCGGATATAAAATATTTCCGTCTTCCCGCCTACAAAAAAATCCCCCTGGGAATAGTAGGTCTTATACTTCAGATAAATCCCTGTCAGTTTTTCTTCTGTAAGATTGGTAACACTTACCGCGCCCATATCCGGATAGGTCAGCAGTATCCTGTCTGTACAGTGCCAGTCCGAAGGATCCGTTGACTGGTAACCGGTGCAATCCTGAAATGCCGTCACTGCGTATTCCAGAGCATTTTGCTCCGGCACTAAAATTCTGGCACCTGCAGGTACTGTATCGAACACAAACGCATATTGGACGCACCCAGCCCGCAGACAGACCTGGGCCCGATCGATCCCCTGGTCGCCGTAGTTATACAGTAAGAGTGCGGCCACATTGGTTACATCATATGCCCCCTCACCTTCTGAGAACAAGCCGTCATAAGATACAAGCTGTTCCGCTATCAGGGTCGTCCCCGGAATGGAAAAGGGAAATTCCAGCGACTGCGTTTGCACTGTTGCCGCCGCCTCGAATACCGGCGCACTACTTCGGTACGCCAATATCATCTGCATACACAACACCCACAGCAGGCAGAAACCTGCTACCAGACCACCAATAAGAATCACACATCTCCTCATCCATCCCACACCACAGACCATTTCTCCCCTTTTGTACTCGATTTTGTGATTGTTTTCATTATACCGGGCGCATTATCGCTAATTCAAGGGAATTGGGGGAGGTGGAAATATAAAGTCAAAGGGTGCCCCGGATGAGGCACCCAAAATCTTGAATAATCTTAGTCCCAAAGGCACTTCCAGTTTTGAATGAAGTACTCAATGCCGGAATAGACCGTGGTGACCAGCACAACGCTAACAACCGTCCACATCAGCCATACTTCCGTAGGAAATGCCATCAGAGCACAAAGACCGATCATCGTACTGGCAGTTTTGATCTTTCCGCTCTTTCCCGCGGCAATGACCTTTCCCTTGCCCACAGCGACCAATCGCAGACCGGTCACGGCAAATTCACGGGTCAGCACGATCATCAGCGCCCAGGCATCAAATCTTCCCCAGAAGCAAAACATACACATCGCAGCGATCACCAGCAGCTTATCCGCCAGGGGGTCCAGGAACTTACCGAAATCACTGACTTGATTGTATTTTCTGGCAATATGTCCATCAATATAATCGGTCACACTGGCCACAATAAACACCGCAAGGGACAAATACATCCAAATACCTGCATTGCCGCCGCTCAGGTACATTAAAACCATAAACACCGGTATAAAGCCTACACGAATCAGCGTAATTTTGCTTGCTAATGTCATTTGTTATTCCTCCACAATATATCCGGATAAGTCTCCATCGACTACAGCATCGATGCAGACCTTAACAAAGCTGCCTTCTGCAATTGCCTCATCCGACGCGATCCAGACCCGTCCGTCAATATCCGGTGAATCTGCATAGGTGCGTCCGTAAAACTGCTCAAATTCCTCATCGTAGCCATCTACGAGAACATTCAGAACAGTGCCGATCATAGCCTCGTTGTACGCATCCATAATCCGAGATTGGATCTGCTCGATAATCTGCGCCCGCTGCTGAGCCACACCGGCATCAGGATGCTCCATTTCAGACGCCGGTGTTCCCTCCTCCGGTGAGAACGGGAAGGCGCCTACCCTTTCAAGCTTCTGATTTTTAAGGAACTCACATAGCTCTGCAAATTCCGCTTCACCCTCACCGGGCAACCCGGTAATCACACTGGTACGAAGCACCAGACCGGGAATTTTGGACCGAAGCTTTGCAAACAGCTCCTTCAAATACGCCCCATCGCCGCGGCGGTTCATAAGCTTGAGTATCTTACTGTTGCAGTGCTGAATGGGGATATCCAGGTATTTGACGATCTTACTTTGGGATGCGATCACATCGATCAGCTCATCGTCGATCTCATCAGGATAAACATAATGGATGCGTATCCACTGAAATCCGTCAATCTGACATAACTGCCGCAGCAGCTCCGGAAGCAACCGTTTATTGCCGGGAAGGTCCGTGCCGTAACGGCTGGTATCCTGCGCCACAACGATCAGTTCTTTAACACCGCTATGTGCCAGAAGGCGCGCTTCATACAGAACATCATCCAAAGGACGACTGCGGAATTTTCCCCGCAAATAAGGAATGATGCAATATGCGCAGCGGTTATCACAGCCTTCTGCAATTTTCAAAAATGCATAATGCTCCGGTGTGGTGAGAATACGGCCGGTTTCCTCCTCCGGCGCATCAATAGAGCCAAATTCCCGCACAGTTTCCCCACTGAGAATTTTCTCCAGCGCCGGCACCACCTGTGTATAGCTGCCGGTGCCCAGGACACCGTCAACCTCCGGCATTTGCTGTAATATCTCCTCCTGATACCGCTGGGAAAGACATCCGGTCACCAGTATCTTACCCATAAGACCCTGTTCCTTCAGCTGACCCATCTGCAAAATATGGTCAATGGCTTCAGCTTTCGCAGAATCTATAAAGCCGCAGGTGTTGATCACAACCGCATCACAGCCCACCACATCCGGGCAAACTGTAAATCCGGCCTCCTGCACACGGTACATCATCCGTTCACAGTCAACCTGATTTTTGGCACATCCCAGAGAAATAAATCCAATATTTGCCATTATTCATCCTCCATCCGTTGGGTATCCAATTGCATATCCCGCAATACACGGTGGATCTGACCGTAGCTGTGGCCTCTGCGGATCAAGCTGTCAACAGCACGCCGCAGATCCCGTTCGTCCCAATTTCCGGTAAGCCGGGCACGCAAAAAAGCCGCTATGTGCTCCGACTGATCGGGATAGTCTTCCAGCGCCCAGTCCCAGTATTCCTTATCGATCCGTTTTTCGTAAAGTGCTTGCTTGGCTCTGGCGATCCCATAGCCCTTGCGGATACAGCTATCGACGATCTGTCGGGCTGTTTTCTGATCGTCCAGTAAGTCCATATTCTCCATCCACTGCACTGCCTGCCTAGCCTGCCGGGGATCCTCACCCTTATGGATCAGGCGCTGCTCCAAATCTTTTTTGGAGACATTGGTCGCAGATACGATCCGTACCGCACGCATTTTCGCAGACATAGCACCGGCGGCAGTTTTCAAATCGGCAAGCTCTTCATCAGACAGCTCCCGCCCCGTGTACAGGCCAAAATCCTGCAGTGTTTGACGGTACAGCCGCAACGATGCACCATCCGTAAAGCGCACAGTGTACCGCCCTGCCCGATCCGGCTGGGCAGATACGAACTCAATCTTCATCGTTAAAGTCGTCTGCACTGACCGCTACAGGGCGTTCAGCCGCTCTTGCCGCAGCAGAAGCGGGCGTATTACTCAGCAGGCGCTCCCGAACCTGTGCTTCCACCTGCTCGGCGATGTCAGGATTTGCCATCAGGAAGGTCTTGACACTTTCCTTGCCCTGACCGATGCGCTCTTCGCCCATTGAGAACCAGCTGCCGCTTTTCTGGACAATATCCATCTGGACTGCCAGATCCACCAGCTCGCCCCACTTGCTGATGCCCTCACCGTACATAATATCAAAGTAAGCCTCACGGAACGGGGGCGCGACCTTATTCTTGACGACCTTTACTCTGGTCTTGTTGCCAATTACATTGCCGCCCTCTTTCAGCGATTCCACACGGCGTACATCCAGACGCACAGAGGAATAGAACTTCAGAGCATTACCGCCGGTTGTGGTCTCAGGGTTACCGTACATCACACCAATCTTCATACGAAGCTGGTTGATAAAAATAACCACACAGTTTGTTTTGGAGATGGTACCTGCCAGCTTACGCAGTGCCTGAGACATCAGACGCGCCTGCAGGCCAACGAATGTATCGCCCATTTCGCCTTCGATCTCCTGCTTGGGTACCAGAGCCGCAACAGAGTCAACGACCACAGCATCCACAGCACCGGAGCGAACCAGCGCATCGGTAATTTCCAGCGCCTGCTCACCGGTATCCGGCTGAGAAACAAGCATATTGTCCGTATCCACGCCCAATGCTGCGGCATAAACAGGATCCAGCGCGTGCTCCGCATCCACGAAGGCGACCTCACCGCCCATTTTTTGAGCTTCAGCCAGGATGTGCAGAGCCAATGTAGTTTTACCGGAGGACTCCGGTCCGTAGATCTCAATAATTCTTCCCTTGGGGACGCCGCCAATGCCCAGTGCCGCATCCAGTGCCAGTGAGCCTGTGGGGATCGCCTCCACATTCATTTCCGGGCGGTCACCCAGACGCATTACAGTACCCTTACCAAAATTCTTTTCGATCTGGGAGAGCGCTGTTTGCAGAGCTTTCTTCTTGTCAGAAGCAGGGGTGGGAGCTTCGTATGATGTCTTTTTAATCGCCATAACAATCAACCTTCCTTTTGAGCGATGATCGCCCTTTCTATCTCGTTATAATCTCTGGACCGTTCCAGAACAGTATACCCATTTTCTTCCAAAATGGCGCAGATCGCGTCACCTTGTCCCATACCAAATTCAAAACACAAATATCCGCCCGGCTTCAGGGCTTCCTTATAATTCTTTGCAATAGCCCGATAGAACTGCAAGCCATCTTCCCCGCCGTGAAGTGCGATCTCCGGCTCGTAATCCTTAACACTCTCAGGGAGCTCCAGCATCTCCTGCGTGGTTACATAGGGAGGATTGGATACGATCAGATCAAATTTACCAAGAAAAATAGCGGGTTCCTTCAGGGCATCTGCCTGCACACAGGAAACTCTGCCGGACATTTTTTGTGCCGTAACATTTTTCTTCGCAACAGTAAGGGCTTCCCTGGAGAAATCTGCCAGTGTTATTTTTGCATCCTTCACACGGCTGGCAATTGCCAGACCAATGCATCCGGAACCGGTACAAAGATCCAGAATTCTCGGATTTTCCTGCAAAAAGAGTGCTTTCTTAATAGCAAGCTCTGTCACTGCACAGGTATCATCCCTGGGGATCAACACATTCCTGTCCACATATAGTGTCATTCCGTAGAAATCCCACTGCCCCAGCACATACGCCAAAGGCTCTCCTGTCAAAATGCGGTTGACTGCCTGGGTCATCGCACCGCACACATCGTCACCGACATACATATCCCGGTCAGCGATCAGCTGTTCCCTGGTCTTCCCGGTTACATAAGCAAGCAAATTTCTGGCAATCAGGCTTGCAGATCCTTCATCCTCCTGGGCCAGCAGTGCCCTGCGGGCATCCAAATAAAGTTCTGAAAGTTTCTTTACCAAAGATCTGCTCCCTTCTCTTCCGGCACAACGGCTTCCAGCGCAGCAATACCTACCTCGATCATACTGTCATCCGGTTCATTCGTTGTAAAGTTTTGGAACCACATTCCCGGCCAGGTAAGTATCCTGGTAAATCCGTTATCGTGGCGACCTGCCCAGCGATTGATCTCATAGGTAATTGCAACTACCAGCGGCAGCAGCATCAGCTTAGCACCGATCATAATCAGGTTGTACTTGATCCTTGCGATCTCCCGCAAAACAGCCAGCTCCGGAAAGATGCTCAAAATAGCAGAGGATGCAATGGAGAATATGAGAATAGACAGCACCATAACGATAAACAAAAAGCTGGTGCCGCACCGGGGATGAAGCCGGGTTTGTTCACGGACATTTTCCACCGTTAAAGGAAGACCTGCCTCATAGCAGCGAATGCATTTATGCTCCGCTCCGTGGTAGGCAAATACCCGCTTCATATCCTTCATTCGGGAAACAAGCAGCATATAGGACACAAATATAACGATACGCACCAAGCCCTCGATCAAATTCTGCAGGAGCATATTGTTCACAATACCTGAAAACAAACTGCCAATCACCATCGGAAGCAGGAAAAACAGTGCGATAGACATTCCCAATCCCAGCACGACCGCAATGCTCACAACCAGATTTTGAAATTTCTTTTCCCCAAGCTTTTTTTCCAGCCACAGGTCCAATTTGGAAGGATTATCGTTTTCAATCTCCTCCGGAGACAGGTCCGCCGAGTGCATCAGCGCCCGAACGCCAACGATCTGAGAATCGAAAAATCCCACGACGCCACGAATAAAGGGCCAGGACAGCACGGACCGTTTAGAACGGACCTTACGGGGCTTTACCTGTACATCCAGCCCGTCCTTACCCCGGACTACGATCGCATCCTTTTCCGGGCCACGCATCATAATACCCTCGATCAGAGCCTGACCTCCAATGGATGTTTTGAATTGTTCTTTTGCCATTTATCATTCCTCCACAAGGTCACTGGTTTGCAGGAAGCTGCACCGTAACCAGTGTTCCGCCGTCCTGGGCATTTTCCAGAGTCAGGGTGCCGCCGTGCATCGAAACAATCTCATCGCACACAGCAAGACCAATACCGGAGCCACGGGCTTTGGAAGTGCCTTTGTAAAATTTCTTTTTCACCAGAGGCAGCTCATCCTCCGGGATGCCGGGACCAAAGTCCCGAATGCGAACAACCACCGCATCCTCACAAAATCGGATATCCGCCTCAATAGGCGTTCCGTTGCCGTGCTTTGCCGCGTTGTCCAAAATATTCAGAAATACCTGCCGCATCCGCTTGGGATCACAGGATATTTCAGGAATGTCATCGTCATTTTCCAGATATTCCAATGTAATTCCATCTTGTGCCAGACGGCTCCCGTACATAAATACGGTATCTTCAAACTCACTTCGAATATCCGTAAGCTCCATATTCAGTGTCATACGGCCATCCTGAATACGGGTAAAATCCAGAAGCTCCAAAACCATTTCTGTCAGTCGCTTGCCTTCCCGGAGAATAATACCTACGCCTCGGCGGGTAGAATCGTCCAGGCCTTCCGTATTGAGCAGTGTTTCACTCCAGCCGGTGATCGCCGTCAAAGGTGTACGCAGCTCGTGGGAAAGGGAGGAAATGAATTCAGACTGCATCTTTTCATTTTGATTGATCTTGATGGACATTTCATTGATCGTTTCTGCCAGCTCTCCGATCTCATCATCGTACTGGGTCTGGATCTGAATGCCATAGCTTCCGCTGGTGATCATTTTGGCTTTATCAACGATCTGGCCCAGGGGCACCAAAATGGAATGAATATAATAGTTACTGCTGATCAGCGCCACTACAAGAATTGCCAGAAGGGCAAGCATCGCTATACCGGCAATATATAAGATCTGCCTGTCCATAACCCCGGTAGAAGTCACATACCGAAGCACGCCGATCACTTCCCCGTTGGAGTATATCATCGGGCTGGATACCGCCATAATCCGCTCCCCGGTCAAGGGGTTCTTGCCTGTATAGGTGCTGATCCCACGGGTACTGATCGCGTTGCGAATATCCGGTGTTGTGGGGGACTGCCCTGCCCAGCTGCCGTAGGAAGAGGTTACGATATTGCCTTCCGTGTTAATAAACTGCAGTTCGATGGTATCCTTATCCTCAAAGGTCTGGGCATAGGTAATGCAGGACTGATAGTACTCGTTATAATTCTGATTGAGATAATCTGCAAAAAATTCCGTTGTGGAGCGGGCGCGGTATCGCATATCCGATTCCATTGCAGAATAATAATACGCCGCAAAAACTGCACTGACTGCCAGAACGCATACAAGGCCCATCACAAAGATAATACCAACGGTATTGAAAATCCAGCGCCTGCGCAAGCCTTTGATCTTCAGCAATCCTGCCACCCCCTTACAGATTATTTACCGGGCTTCAGGCGCCCCATTTATAGCCAAATCCCCACACGGTCGTTATATAGGCAGGATTGGTCGTATCGTCCTCAATTTTAATGCGAAGGCGGCGGATATTCACATCCACGATCTTCAATTCGCCCTCATATTCCCTTCCCCATACAGCGGAAAGGATGTCCTCTCTGGAAAGGGCGCGGCCCGGATTTTGCATAAACAGCTTCAAAATGGAATACTCCACCTGGGTCAGACGGATGCGGTTTCCGTTCTTCTCCAATGTGTGATTGCGTGTATTCATCACAAAGGGACCTTGTGTCAAAAGCTCGGCGGACAAATTGCTGTCACCGCCCAAGCGGCGGTACAGTGCATCGATCCGGGCTGTCAGCTCCGCAGGCGAAAAAGGTTTAGTAACATAATCGTCTGCGCCGGTCATAAGTCCGGTGACCTTATCCATCTCCTGGGTACGGGCAGTGAGCATAATGATGCCGATCTGCTTATTGGTGGCGCGAATTCTGCGGCAAACCTCAAATCCGTCAATATCCGGCAGCATAATATCCAAAATCGCCACACCGATATCCGGATTCTCTCTGAGCTTGTCCAGTGCCTCCATACCGGTCCCCGCCTCGATGGCATCGTAGCCGGCTCGCTTCAGGTTGATCACCACAAAGCTGCGAATATTCACTTCGTCCTCTAAAATCAGAACTTTTTTCATACTTTACCTCTTATGTTTCTCCTGTTTTCCAGTCTTGCTGTATCAGGTGGAATGCCCGCAAAAGGCTTTCCTGGGTCACATTGCAGGCCGGTGCCGCAATTTTCAGGCTTGCTGCATAGGTGATCGACTCCGTTTTGTACAGTACGAAGCGACCTTCCTCCTGACTTTGTGCTTCCCGATTTTGACCTGACAGGGCATAAATTGTCATTACCGGCTGCTGATAGCGAAATTGCTCATCCCAAAGATAGAACGCATAAGTGTTGCCGGTCTGCTGGACCGCAACCCGTGAAGCAATACTGCTGTCCAGCTCCACATACCAGCCGCCAACAAAATTATGGTAGGTGTAGAGCTTATCGATCTCTGTGCCGTCGGACTGCATTGCATACCAGCGGATCAGCTCCTGACGGTCGCTTCCCGACTCCTCATCCAGCGACTGCATTGAGATCAGATACGGCAGCTCTACCACACCGTCACTGTCAATATCGTCCGCATAAACATAATAGTTTCGCATCGTCTTGACACTGGTACCGGATTCATTGGAAAAGCTCACATTTGCAAGCTTTCCCTCAACGATCGTATAAACATCTGTGATCAATGCCGTTTCCCCGGCAGTGCTGGCCACATACACCGCACTTGCCCCATCGTGGAGCTTTCCTACTAAAATACGCTTAAGCTTATCCGGCGGTGCGGACATATTCACTTCATTGGAGCGCTCCATAACCCCATCGCTGACACGATAAAGCTCAGCAATCCCGTTATCTGTGTCCGATTGACCGGGGCGCAGAAGGAACAGCTCGTACAAGCCGTCCTTATCCAGATCCTCCGTCAGGAATTTAGTGTAATTGGCAGTCATCATCTGCTGGATATGCCCGTCAGCAAAGGTATATACAGAAACAGACCGCAAAAGCTGGTCGCTCAGCTGACTGCCTACCACGATTTCCACACCGGGTCCGTCATCCATTTGCACATACTCTACCTGATCAAAGGCAGAGCCATTGCTTTCGATCGTATCGATGTGGGTAAAGGTTTCATCCACCTCGTTGAAGATCAATATTCGCAATGGCCGTTCAGCACTGCCCTTTGCAAATACCAGATACTCCGCATCCTCATCCCCATCCAGGTCCGCAATGTGTACTGTCTGGCGGTTTTCACCGGAAGGCGGTGCGCTGTATTCCAAACCGGACATAGCGCTGTCTATGGCTGACTGCAAATCATTAAAGTCATCACTGCGGCGGGGAAGCTTGTACATTTGCTCCACTGTGCGCATCGTACAGCCACTGAGCAGCAGGGCTGTCAACACAAAGAGAATTATGAATTTTACGCATCTTTTCATATTGACACCCCCTCAGAATATTATAGCATAACACCTGTGAAAAGAAAAGTTATTTTACGACAACATTTCCGTCACCCAGCAGGCTCCTGAGCTCCGTAAGCATCCGCTCGTCCAGGGCACAGCGGGTGCCTCTGCGTTTTTTGGTATCCTCAAAATACACAACGGCACTGCAGGCACCGGGAAACATATTCAAAATGGAACGGACTTTCCCAAACAGCGGTTCTTCCTCACCGGGCAGGCGCAGGTAAAGGGTCGCATTTTCCGCAATATCGTCTGTTTTCTGATTTTGCGTATAATCCGACAAGGGACGGGCGCGGTTTACGACGATCTGCGGTTCTTTATCATCCCGCATAGACAGCCGTCCGGTAACCACCACCGGCTGATTTTCCTTCAGATAGCCTCCGTACTGGCTGAGCACATTGGAAAATGCAAGCATTTCCATAGATGCGGTATCATCCTCCACAGTCACATAAGCCATCATAGAATTATTACGGGTAGTCTTCATCTTCACCGACTGAACGATACCGGCAACACTGATTATCTGACCATCCTGATAGCCGTTGTCCTCTTCCATCAGTCTGCCAATAGGCACTACACGGGTCCCCTTCAGGAATGCCCGATAGTCATCCATCGGGTGACCGGAAAGGTAAATGCCGGTAGTTTCCTTTTCCATCAGCATCAGGTCTGCCTTACTCATTTCCGAAAGCTTGGGAATGGGAATGGCTGCAGCCTCATCCTCCTGAAGCATAGAAAACAGTCCCATCTGCCCCTCCAGATTTTTCTTTCGGGAGGATGCAATGCTGTCCATCATTGTATCGTACACATTGAGCAATTCACTGCGGTGATAGCCAAAGCAGTCCATTGCGCCGCATTTGATGAAGTTTTCCACCGCCCGCTTATTCAGTTCTCCCTCTCCCATACGGGTTATAAAATCCTCAAGGGATTGGAAAGGTCCGCCCTCCCGGCGCTTGGACGCCATACTGCGGATCAAGCCGCGACCTACATTTTTCACCGCGCCCAGACCGAACCGGATAGACTCCCCTTCCACTGTAAAATGGTCATCGGAATGATTGACATCCGGAGGCAGGACCGCAATGCCCATTTCCTTACATTCTGCAATATAGCCGGAGATCTTTGTGGCAGAGTCCAGCACAGAGGTCATCAGCGCCGCCATATATTCTCTGGGATAATGGCATTTTAAGTAAGCAGTCTGGTAGGCTACCACAGCATAGCAAACTGCGTGGGCCTTATTGAAGGCATAGTTGGCAAACGCGACGATCTCATCATAGATAGACTGAGCAACCGTCTCCGGTACACCCTTGGCCATTGCACCGGTTATACCCTGCTTTTCGTCACCGTAGACGAACACCCTTCTTTCTTCCTCGATGACCTTCATTTTCTTTTTGGAGATAGCACGGCGAATATTATCTGCCTGTCCCATAGTATACCCGCCAAGCTGGCGGAATATCTCAATGACCTGTTCCTGGTAGACGATACAGCCGTAGGTAACCTTCAAAATAGGCTCCAGCATCGGGGTCTTGTAGGTGACCTTTTTATGATCGAGCTTATTGGAAATAAATGTGGGAATGGAGTCCATAGGGCCGGGACGGTACAGGGCAACAATAGCCGTAATATCTTCTATACTGCCCGCCTTCATATTCACACACACGCCGGTCATACCGGCACTTTCCAGCTGGAAAACACCCTGGGTCTTGCCTTCCGTCAGCATCTGGAAGGTAGCAGGATCGTTATCCGGAATATGATCCATAGAAAAATCCGGATCATATTTTTGGATCTGCTGTTCTGCATCCCGAATGACCGTCAGGTTGCGCAGTCCCAAAAAGTCCATTTTCAGAAGTCCCAATTCCTCAATGGTGGTCATTGTGTATTGGGTAACAATGGTATCGTCATTGCAGGAAAGGGGCACATAGGAGCAAACCGGGTCAGCGGTAATCACAACGCCTGCGGCGTGGGTGGATGTGTTTCTGGGCATACCCTCCAGGCTCATTGCTGTGTCGATCAGCTTTCTGACCCGCTCATCCCCATCATACATTTCCTTAAGCTTGGGAGAAACATTCAGTGCCTCTTTCAGTGTAATATGCAAAGGCATTGTAGGAACAAGCTTTGCCACGATATCCGTTTCTGCATAAGAGAAGTTCAAAACTCTTCCCACATCCCGGATCGCACCGCGGGCAGCCATCGTGCCGAATGTAGCGATCTGCGCCACATGATCTGCACCGTATTTCTCCATAACATAGTCAATCACTTCTCCGCGGCGCTCCTGACAGAAGTCCGTATCGAAATCCGGCATACTGACACGCTCCGGATTTAAGAAGCGCTCGAAGATCAGGCTGTACTTCATCGGGTCAACTTCCGTAATGTGCATACAGTAAGCCGCAATGGATGCCGCACCGGAGCCACGCCCCGGTCCGACAGGGATGCCCTGTTCCTTTGCATAACGGATAAAATCCCAAACGATGAGATAATAATTCACATAGCCCATACGGCTGATAACGCTGATCTCGTATTCCAGCCGCTCCAGATAGCTTTCCGGCGGGTTTTCGTACCGTTCCCGGAAGCCATCCATACATACCTTGCGGAAGTATTCCTCATTGGTATAGCCTTCCGGCACAGGAAACGAGGGCAGATGGTATTCGTTAAAAACAAATTCCAGATTGCAGCGATCTGCGATCTTTACTGTATTTTCAAAAGCCTCCGGACAATTGGGGAACAATTCCTGAAGCTCCGCTTCACTCTTAAGATAAAATTCTTCTGTCTGAAATTTCATCCGATCCGGATCGTCAATTGTTTTACCTGTCTGGATGCACAACAGGACATCCTGCATAGTGGCATCCTCACGGCGAAGATAATGGGCATCGTTGGTAACCACCAGAGGCAGTCCGGTCTCCCGGCTCAGGCGCATTACGCCCTGATTGACAGCCCGCTGTTCCGCAATGCCGTGATCCTGCAATTCCAGGTAAAAATTATCCGGCCCAAAAATTTCCGACAGCTTCAGGGCATAATCCTTTGCCGCATCATAATCCTCATTCATCAGATGCTGGGCAACACCGCCGGCAAGGCAGGCAGAGGTTGCAATCAGACCCTCGTGATATTTTTCAAGAAGCTGCAGGTCCACTCTGGGCTTACTGTAAAAGCCGTTAATAAAGGCTTCTGATACCAACAGACACAGATTTTCATAGCCTTTGCGGTTTTGGCACAGCAGTACCAAATGGAAAGGATCATTATCTATGCCGTGGATCCGGTCCTGCATACCGCGGCGGGCAACATAGACTTCACAGCCGATGATCGGCTTAATACCTGCAGCCTTTGCCGCCTTGTAAAAATCGATACAGCCATACATAACACCGTGGTCTGTAATGGCAATGGCAGTCTGACCCAGTTCCTTTGCCCGGTCCATAATTCCGCTGATCCGGCACGCGCCGTCCAGCAAGCTATATTCCGTATGGACATGCAGATGCACAAAGCTCATAGGTTCTCCTCCTTTGCCAGTGCCACCAGTTTTTGCAGACGGTGGTTCATTGCCGGTTTTGTAATGGGCGGCTCCATCAGCGCCGCCAGCTCTGTCAGGGAATATTCCGGATTATTCTCCCGTGCGATTGCGGCCTGAAAAATTTTCTTTGGCAAATGCTCCAGCACGCCCCGTTCTCTGAGAACGCGGATCGCTGTAAGCTGTTCCTGCGCCGCCTCTACCACCTTGGAGGTGTTGGCTTCATCGCAATTACAACGGCGATTGACCTTATTGTTCAATTCCTTTTCCAGCCGTGCCTCCATTATGCCCATTGCCGCAACCGGCGCCCCCAAAAAGGTAAGTACATCGGAGATCAGATCGCTTTGCTTGAAATACAGGACCTGAGAGCCACCTCTTGTGGCCGTCTTAGGCTGAAAGCCCATAACATCCTCCATCAGGCTGAAGGTCTCCCTTGCAACACTTTGATGGGTGGTCGTCATTTCCAGATGGTAGCCCTTAATGGGGTCCGTAACAGAACCGCCGGTCAAAAATGCGCCCCGAAGAAAAGCAAGCTTACAGCAGTTATCCTCAACGATAGGCAAATTCAGGTGCAGGCAAAAGGTGCCGCCTGCATCAAAGCCATAGGCATCCATAATGGTGCTGATTTTTGACGGATCGGTGATCTGGAAGTTCAGTTTGCCGGGCGTATTTTCCTGGGGAATGCTGTCAAATCCTATACGAAAGGCCTTCTTAAACAGCTTGGGAAGGCTCTGTGCAAGCTCCCGGCTTTCTGTAATAATGCGGATGCAATCCGCAGAGAAGCTGTTGCAAAACAGCAATATTCCAAAGCATTCCGCCAGTGCACAGCAGTTTCTTTGCGGTATGCTGCGGCAGATCTCTGCCTTTGCAGCTCCGGAAAAGGATATTGCCATTTTGATTGCCTCCCTTCATTTACCAAATTCTAACTTCCGGTTCCAGTCGGATA
The DNA here is from genome assembly GCA_045587925.1 of Faecousia sp. GTDB lineage: Bacteria > Bacillota > Clostridia > Oscillospirales > Oscillospiraceae > Faecousia. The sequence goes on from JAZNDF010000129.1 coordinate 22,610, forward strand.
CCGGTATCCTGAAATACCTTATCGGAAACCTGTGTTAACAGCGCGCGCATATCCTTAGCTGTGGCATTAGCCAAATTCACCGCGAAGCCTGCGTGTTTTTGGGAAATTGCCGCGTCCCCTACCCGGTAGCCTTTAAGCCCTGCCTGATCGATCAACGCCGCCGCATAACCCTGGGCAGGGCGTTTGAAGGCAGAACCGGCAGAGGGCAGATCCAAAGGCTGAGACGCAGTGCGTCGCTTCAACAGATCCTGCATCAAAGCGCGGATCTCCTCGGTAGGCTTCTCCGTCAGCGAGAATACCGCACTTAATACGATCCGGTCTTCCTCCTCCAGACGGCTGTGCCGATAGGAAAATTCCATTTCTTCTCCCGTAAGGGTCAGCACATTTCCGGTCATATCCATCACATCCACGCTTTTGCAGATCTGACAGATCTCTCCGCCGTAAGCGCCGGCATTCATATACACGCCACCGCCAACGGTGCCGGGAATTCCGTGGGCAAATTCCATACCGGACAAGCCAAGATTCGCCGCAAAGACCGCCGCCCTGGTCATTGTCACACCTGCGGCGACCTGGATTTCATTCTCGCCAATGCGCTCCATACCGCCCAGGCAATCCTTCAGGCAAATCACCAATCCGGCAATGCCTTCATCCGGTGCAAGGATGTTTGTTCCTGCGCCTAAAATAGCAGGTTTTATGTCCAATAATGCGGACACTTTCAGGATTTTTGATAGTTCCTCTGTATTTTTCGGAAAGACCATAGCTTCTGCCGGTCCACCGATCTTGAAAGATGTATGTTTTGCCATTGGCTCGTAAAAACGAACTTCAATTCCAGGCAAATTTTGCAAAATTTTCTGCTGAAAAACAGTTAATTCCATCATAAACGCCTCCGGGTGTATGATATGTTACAGTATAACATATTTGTTACCGTTTTGCAATTATTACAGCATAGTTTTTCCGTAAATAATTTCAGTACCTACGATACAAATATGGGAGGCACGAAACAGGTGCCTCCCATATTTTTCATTCCCTATAGATAAATACGCGTTCCTTTACAGCTCTATTTTATTGACCGCCTTTAGCAATCGGTCAGTACTCGATCGGTGGCCACGGTGCAGGCTCAACAAATGCTTGCGAAGCAAATGCTGTCATAAAGTTTCTGAGCATTGCCGCGCATTCCGCACGGGTTGCTGTTCCCGCAGGGTCAAGGCGGAAAGTGCTCAGTGGCTCTCCTGCAGTTCCCTTACCGCTTAGGATGCCGTTGGTAACTGCCCAGTCCATTGCGGTTTTTGCATAATCAGACACAATATCCCCATCAGCATACTGATATATTTTGCCGTTAGTTGCATCGAGAGAATAGCCCTTCTGGGATGCGTACTTATAGAGCATCAAGGCAAGGTCCTGACGGGTAATATTTTTTCCGATACCAAAGTCGCCATTACCCATACCGCTGGCAATATTATTTTCATACGCCCAGAGCACTGCATACTCATACCAGGTGCCTTCCGCCACATCCGGGAACTGCTTCTCACTGCTGACAGGAGGCTTTCCCTCTGCATTGTACAGCACCTGCACAAATTGTTCACGGGTGATGGCACTATCCGGAAGGAAGGTAACTCTGCCGTAATTGTCTGTGCCGATACCAGCCATCAAATCGTTGTCCACCGCATACTTTGCAAAAGTGAATTGCCATCCGTTGGTCAGCACATCCGTAAAATGGGATTCAGAATTATCCAGAAAATAGCACTTGTTGCATTCGCCGCAATAGTATGCCGGATATGTGCCCTGGAGCTCTACGCACTCGTAATGCCAGGTGGCATCCAGGAAAATGTCTGCATCACCATAGTGCACAATGCCATCCTTGTCGCTTGTTTTGCCGCCGTAGAACACAATTGACAGCATATTACAACCATCAAAAGCAGATTGATTAATTTTTTGTAAGCTTGCGGGAACTTCAATGTTTGTCAGATTGCTGCATCCCATAAATGCACCTTCGCTGATCTCCAGAACTCCCTCTTTGAGCTGAACTCTGCTTAGATTTTCACACCCATAGAAGACATAATCGCCTATTCTATGTGCATTACTTCCAACTATAGCACTTGTAAGCCCAATACAAGAATCAAAGGCAGCTACGCCAATGCTGGAAACAGTATCCGGTATTGTAATAGTTTTCAGTGCATTACACCCAGCGAACGCGCCTTCCCCTATTTCAAACAGGGAAACGGGGAAGTCTATGTTGCTTAAAGCAGTACAACCGCTAAACATATACGGTCCTATGTAATTAATATTATCCGGGATCGTTATGCTTCTCAAACTTGTACAACCTGCAAAAACACTCTCACCAATATGATCCACATTTCTTCCAATCGAAATACTTGTCAAACTCTCACAATAGGAAAATGCGCCATCATAGATTGCATAAACATTATCGGGAATTACGATGCCAGTCAGATTAACACAACCCATAAAAGCATACTGTCCAACCGAAAACACTTTGCCGGGGATGGTGTACTTGCCTGTAAGTCCACCAGGTGCCTGGAGCAGCTCGGTTTTATCTTTATTAAACAGGACACCATTGTCAGAACTGTATGTATTGTTGCTGGAGGAAACATCAATTCTTTTCAGGCTTGTGCAGGCTTGAAACGCATAATCGCCAATTTCTGTCAAATAACCAGGAACGGAAACCTGAGTCAATTTTGTACAACCCAGAAATGCGCCGCCGGCAATTTTGATTGTCTGTCCAGTAATGGTATAGCTGCCAGACAGATTGCACGGTGCCTGCACGAGCACAGTCTTATTTTGTGTATAAAGAACACCGGAACTATCTGTATGATATCTGGAATTGTTTCTGTCAACCTCGATCTTACTTAGAGAAATGCATCCCATAAATGCATACTCGCCAATCTCTGCTACTTTGGCTGGAATCTTAATGCTGGTCAATCCACTGTAGGTAAATGCAGTAGCTCCAATTATCGTAACAGATGAAGGAATCGTTAAACCGGTTAAAGATTCACAGTAAGCAAATGCAGCAGGACCGATCTGGACCACTGTATTGGGGATCGTGACTGATGTCAAATAATAGCAGTCAATAAACGCGGCACAGCCAATATAGATTGCGCCGCTGTTAATAACCACCTTGTTGATCGAGCCGATATATTCATACCACGGCGCACCGCCCCATTCATAATCATACATAACTCCGTTGCCTGAGATGGTCAAGGTACCGCTGTTGTTTAGTGACCAGGTAAGGCTCGGTCCACAGCTGCCACTGGCGGTTACAGCAGAAGCCGTTACAGGCAGCGCAGCAAGAAGGATGCACAGCATCAGCACCAGTGCGGTCAATCGTTTCATAGCTTTCATGTTATGTACCTCCTTGTAATGTAAATAAAACCGCGAACGATTTATAATTAAATTATTACATTTTACTAAGTGTTTGTCAAGGGGAAACATTTGTTTTTTTACGCAAAAAAGGAACGGCACACAGGCCGTTCCCTACATTGCATTGTATGTAATTACTTTTCGATGATCTCCAGCACTTCCATGGGGCAGTTCTTTACGCAAATACCGCAGGCGATGCACTTACTGGTAGGACCTTCTGCAGGCGCTACCATAACCTTCATAGGACAAATTTCCACACACTTGCCGCAGGAGGTGCAGAGCTTCTTATTGATCATATAAACGCCCTTGGGATTCTGGGTAATGGCACCGGCCTCACAGACCTTCTCACATTTACCGCACTGGATACAGGTCATAGGCTTGGCGGCGCCGTTCTTTTCCACGATCTTAATTGCGGAAAGGTCCTCATTAAATTCCTTGTAGAAAGCAACCGAGCAGGCGCGGACACATTCCAGACAAGCCATACAGGGAACATCTTTTTTAACACCGAGTCTTTTCATAGAAAAGCATTCTCCTTTTTTCATATTTCTATATTATTATACAGGAACTGTTATAAAATAGCAATGGTTTATTTTATTTTTTCAAAATCAAGTGACTAAAATTCCCAGTCTAATTTCGTATTTTAAGTAAATACTAGCATTGTACCACAAAAAACAGGAGGATAACTATGAAGAAATTTGCATACCTTGTGCTGGGTGCGGCACTTATGCTTTCCCTTTGCGCCTGTGGCTGCACAACGACCGATCCCCAAACTGAGCCTACTACCGCACCTACAACCGCAACCACCGTTCCCCCAACGACCTTCACAACTGTCCCCAGCACTTCTCCGACCACGGACACTGTACTCCCGGATCCTACACTGGACAGCCTTCTGCCTGACAGCGGTTTGCTGGACACCAGTGAGAGCACCACTGAGCCTACGGGAACCACGAGAAATGCAATGCGGTAAAATTTAGGGGCTGTGTGCAACAGCCCCTAATTTTATAAAATGGAAATATACCGCAAAAGGTTATTCTTCATTCTTTGAGCCGCTTCCACAGCTGCTTCCGTATAATTGCTTCCGTCTTGACTGTGCTCCTTCCACGCCGCCGTAATTCCCGTACCGGAACAAATCACAGCGCCGTGACCGAATTGGTCAAAGGCATAGCTGCAGTTTTTCGCATTGGCATTGGTATAGTCATAGCCATCCACCAAAAGGAACAGCCGGTTATATTTTCCCCGCAGATTACGGAGGCTGTCAGACGCATTGGCCGCGGCAATGCCCGCGATTTGGCTGTAGCCGCATTTTCCGATCAGCGGCTCGCCCAGTCTGCGCAAAATATCAGCAACTGCATAGTGTACCAGCCGGGAGCCGGTCATCAGATCCTGAATTTCCGAGGCGGAGCGATTGGGGGTTCGCATTGTAACAAACAAGCTTTTTTCCTGTTCTGCCAAATTCTCAGCATACATTTTTACGAGATCGCTGCCAATGTACGGACCAACAGTCAGTCCGTCACAAGGCATATTGACTGCACTTCCGGCGACCTGGGCCTTATCTGAGCACAGACCGTCCAGCAGGACATAGTACCCTTTTTCCTTCGCAGAAGACAGCAGGCGAGCCAGCACTTCCAGTCCCTCTGCACCGAAAATGGCGAAACAGCCAAAATCCAACCGAACAGCAGAAACAAGCATCTTCAGTGCTTCCATATATTCTGTACAGACATTTTCATAAGCAGAAAGATATCCTTCTGACCGTGACAATGCAACCGGCGGCAGATCGTCAGGCGTCATCGTCAGATCAACCATTATCGGACTTTTGATTTTGCGTATCTTCTTTTGCAGTTTATCTATGGACATACGATCGCCTCCTTTATCTCTTTTTTATTATAACACAATTATTCCGCCCTGAAAAGAGAAACCTTTCCAATTTGATTTTTTCTTCTGAAGGGTATACTAGGTTAGAAAGGAGGTGCATTTTATGGAGGTAAAAACCTGGATGCTTACTTTGGGTTTGGGTGCCGCAATTGGTGCCGTTGCAATACTTGCGATGCCCAAGTCCAATCCCACCCGCCGACTGGCGACCAAAGCCGCAGACAAGGTAGAGGATCTTGCCTGGCAGATGTCAGACAAATTTACGCAGGAATTTGACTTATAAAAGACTGTAAGGGCGCGGTCATACAACCGCGCCCTGATATTATTTTGTTTCCAGAACGATCTGATCATTGTTAACCAAAATCTCAATGTGGGAAATTGGTGTTTCAAAGGACTCAATGATCTTTTCGGAAATAGGATCTTCCAGACTGCGCTGGATGGTACGGCGCAAATTACGGGCGCCGTAGGTGACGGAGTACGCCTCCTTCACAAGATATTTCCGAAGCTCCCCGTCCCAGCTGAGTGTCAATCCTCTTGTCAGAAGGCTGTCCTTGAGCTCCTGCAGCATAATATCCGCAATGTTCAGGAAGTTATCCTCAGTCAGGTGATTGAAGGTAATGATCTCGTCTACGCGGTTAATAAACTCCGGGCGCAAAAATTCCTTCAGCGCTGCCATCGTCTTTTCCCGTGTCTGATCCTGAGCAGTCTTTCCGAAGCCAAGTCCCCCCACTCTGCCCTCAGAACCGGCATTGGAGGTCATAACGATAATGGCATTTTCAAAGTTTACCGTTCTGCCCTGGGCGTCGGTAATTCTGCCGTCGTCCAGAACCTGCAAAAGAACATTCAGTACATCCGGGTGGGCTTTTTCAATTTCGTCGAACAGGACCACGCTGTAGGGCTTACGGCGGATCTTTTCCGTCAACTGTCCGGCCTCATCATAACCCACATAACCGGGAGGCGAACCGATCAGCTTGGAAACCGTATGCTTTTCCATATATTCGGACATATCCAAACGGATCAGCGCATCCACCGAGTCAAAAAGGTCATTTGCAAGGCATTTTACAAGCTCTGTTTTGCCCACACCGGTAGGTCCTACAAAAATAAAGGACACAGGCCGCTTCTTGGGATTGATGCCCACACGGTTTCTGCGAATGGCTCTGGATACTGCATCCACCGCCTCATCCTGACCAACGATATGCTGCTTCAGGCGCTGGGACAGACCTTTGATCTGCTCATATTCCTGGGCTTTGATTTTTGATGCAGGAATTTTCGTCCACAGCTCAATGATCCGGGCAAGATTTTCCATCGTGACCGCAGGAGGTGGCACCTGCTCAAGCTTTCCGATCTCCTCCTCCAGCTTGCACAGCTTACTGCGCAAAATGGCAATGCGCTCAAAATTCTGCTCCTCTGCGTTTTCATTGAGCATACGCAGTTCCAGCTCATAATCTTCCCGTTCTTTTCTCTTTTCAGCCAGCAGGCTGATCTCCTTGCACCGAAGATTCAGATCCGAACAGGCCTCATCCAGAAGGTCAATGGCCTTATCCGGCAAAAACCGGTCCGTAATATACCGTTCCGATAAAATGACACACTGTCTGGCGATCTCACCGGAGATAGAAACGCCGTGGAAGCTGGCATAGTTTTTGGCGATGCCCTGCATAATCTGGCAGGCCTCTTCGATAGTAGGTTCTGCCACCGATACAGGCTGAAAACGCCGTTCCAGGGCCGCATCCTTTTCAATATGCTTTCTGTATTCATTAAAGGTGGTTGCGCCAATTACCTGAATTTCGCCACGGGACAGGGCAGGCTTGAGAATGTTTGCGGCGTTCATAGAGCCTTCTGCATCTCCTGCGCCCACAAGATTATGGACCTCATCGATCACAAGGATAATATTGCCGCAAGCCTTGATCTCAGTGATCAGGCTTTTCATACGGCTTTCAAACTGACCTCTGAACTGAGTGCCTGCCACCAGCGCAGTCAGGTCCAGCAGAAAGACTTCCTTATCCCGCAATTTATAGGGCACATCACCGCTGGCGATTCGCTGTGCAAGGCCCTCTGCAATTGCCGTCTTACCAACACCGGGCTCACCGATGAGGCAGGGATTGTTCTTCTGGCGGCGGTTGAGTATCTGGATCACCCGCTCTGTTTCCACATCCCGGCCGATCACCTTATCCAGCTTACCTTCCTTTGCCCTTCCGGTCAGGTCCATACAATAGCTGTCTAAGAATTTGTGTTTTTTGTTTTTTCCGGACTTGGGGCTCTCCTTCTCCTGCTCAGCCTTCTTTTCAGTGGGATTTTGTTTTTCAGGCACAGGGGCAGAACCGAACAGCTGATTCAGCAGCGGGAAGGTAGCCGTCTGGCTTTCCATTTCGTCATCCTCAGTGCCATCCTCATCCCGCTGTCCGAAAATACTGCTCATTTCGTCGGACAGACTGTCCAGGTCCTCCTCGGAAAAGCCCATCTGCTTAACAGCCGCATCGATTTGGGGAATACCCAGACTGCGGGCACATTTCAGGCAATAGCCTTCATTCATCGTCACACCGTTTTCCATTTTTGTAATGAAAACAACGGCGATATTTTTCTTACATTTGGTACACATTTTAGGTTGCATATATCTCACTCCGTTTCATGGGATACTCTATCACATATCCCACCTAAAAGGAAAAACATTTTATGAATTTTCACCGCATTCGAACTTTTCGATCCCATCATCATACCAAAGATGGGTCATATATAAGCCGCCTGCGGGTACAGTCGGACCGGCGGCAGTTCGGTTTCCGGACTCCAAAAGCGCACCGATACCCTCCGGTGCGATCTTTCCTTCAGCCGCGTAGATCACTGTGCCTGCCATTGCACGCGCCATATTGTACAAAAAGCCGTTGGCGCAAACCTTCAGTTCAATAATATCTCCGCGGCGCTCCACTTTATAATAATATACCGTTCGCACGGTAGATTTTACTTCCGTGCCCAAACTGCGCACAGCCGCAAAATCGTGGGTGCCTACAAATTGCTCTGCCGCCGCCTGCATTATCTTCTCATCCAAATGCTTGGGATAAAACCAGGCACGGTTCACATAGAACGGGTCCCGAAGGCGGGAGTTGTAAATCGTATAGGTATATTCCTTGCGAACGCAGGAACCAATGGCATTAAAGTTCTCGTGGACATCAAAGGCCTTTGTCACTGCAATATCCACAGGAAGGTGGGTATTGAGAGCATAGGGCAAGCGCTCTGCCGGAATCGTAGACTCCGTACGGAAATTTGCCACATAGCATCGGGCGTGAACGCCTGCATCGGTACGGCCACAGCCGGTAACGTGGACCGGATGCCCAACCACCATTTTAATTGCTTTTTCCAGGGTCTGCTGCACCGTGGCAAGATTTTTCTGCGCTTGCCAGCCGTGGTAGGCAGTGCCCTCATAGGTTAAGATCAACGCAATATTTCTCATCATTTCCTCACAGACCAAAATGGCGCAAAACCATCACAGCGGTGATCAGAAGCACACCAATTCCAAAGGTAAAATAGTCCCGCCGCTTGAAGCGCAAAAGCTTCATTTTTGTGCGTCCGTCGCCGCCCTGATAGCAACGGCATTCCATAGCCGTTGCCAGCTCATCCGCGCGACGGAATGCGCTGATAAATAACGGAACCAGAATGGGAACCAATGCCTTTACGCGCTTGAAAAGATTGCCGGATTCCAGATCTGCGCCTCTTGCCTTTTGGGCAGACATAATTTTATCGGTTTCTTCAATCAGAGTAGGAATAAACCGCAGTGCGATACACATCATCATTGCCAGCTCGTGAACCGGAAAGCGCAGCTTCTTCAGAGGACCAAGCAAGGATTCCAATCCGTCCGTAAGCATAATGGGAGAAGTTGTGTAAGTCAGCAGGAAGGTGCCGGAGATCATCATTAAGATTCGGGTCACCATAAAAAACGCCCGTTCCAGTCCCTCTGCGGTAATGGTGAGCTTCCAGAAGCTGACCAAAACCTTTTCGCCATCTGTAAAGAACAGATTGAGGATACCTGTGAAAATCAAAATGATCACCAGAGGCTTCATACCTCTTACCAGTGCTTTCAGCGGCACCCTGGATATAATGACAGTCATCACCAAAAAAGCCAGCATAATGCTGTAGGATATCCAAAACGACGCAGAAAACAGCGCCACGATATACACAATAAGCATCACAAGCTTTGTGCGAGGGTCCATACGGTGGATCAGTGAATTTCCTGGGAAATACTGACCGAGGGTAATATCCTTAAGCATAGGCATTCCCCTCCTTCAGGTCTGTAAGCGCTTTGACCGCCTGTTCCATTGTATATACAGGCTCCACAGGCAGGCCCAGCTCAGCAAGGCGCAAAAATACACGGGTGATCTCCGGGATATCCAGGCCCATATCCAAAAGCTCCTGAGCTCTGGAAAACACTTCCCTGGGTGTACCGTCCATCATAAGCTTACCTTCGCAAAGAACCAGCAATCTTTCCGCCATTTTTGCCACATCGCTCATTGAGTGGGTAACCATCATAATGGTAGCATTTTGTGCCTTTCGATAGCTTTCAATATTTTGGAGGATCTCCTCCCTGCCCTCTGGGTCCAGACCGGCGGTGGGTTCATCCAAAATCAGGACTTCCGGCTCCATTGCGATCACGCCAGCAATTGCCACTCTTCTTTTTTGTCCGCCGGACAAATCAAAGGGGGAAGCCTGCAGCTGCTCATCCGTAATACCTACAAAACCGGCAGCCTTGCGAACACGCCGATCGATCTCATCGGCTGATAAGCCCATATTCTTCGGGCCAAAGGCAATATCCTTATATACCGTTTCTTCAAAAAGCTGATATTCCGGATATTGGAACACCAAGCCGACCCGAAAACGGCATTGGCGGGTAAAAGTCTTATCAGACCATATATCCTTTCCGTCCAACAACACCGCACCGGATGTGGGCTTCAAAAGGCCGTTGAGATGCTGCATCAGTGTTGATTTTCCGGAACCTGTATGCCCAATGACACCAACAAAAGCGCCACGCTCTACAGAAAAGGAAATACCGTCCATTGCAATATGCTCAAAGGGTGTTCCTATGCTATATATATGTTGTAGATCCTTAACCTGCAAAATAGGTGTCAAATTAATTCCTCCAGTGGGTCAGACCTCATCAGGCCGAAACGCCTGATAAAGTGTCTGCGCACATTCTTCAGTACTTAGCTTCTCCAAAGGAAGGGAAAAGCCGCAGTTGTTCAGTTCCCAGCACAGCTGGACCGTTTCCGGTACTGCCAGACCGATCTGATGAAGTTTTTCTACCTGAGCGAATACCTCTTGCGGTGTCCCATCCAGGTACACATTTCCCTTATCCAGCACGATCACCCGCTGGGCCTGTGCCGCCTCATCCATATGATGGGTGATCAACACAACGGTAATTCCGTTCTCTTCATTCAGCTTGCGGATGGTTTGCATAACCTCCCGCCTGCCCTTGGGGTCCAGCATTGCTGTCGGTTCATCTAAAACAATGCAGGCAGGCTCCATTGCGATCACACCGGCGATCGCCACCCGCTGCTTTTGTCCGCCGGACAAAAGATGGGGGGCGTGCTCCCGGTACTCATACATTCCGACCTGCTTCAGGGCATTATCCACCCGAAGTCGGATCATAGGTGCAGAAACACCCAGATTTTCCGGTCCGAATGCCACATCCTCTTCCACCACATTAGAGACGATCTGGTTATCGGGATTTTGGAAAACCATTCCCACATTGCGGCGGATCCTAATTAAATTATCCGGTTCCGCGGTATCCATACCGCACACATAAACCTTGCCACCGCTGGGCAGTAAAATAGAATTAAAATGCTTGGCAAGGGTGGATTTTCCACAGCCGTTACCGCCCAAAACTGCCACAAATGTGCCTTTTTCGATCTGCAAATTCAAATCTTCAAAGACGGCAACGCCGGGCGTGTCATCCACGCCCGGATAGGTGTATGCCAAGTGTTCTGTTATCATCGCTGTGCTCAAAGTAAATCCTCCCGTCAGGGTGTCCATCGTCCCGCCGCGCCGCAAGGCAGCATCAGCCCTGTGGATCGCACCGGTAAGCCCAATTCTCCAACAGCTGTACTGCCGCCGCAGATCGGTGCAAATACCGTATCAGAAGCATAACCCACTGCAGAGGGCGCAAGACCGGTGGTATAGGAATTGATAATGACGAACAACGGATTGTCGGTAAGCAGTTTCCCAACCTCCAATAAGAAGGGGTAAAAGCTCGTTTCCATCTTCCATATTTCGCCGCTGGGTCCACGACCGTAGCTGGGCGGGTCCATAACGATACCGTCGTACCGCCGTCCACGGCGAATTTCCCGTTGGATAAACTTTCCGCAGTCATCCACGATCCAATGAATGGGGCGGTCCGCCAACCCGGAAGCCTGTGCATTTTCCTTTGCCCAGGATACCATTCCCTTTGAAGCATCCACATGAAAAACCTCTGCTCCGCCTGCAGCAGCCGCCAGTGTGGCACCGCCGGAATAAGCAAACAGGTTCAGCACACGCACCGGTCTTCCCGCGGAAGCGACCTTATCCCGGATAAAGTCCCAGTTGGCCGCTTGCTCCGGAAATACACCCGTATGCTTGAAATTCATAGGCTTTACATTGAATGTCAGGTAATCCTTATAGTGGATCTGCCAGCGATCCGGTAAATTATGGTCAGTCCAGTGACCGCCGCCGGTGGAAGATCGGACATATCGGGCGTGGTATTTTTTCCAACCCGGATCGGTGTGGGGTGTGCTCCAAATGACCTGGGGGTCCGGACGGACCAACAGGTACTTTCCCCAGCGCTCTAACCGTTCTCCGTCGGTTGCATCCAGCAGCTCATATTCCTTCCATTCGTCTGAAATCCAGATCATCTGTTTCTCCTTAATTTATATTACGGTGTCAAAGGCTCAGTAGGTGTCTGCGTGCCGCCATCCGGTGTTACCGGAGTATCCGGCTCCACAGGCTCCTGGGGGTGATCCTTTTGGTATTGCTCCCAACTTTGCTGAGTGTGGGTCGTACAAACCACATAGGGCGCATCCACATTCTGATTGATATCGTATCCAAAGCCCTTGAAGGAGGCGTCCTTTCCGTCTCCGGTCACCAGATACACATATTCGTTCATACGGTAAGCAGGCCGCAAATTGTATCTGGAAGCTCTGTTGATCTCATCGATCGCAGACTGAGTCAGCTTCACCAGAGACTTCTTTTCCACCTTCACTTCGGGATCTGCTTCCATAAAGTGCTTGCAATATTCATTGGCAACGCCCTTGCCGGTCATACAATAGTCAACCTCCACGTGGCAGGTGCAGCTTTGTCCGGGAAGGTCCTCGGAATATGCACGGGCACTGGCAGTGGGTGCAAAATCATCTGCAACGCCTACACGAACATCGTTCTTGCAAGCCTCGGTTGCCAATTTACCGCAGCTTAAGCAGATGGATACGGTGTACATCTTATCGCCATTATAGAGACTGACATCCGACTTTCCGCTATGCAAGGGGGTCATAACCTTCTTAAACAGCTGTGCAGCGGGGTTGCCGGAAACACCGGAAATCACCTCAGGTGTGTCATAACCGCACCAAATCGCTGCAGTATAATAGCCGGTAAAGCCACAGAACCACTTATCCTTGTTGTCACTGGTAGTACCGGTCTTGCCCGCGGTGGTTATACCGCTGATCTTAGCCGCAGTACCTGTACCGCTGTTAACGCCGCCTGTCAGGCAGTAGTTCATATAGTCAACTGTCTTGGTGCTCAAAAGCTCCTTCTTTTCCTGGGCGTTTGACAGCACCAGCTCACCGTTGCTGTTGTAAACCTTGGTGAAGGTTCTTCCCTGACGGTAAACGCCGTCATTTGCAAAGGTAGCAAAGGCACTTGCCATATCCCGGACTGTAACGCCCCAGGTTTGTGCACCCAACGCCAAGGGTCCAAGACCCACATCCGAGAATGTCTTGCCTACAGAATTGGTATAGCTTTCCACCAATGTGGACAGACCAAATTTCTCCTTTGCAAAATCAAAGCCATACTTAATGCCGATTTTATCCAGAGTATTGGCCGCAATGGTATTGACCGAAGATACAACACCGCTGTAGATCGTACGGGCATAATCGTATCTACGGGAGTCATTAAGCGGATAAGCACCGCTGTTGTAGTTGTTGGGCAGGTCCTTGATCACCGTAACGGGAGAAACTGTACCCAACTCAAAGGCCGGTGCATAAACGCTCAAGGGCTTGATGGAAGAACCGGACTGAAGCTGTGCGTCTGTAGCGCGGTTCCAATCGTCGAAGCCTTCCTTTTCACCAACGCCGCCGGCCATTGCTACAATATCGCCGGTTTTGTTGTCGATCACAACGATTGCCGATTGCAGCTGCTGACCGCTTCTGGTTTTGGGGATCTGAGAAAGGTCCGTATAAATCGCATCCACCTGATTTTGTACACTCATATCCAGCGTGGTATAAATGTGATAACCGCCCCGCTGAATCTGTTGCATAAGCAGGCCCTTGGTGGCAGAGTTCCAGGTCATCCCATTCTCCTCCGCCATTGTCTTCGCCACATCTTCCAGAACTGTATCTGTAAACCAGCTGTATGTGGACTGGGAGGCGCTCTTGCCTACTTCAGTTTCTGTATGACATACCGGGCAGTAATAAGCAGTTTCAGTGGGGGTAAAATTCGCCACGGTGTTCTTATATCCACATTCTTCATTGGGACATTTTGCCAGGCGGTCTTTGTCGTCAACACCGTTTTTAAGCACAATTTCCTGTGCAACAGCCTCGTCATATTCCTCCTGGGTGATCATTTCATATTCAAGCATCGCACCCAAAACCAGAAGCTGACGGTAGCGGTTGCGCTGCATACCGTTCATTTCTTCACCTTTATAGGTAAAGACTTCATCGCTATAGGGGTCAAACAAAGAGGGGTTATTGGTAATGCCGATCAGACAAGCACACTCGGCAAGGGTAAGCATTTCCAGTTCTTTTCCGAAATAGGTCTCCGCCGCAGAGCGAACACCGCGGCATCCTTGCCCCAAATAGATAAAGTTCAGATACAATTCCATAATCGTCTCTTTATCATAGCTCTTTTCCATTTGAACCGCCCGGAAAATCTCCAGGACTTTTCGTTGTACTGTAACATCGTCAGCACTTTCATCTTCTGTAAGCAGAAGATTTTTGATCAGCTGCTGAGTAATACTGGAGCCGCCCACAGAGGAGTCGCCAAAGAACATTCTTGCGGTAGCCTTCACAGTCGTAACCCAGTCTACGCCCTGATGCTCATAGAAGCGGTGGTCCTCAATGGCAACTGCGGCGTTGATCAGATTTTGGGGAATATCTTCATAATTCACCCAGGTACTGCTGGTTTCCGCAAAGACCTTTTGATATTCCTGAATTTGTCCGGAGGAATCCACATAATACAAATAGGAGTTTTGCTCATATTCGTAGCTATCCAGATCCACAACTGCTTCCGGCAGTATATCCTCCTGAAGGTAATCGCCCAGAACGCCAACAAATACAAACGCACATACAATACCAATTAAAAGTACGGTTGCCGCTGCGCCCAAAAGGACCTTAAAGGATCCAAACGCAACGCGCCACACCTTGTAAGCCCCTTTCAGGGACCAGTGAGGCTTCCATTCCTGCCTGGGCATCATATTCCCCTTATCTTTCTTTTTTGCCATAGTATTCCCTCCATTGCGCCGGCTCAAAGGCCTGCAAGGTAACTAAAATTCCATCAGTTTCTGCGAGTATATAATATCGCTCTTATTATTATAGCATACCCAATTAAAAAACGAAAGTATTATTTTTATTTATCTGTCTTAATTTCGACTACCAACGGTGAATCCAAAAGTCTAACACTTACATCTTCCATAATATCTTCGATACTTTGGGGGATCGCCTCCGCCATTGCCTGGGCAATATCCAAAGAAAAC
The DNA here is from genome assembly GCA_045587925.1 of Faecousia sp. Classification (GTDB taxonomy): domain Bacteria; phylum Bacillota; class Clostridia; order Oscillospirales; family Oscillospiraceae; genus Faecousia. Next base: position 37,770 of record JAZNDF010000129.1, read on the forward strand.
GCACTGCTGTCACTTACAACACGAATGTGAATGACCGATGTTTCATCACCGATATCAAAATACAACATATTGCTAAGCTGATCAGCAGATAAGGCATAACCGGATTTTTCTATGACCTGCTCCAAAACGGAGCTGCTCTTCATCACAGTAACGCAGGATTCAACAAATGGGCGCTCTGCTGCAAGATTGCTTGATGAAATACCTGTCTTCCCGCCAGCGGAAGTATTACTAACAATGATAGAGAACCCGGCTTCATAGCGGGTAAATGCGTCGTGTGCACCGGAGTCATTCCCGCAACCGGTCAGAAATGCAACAATCAGTAAAAACAAAGCTAGCAAACAAATCCTTTTTCTCATCCACTTTACCCCCTGATATTTTTTTGCATATTATATATGAATTTCCCAAGATAGTCAAACAAAAGGCAATGTACAGCAATCTCGTTGCGGAAAAGTTAATACTCATTGCTTGTAAAAGCTTATCCATACTTATATAATTAGATCAGCGAAAGAAGAGAGTTTTATGCTGAACGATAATTTAAGAAAACTTCGTAAATCCAAAGGAATGTCGCAGGATGAACTAGCCATTCAGCTCAATGTGGTAAGACAGACTATTTCAAAATGGGAACACGGTTCTTCTGTTCCGGATTCAGAAATGTTACTGCGAATTGCAGATGCGTTGGATACATCCGTAAACATTCTTCTTGGAGACGAAACAGAAAGCAACAGCAAAGCAGAAGTTAAAATGATTACTGATAAGCTTGAAATTCTAAATGAGCAATTTGCAAAACGAACAGAGAAGCAAAGAAAGATATGGCGTGCAGTGTTTATCATCATAGGAATCATCGCCGCAATTTATCTCGTACAAGCATTAATCGGATACATTCACACACAAGTAATATCAAACAGTATGAATTCCAACACATCTATTATCGGTGGATCAGATGCTCCAACCAATATTCTCGTTAGGAGTTTGGCTGTAAAATATGGTTTTTTAGCACTGTCTGTTATAACTTTGATTGCTGCAGCTATTGGTATCATCAAAACCAAACGCAGTTAATTCCAAAACCTCAGCTATTTAAGTATAGCTACTTGCAAAAAAACGGAGGAGTCCCGAAAAGGAATCCTCCGTTAGATTGTATAAAGAAATTACCTATCTTCCCGGGCAGTCACCCGCCAAGTATTGTCGGCACAAACGAGCTTAACTTCTGTGTTCGGGATGGTTGCGCGCCTGAGCGCCGCCGGTGGCGGGAGGAGCGAAGGGGCAAGCAAGTGCAGCGGTCTGCAGGAAGCGAGCCTGCTTCGTCAGGCGATGCTTACGCAGGGCACCGCAACCGGAAACAGGTGGACCGTCCACCGTTCCCATTCAAATATAAGAAAACCCCAACCTTACGGTTGAGGTTTTGTGTTCGCGTTACCTATCTTCCCGGGCAGTCACCCGCCAAGTATTGTCGGCGCAAACGAGCTTAACTTCTGTGTTCGGGATGGTTGCGCGCCTGAGCGCCGCCGGTGGCGGGAGGAGCGAAGGGGCAAGCAAGGGC